>NZ_JBIAMB010000005.1:0-461284 GCF_042873895.1 Streptomyces sp. NPDC004435 | reverse complement strand
GGAGACGACGGCGGTGATCGGGGCGGCGGTGGCGAAGGTCTGCATGATGACTGCTCCTGCGAGGTCGTTGTCGTTTCTTGCTCCGTCGGTGTTTCCGACAAGAGAAAAGCTACGTTGCTTTCCAAGGTGTGGCAACTAGTTCGTTGCGCCGCGAGTGCATTAGTGCAGGTGAAAGGCTGTAAATCGTTGCAATGGAAGCTGTTTTGATGCAACGGAGGCAGGTCCTGACGTTGCAATGACGAAATGATGAACGCTATGCTGGCGGTGAATCGGGTCCGTACGAAAGGGAGATCGCGATGCCGGGAGGCAGACTCACCCAGCAGGAACGTCAGCAGATCGCGCTGGGACTGGGCGACGGGCTCGCCTACGCGGAGATCGCCAGGCGTCTCGACCGCCCCACCTCCACCGTCACGCGCGAGGTCATGCGCAACGGCGGGCCCACCGCCTACCGCCCCGACCTCGCCCACCGCGCCACCGAGGGCCGGGCGCGCCGCCGCCGGCCCGGCGGCGGCGACGCCCAGCCGGCCGCGCGCGGCGACGGGCGCGACGCGGCCGCCGTGCGCGACTACGAGGAGGCGTTCGCCACCGTCTTCATGCAGGGCGGTCTGCCCCGCATGACGGCCAGGGTCCTCGCCGCCCTCTACGCCACCGACGCGGGCAGTCTCTCCGCGGGCGAACTCGGCGAGCGGCTTCAGGTCAGCGCCGGCTCCATCTCCAAGGCCGTCGCCTTCCTGGAGAGCCAGAGCCTCATCCGGCGCGAGCGCGACGACCGCCGCCGCGAGCGCTACATCGTCGACGACGAGCTCTGGTACCAGTCGATGGTCGCCTCCGCCAAGGCCAACGAGCAGATGGTCGAGATCGCCCGGCAGGGCGTCGCCGTCCTCGGTGCCGGCACCCCGGCCGCCGCCCGGCTGGAGAACGTCGCCCGCTTCATGGACTTCGTCGGCGAGGAGATCGTGCGCGCCGCCGAACAGGCCCGGGAGATCCTGCTGTCGAAGCCGGTCGGGGTCGCAGTGGAGGGGTCGGAGGGGGCGGACGCGGCGGAACGCCCGGACAGGCCGGAGGAGTCGGGGAGCGCCGGGGGGCGCGGCTGACGGCTCCGGCGATCGGCGACCCGCTGCGTGATCCGCTCCGCGATCCGCTCCGCGATCCGCTCCTCATCTGACCTTCCGTCAGAATGGAACGTGTTCTAATCTGCGCGCCATGGGCATCGCCATCACGCACGAACAGCGGGACCTCGCCCGGTCCGTCCGCGCCTGGCTCACCCGCGCCGCACCCCCCGAGGAACTCCGCCGGTGGCTCGACGCGCCCGAGGCGCCGGCCGGCCGGCCCGGATACTGGGACGCCGCCGCCGCGCAGGGCCTCCTCGGGATCCACGTACCCGAGGAGTACGGAGGCGGGGGCGGCGGCCTCGACGACCTCGCCGTCGTCGTGGAGGAGGCCGCCCGCGCCCTCCTCCCCGGGCCGTACCTGCCCTCCGTCCTCGCCGCCGAACTCCTCCACCGCGCCGAACTCCTCCACCGCGCGGGCCCACCCCAGGCCCCCCACCCCTCCGACCACTCAAGCTCCTCAGGCTCCTCCGGCCTCTCAAGCCCCTCCGACCACTCAAGCTCCTCAAGGTCCTCGGACCTCTCAAGCTCCTCCGGCCCCTCCCCCCTTTCCCGCCTCCTCGCCGACCTCGCCGAAGGCCGCAGGACCGGCGCCGTCGCCATCGGCGGCACCGGAACCCTCACCGCCGTCCGCACCGGCACCGGACACGTCCTCGACGGCACCGCGCCTCCCGTCCTCGGCGCGGGCCAGGCCGACCTGCTCCTCCTCCAGGCCGCCACCGCCGACGGCACCGTCTGGCTCGCGGTCGACGCGCCCCGTAGGGCCGGAGAGCCGCCCGCAGGGGAACCCGCCACCGGACTCACCGTCCGGCCGCACGCCTCCGCCGACCCGACCCGGCCCACCGCCGAGGTCACCGCCGCCGCCCACCACGTGCCCGCCGACCGGGTCCTCGCCCTCGACAGCGGCCTCGTCCACGACCTCGCCGCCGTCCTCCTCGCCGCCGACGCCTGCGGCACCGCCGCCCGCGCCGTCGAGACCGCCGCCGAACACGCCCGCACCCGCGAACAGTTCGGCCGCCCCATCGGCCAGTTCCAGGGCGTCAAGCACCTCTGCGCCGACATGCTCGTCCGGCTCGAACAGGCCCGCGCCCTCACCTGGGACGCCGCCCGCGCCGTCCACGACCCCGCCCGGCCCCTCGTCGCCGCGCTCGCCGCCGCCACCGCCCTCGACGCCGCCCACAGCTGCGCCAAGGACTGCATCCAGATCCTCGGCGGCATCGGCTTCACCTGGGAGCACGACGCCCACCTCCTGCTGCGCCGCGCCCTCGTCGCCCGCCAACTCCTCGGCACCGGCGACCGCTTCCGGCTCGACGCCCTCCGGCACGCCGCCACCGGGCTGCGCCGCGGCCTCCGCCTCGACCTGCCGCCCGCCGCCGAGCCGTACCGCACCGCCGCCCGCGAGGCCCTCGCCCCGGCCGCCGGACTCGACCCCGCCGCCGCCCGCCGCGCCCTCGCCCCCACCGGCTACGCCGCCCCGCACCTCCCGGAGCCGTACGGCCTCGGCGCGGGCCCGCTCCAGCAGCTCGCCGTCCAGCGCGAACTCGACGAGGCCGGCATCACCGTCGCCGGACTCGGCATCGCCGCCTGGGTCGTCCCCTCCCTCCTCGCCCACGGCAGCCCCGAGCAGCAGGAACGCCACCTCGGGCCCACCCTCCGCGGCGAACAGCGCTGGTGCCAGCTCTTCTCCGAGCCCGGCGCCGGATCCGACCTCGCCTCCCTGCGCACCCGGGCCGAACGCACCGAGGACGGCCGCTGGCGGATCACCGGCCAGAAGGTGTGGACGAGCGCCGCCCAGTGGGCCGACCACGGCATCCTCCTCGCCCGCACCGACCCCGGCGCCCCCAAGCACAAAGGGCTCACCTACTTCCTCGTCGACATGAGGAACACCCCCGGCATCGACATCCGCCCGCTCAAGGAGATCACCGGGGACTCCCTCTTCAACGAGGTCTGGTTCGACGGCGCCCTCCTCCCCGCCGACGCCGTCGTCGGCGAGGTGGACGACGGCTGGCGGGTCGCCCGCAACACCCTCGGCAACGAACGCGTCCACATGGCCGACCAGGTCGTCTTCGACACCGGCCTCGAAGCGCTCATCAAGGCGTCCGCCGAGGCCGACGGCACCGTCCGCGCCCGCACCGGCGCCCTCCTCGCCGAGGCCCACGCCCTCGCCTGCATCGGCCTGCGCACCACCCTCCTCCAGGTCTCCGGACTCGACCCCGGCGCCGGAGCCAGCGTCCGCAAGCTCGTCCAGACCCTCCACCAGCAGAAGACCGCCGAACTCGCCCTCGAACTCCTCGGCCCCGACGGCGCCGTGTGCGAGGGCCCCGGCACGGCGGCCGTCCACGGGTTCCTCATGTCCCGCTGCCTCACCATCGCCGGGGGCACCACACAGGTCCAGCTCAACGTCGTCGCCGAGCGGCTGCTCGGCCTCCCCAGGGACTGAGAGGCACGCCATGAAGTCGTACATCGCCGGCGTCGGCATGACGAAGTTCGAGAAGCCCGAGACCCGTGACTGGCAGTACTGGGACATGGCCCGCGAAGCCGGCACCGCCGCCCTCGCCGACGCCGGCATCCCGTACGGGAAGGTCGAGCAGGCCGTCGTCGGCTACTGCTTCCAGGCATCCACCGCGGGCCAGCGGGCCGTCTACGAACTCGGCCTCACCGGCCTCCCCGTCTACAACCTCAACAACAACTGCGCCACCGGCTCCACCGCCCTCATGACCGCCCGCCAGTTCGTCGAGGGCGGCATCGCCGACTGCGTCCTCGCCCTCGGCTTCGAGAAGATGAGCAAGGGCTCCCTCGGCGGCGGCGCGGGCGGCGCGGGGGACTTCACGACCTCACCGGTGGCCCGCCACTACGGGATCATGGCCGCCGGCCACGGCTTCGAGGCGTCCCCGCCCACCGCCCAGATCTTCGGCAACGCCGCCCGCGAGCACATGGAGCGCTACGGCACCACCGAGGCGCAGCTCGCCGCCGTCGCCGCCAAGAACCACCTGCACTCCTCCCGCAACCCCGACGCCCAGTTCCAGGACGTCCACACCGTCGACGAGATCCTCGCCTCCAGGACCGTCCACCGCCCCCTCACCAAACTCCAGTGCTCGCCCACCTCCGACGGCGCCGCCGCCGTCCTCGTCGTCTCCGCGCGCTTCGCCGCCGAACACGGCCTGGAGGGGCGGGCCGTGGAGATCGCCGGCCAGGCGATGACCACCGACACCGGGGAGTCCTTCGCCTCCGGCTCCTGCGTCGACGCCGTCGGCCGCCCCATGTCGCGGGAGGCCGCGCGGCAGGCGTACGCGGCCTCCGGACTCGGCATCGAGGACGTCGACGTGATCGAACTCCACGACTGCTTCTCCATCAACGAACTCCTCACCTACGAGGCCCTCGGCATGTGCGAGGAGGGCGCCTCCGGCAAGCTCGTGGAGTCGGGCGCCACCACCTACGGCGGCCGGTGGGTGGTGAACCCCTCCGGCGGCCTCATCTCCAAGGGCCACCCCCTCGGCGCCACCGGCCTCGCCCAGGCCACCGAACTCGTCCGGCAGCTCCGCGGCGAGGCCGCCGCCCGCCAGGTCCCCGGCGCCCGCGTCGGACTCGCCCACAACATCGGCCTCGGCGGCGCGGCCGTCGTCACCCTCCTGCGGAAGCCGTAGACCCTCCTCCTTGCGGGGGCCTGCGCCCTCCATGGGGTGGCCCGGAGCCCTCCTCGCGGGGGCCTGAGCCCTCCCTGTGGTGGCCCTGAGCCCCCCCCGAGCGCCCCAGGCTCTCCCCGCGAGGCCCCGGGTCCTCCCGGCGAGGCCCTAGGACCCCCGTCCGCGGAGCCCTAGGTCCTTCTTCCCTCCGCGACCGGTCCTTTTCCCGCATGTACGGGGCGAATCCGGTCTGCGACCATGACATCCATGCCGCAGACCGACTCCGCCACCGGATCCACCCCCGCCCTCTCCCCCCTCCGCGCCCCCCGCCCCTGGCTCGTCGTCCTCGTCGCCTGCGCCGGGCAGTTCCTCGTCGTCCTCGACGTGTCGGTCATGAACGTCGCCCTGCCCTCCCTCAAGGCCGACCTCGGCCTCGGCACCGTCGGCCTCCAGTGGGTGCTCAACGCCTACTCGATCGCCTTCGCCGGCTTCATGCTCCTCGGCGGCAGGGCGGCGGACCTGTACGGGCGCAAGACGATGTTCCTGGCGGGCCTCGGGCTCTTCACCGCCGCCTCGGTCGTCGGCGGCCTCGCCCCCGAGGGCTCCTACCTCATCGCCGCCCGGGCCGCCCAGGGCCTCGGTGCCGCCGCGCTCTCCCCGGCCACCCTCACCCTCGTCACCTCCGCCGTCCCGGCCGGCGCCGCCCGCACCCGGGCCATCGCCACCTGGACCGCGGTCGGCGCGGCGGGCGGTGCCGCGGGCGGCTTCGTCGGCGGCCTCCTCGTCGACCTGCTCGACTGGCGCTGGGTCCTCCTCGTCAACGTCCCCATCGGCGCCCTCGTCCTCGCCGCCGCCGCGCTGTGGCTCCGCGAGGGCCGCGCCACCGCCGGCCGCCGCCTCGACCTGCCCGGCGCCGTCCTCGTCACCGCCGGCCTCGCCACCCTCGCGTACGGCATCGTGCAGACCGAACGGACCGGCTGGACCTCCGGCGCCACCCTCCTCCCGCTCCTCGGCGGCCTGGCCCTCCTCGCGGTCTTCGTCGCCGTCGAACGCCGCACGCGCGAACCCCTCGTCCCGCTGGGCATCTTCCGCAACCGGGCGGTGTCCGCCGCCAACGCCGGGATCATGCTCTGCGGCTCCGCCTCCTTCGCCATGTGGTTCTTCATGACGGTGTACGCGCAGAACGTCCTCGGCTACACCCCGCTCCAGGCCGGCCTCGCCCTCGTCCCCAGCTCCCTCGCCGTCCTCATCGGCTCCAAGGCCGCACCCCGCCTCATGGCCGCCACCGGCGCCAAGGCCCTCGCCGTCACCGGCATCCTGATCGCCGCCGCCGGCTTCGCCTGGCAGTCCACGCTGACCGCCGACGGCACCTTCCTCACCACCATCCTCGGCCCCGGCATCCTCATGATGGGCGGCATCGGCCTCGCCACCACCCCCCTGGCGACCCTCGCCACCTCCGGCGCCGCCCCGGGCGACGCCGGACTCGTCTCCGGCCTCGTCAACACCTCCCGCACGATGGGCGGCGCGCTGGGCCTCGCCGTCCTCACGACCGTGGCGGCCTCCGTCTCCGGCCCGCACTCCGTCACCGGTCCCCTGGACGGCTCCCAGCTGGTCCCCGGCTACGCGATGGCGTTCCGCGTCTCGGCCGGGATCCTCCTCGCCGCGGCCGTCCTGATGACGGTCTGGCTGCCCCGCGCCGTACACCGGACGGTGCAGAAGGGCTAGCCGCCGCCACCGTCCGCTGTACGCCGGAGTGACCGCGCCGGGAGGACGCGGCCGCCCCTTCCCCCTTCGTAGCGTCAGGAGCACCGGCAGCCGGACATCGCGGCGCCGGCCCTCGCTTCCGAACCTCCGGAAGCGCCCACGACCACGAGGGGGACGGCATGACGAGGACGACGAGGACGAAGGCGACGACGAGCGCGGAGACAGCCGCAGGGGAGACGGCCGCGAGGAGCACGGCCGGGGCGCGGGCGGACACAGGGATACGGGCGGACACAGGGATACGGGCGGACACGGAGGTACGGTTCCCGCTCGCCCTGATCGGCGCCGGCGCCCTGGCGATGGCGGCGGTCGAACTGCTGAACCCCGGCTACGACCTGGTGAGCGAGGCCCTCAGCCGGTACGTGCACGGCACCGCCGGCGTGCTCCTCCCCGTGGCCCTCCTCGCCGTCGGCGCCGCCTCCGCCGTCCTCGCGGCCCGGCTCCGCGGTGGCGCCGGCCGGGTCGCCGTCGCCCTGTGGGCCGCGGGCATCATGATCGCGGGAGTCTTCCCCGCCGACCCGCCCGGCCACCACCACCGCCCCTCCACCTCCGAACTCGTCCACGGCTCCGCCGCGTTCCTCGCCTTCGCCGCCCTCCCTACGGCCGCGCTGCTGCTCCGCCGGACGCTCACGGCGGCCCGGCCCCGGCTGCGTACCGCCCTGAACGCACTCGCCCTCGCCTCCCTCCTCGGCACGGCGGCGCTCGCCGTCCTCCTCGCCGACGTCATGGACGGCGGCCCCTCCCTCGGCCTGGGGGGCGCCCCCACCCTCCTCGGCCTGGTCGAACGGCTCGTGCTCGCCGCCGACCTGGCCTGGGTCGCCGTCGCGCTCCACGCGACCCGCACCGGAGAGCGGGGCCGTCGTGCATGATCGGCGCATGGACCGCCCGCCCGCCCGCACCTTCTCCGCTCTGCGCGCGATACGCCCCGCCGACGGGCTCCTCGCGGCCGTCACCGCCGTCGCGGTCCTGGCAGGCACCGCCCGCTTCGGCGGGCGGCTGGACGCGGCCGGCGCCCTGCCGCTCGCCCTCTGGCTCGGCCTGCTCCTCCTCGCCCGGCGGCGGTGGCCGCTCGCCGTCCTGCTCCTCTCCGTGCAGGCCGTCATCGTCTTCCGCACCTCGGGCCTCACCGACATCGGCTGGGTCTGGCCGGTCTCCGTCGCGTACGCCGCGCTGGCCGCCGACGACCGCCCGGGCCGGCCCGGTCTGCCCTGGGCCGCGGGCGTCGGCCTGACCGAAGTCGCCTTCGCCGCGGCCTGGGAGGTGCCCACGGCCGGCACCGGCCCCCGGGAGGCCCTCGCCTCACTGGGCGCCGAGGCCCTGTGGCTGGCGCTGCTCCTCGCCGCCGCCACCGCCTACCGCAACCGCCTCCGCTGGCGCGCGGAACTCGACGCCCGGCTGCTCCGGGAGGCCCGCGAGCGCGACCTGGAAGCCGGCCGGCGGATCGCCGAGGCCCGCCTGGAGATCGCCCGAGAACTCCACGACGTCGTCGGCCACACCCTCACCGTCGTCGGCCTCCAGCTCCGCGTCGCCACCGAGTCCCTCGACGACTCCCCGGCCGAGGCACGGGCCGCCCTCGCCGCCGCCCAGGAGGTCCGCACCGTCGCCGTCCGCGACCTCCGCGCCCTCGTCCACGTCCTGCGCGCACCGGGGGAGTCCCCGGCCCCGGTGGAACCGGCCGCCGGGATCCCCGAACTCGCCGCCCTCGTCGACCGGATGCGCGCCCCCGGCCTCGCCATCGACCTGGAGACCACCGGCGACCCGGCCGCGCTCCCCGCCCCGGTCTCCCTCGCCGTCCACCGCGTCGTGCAGGAAGCCCTCACCAACACCGTCCGCCACTCCGGCGCCTCCCGCGCCGAAGTCGCCGTCCGCAGCGAGGGCGGCCGCGTGGAGGTGACCGTCACCGACGACGGCCGGGCCGCCCCCGCCCTCGCGGACACCCCGGGCCACGGCATCCGGGGCATGGCCGAACGCGTCCACGCTCTGGGCGGCGAACTCACCGCCGGGGCACGCGGCGACCATGGCGGATGGCTCGTCCGGGCCGTCCTCCCTGTGCCAGGCTTCCCCGCATGACGATCCGGGTTCTCCTCGCCGACGACCAGGCCCTGGTGCGGGCCGGCTTCCGCAGCCTCCTCGGCCGCGCCAAGGACATCGAGGTCGTCGGCGAGGCCGGCACCGGCGACGAGGCCGTCCGCACCGCCCGAGCCCTGCGCCCCGACGTCGTCCTCATGGACATCCGCATGCCCGGCACCGACGGCCTCACCGCCACCCGGACCCTCGTCGACGACCCCGGCCTGACGGAGTGCCGGGTCATCGTCCTCACCACCTTCGAGACCGACGAGTACGTCTTCGCCGCGCTCCGCGCCGGTGCCAGCGGCTTCCTCACCAAGGAGATCGAACCGGACGACCTGCGCCAGGCCGTCCGCGCGGTCGCCGCCGGAGACGCCCTGCTCTCACCGGGCGCGACCCGCCGGGTGATCGAGCAGTTCGCCCACCGCCCGGCCGCCCCCACCGAGACCCCCGAACGCCTCGACGTCCTCACCGCCCGCGAACGCGAGGTCACCCGCCTGATCGCCACCGGCCTCTCCAACGACCAGATCGCCGCCCGCCTCGTCATCAGCCCCCTCACCGCCAAGACCCACGTCACCCGAGCCCTCGCCAAACTGGGCGCCCGCGACCGAGCCCAACTGGTCATCCTGGCCTACGAGACGGGCCTGGTCCGCCCGGCCACCCACAGCGCCCAGGACCTTTCCTAGGGGTGTCGATCAGGTCAGGCCCGCGGCGTCATCGACGGGGCACCCCCTAGAGCCAGCCCTGCTGGCGGGCCGCCCGGGCCGCCTCCATCCGGTTCCGGGTGCCCGTCTTGCCGATCGCGGACGACAGGTAGTTCCGTACGGTCGACTCCGAGAGGTGGAGACGGCTCGCGATGTCCGCGATCGTCGCCCCGTCCACCGCCGCCGACAAGGCCTCCCGCTCACGGGCCGTCAGCGGGTTCGGCCCCGCGCCGAGGGCCGCCGCCGCGAGCGCCGGGTCGATCACCGTCTCGCCGCGCAGCACCGTCCGGACCGCCTCCGCCAGCTCCTCCACCGGCCCGTCCTTCACCAGGAACCCGGCCGCCCCCGCCTCCATCGCCCGCCGCAGATACCCCGGACGGCCGAAGGTGGTCAGGATCAGCACCCGACAGTCCGGCACCTCGTCCCTCAGGTCCGCCGCCGCGTCCAGCCCCGACCGGCCCGGCAGCTCGATATCGAGGAGCGCCACGTCGGGCCGGGCGAGCAGCGCCCGCTCCACGATCTCGTCGCCCCGCCCGACCTGGGCCACCACCTCGATGTCCGCCTCCATCCCGAGCAGCAGCGCGAGCGCCCCGCGCATCATCCCCTGGTCCTCGGCGAGCAGCACCCGGATGGACTTGACCGGCCGATGGTCCCGCGGCATCTCGTTCACAACCGGAAGCCTAGGCGGGACGGTTCCACCTCGCCGGACGGAACAGGCGGAACAGGCCGGTCGGACGGGGGCGGTGAGGTCGGTAGCTCCGCCGTCAGCAGGAATCCGCCGCTCGGGGCCGCCGCTGTGGCGAGGGTGCCGCCTGCCACCGCGAGCCGCTCGGCCAGGCCGCGCAGACCGCTTCCGGAGATCCCGGAGGAGGGGCCGCGGCCGTTGTCGGCGACGGTGAGGCGGGCCCGCTCCGGGCCGCTCGTCACCGCGATCTCGCACCAGGTCGCGCGCGCGTGCCGCACCACGTTCGTCGCCGCCTCCCGTACCACCCAGCCCAGGAGAGCCTCCGTCGCCGGCTCCAGCGGCGGGCCCGAACGCCGGACCACCGGCTCCACGTCCGCCGAGGCGAGCGCGTCCCGTGCCCGGTCCAGCTCGGTGCCGAGGCTGCCCTCGCGGTAGCCGGTGACCGCCTCCCGGATCTCGGTCAGCGCCTGCCTGCCCACCGTCTCGATGTCCGTGACCTGCCCGAGCGCCGCGTCCAGATCGCCCGGCGCGAGCCGCCGGGCCGCCTCCGCCTTCACCACGATCACCGAAAGGGTGTGACCCAGCAGATCGTGCAGATCGCGAGAGAACCGCAGCCGCTCCTTCTCCACAGCCGCCCGCGCCAGCTCCTCCCGGGTCCCCCGCAGCTCCCGCACCGTCTCGTTCAGCGCGAGGATCGCCGCCGTCACCATGATCGAGATGAAGGTCCCGTACACGACACCGATCGAGCCCACGCCCTCCCGCCAGAACGTGACCACCGCGACGGCCGCGACCAGCGGGAACGCCGTGATCCGCAGCATCCGCCCGCCCCGCACCACCGCACCCAGCGCCAGCCCGAGCAGCGGGAAGAGCAGCAGCCATTCCCGGCCGTAGCCGATCGCGAGGCAGAAGCTGACGGTGGTCGCCGTCCCCATCAGCGCCCAGGTCGTCCGGGAGTCCCGACGCCTGTGGTCGAAGGCGCGGAAGACGATCGCGATGTACAGCGTGTTGAAGACCACCAGGCCGAGCAGGCCGAGCCAGGGCCTGGCCGCTTCACCGCTGATCAGATGGGTGAGCGCCCCCAGCCCCAGCAGCAGCCACGGCAGCAGGCTCAGCCCGCTGGGCCCCCGCTGCTCCCGGCTCTCGCACCGATCCCGCCACCCCTGCCGCATCTCGCCCCCTCGTCAGACCGTCCGCGCGGAACGACGGTACGAGACCGCTGCGTACGTCCCGAAGACCGCCGTCCACGCGGCGAGCACCAGGAGTGCGGCCGCGGGCGGCGGGTGCCCCTCGGCGAGCGCCGTTCCCACCTCCGCGAAACGGTGGGTCGGGGTCCAGGAGGAGAGCGCCGCCAGCCAGCCCGGGAAGAGCGACACCGGGAACCAGAGGCCGCCGACGACCGCCAGGCCGAGGTTGCACGCCACGTTGACCGCGCCGGTCGACTGGGGGGTCAGCCGGTAGCCGTTGCCGAGGCCCAGCAGGGCGAAAGGCAGCGAACCCAGCCAGAGCGCGAGAGCCACCGCCGCCCACTGGAGCGGCTCCATGCGCACCCCGTTGACCAGCAGGCCGGCCGACAGAACCGCCGCGATCGCCGGCAGCACGACCACCGCGCCGGTCAGGGCTCGCCCGGCGACCACCCGACGCGGGCTCATGGGGGTGACCCGCAGCTGGCGCAGCCACCCGGTCGCCTTGTCCTCGGCGACCCCGCCGCCGAGCGAGAGGGCCGCGCCCAGCGCTCCGTAGGCGGCCATGCCCACCATGGCGGCGGTCCTGGAGGCGAGGCCGTCCTGCCCGCCGAGGTTGGTGAAGAGCAGGTACATCAGGACGGGGACGCCGAGGGTGGAGATGACGAATGCCTGGTCACGCACGGTGCGGCGGATCTCCAGCCGGGCGTACGCGGTCGTCGTGGACAGGACGGTGGTCATCGGGTCTGCTCCAGGTCGTGCGCGGGGTGTTTCCGGTGGGCGTCCTGGGCCCGGGTGAGGCCGAGGAAGACGTCGTCGAGGGAGAGTGGGGACACCTCCAGGCCGCGTATGGCATTCCGTACCGCCAGAGCCCGCACAGTAGAGTCCGGGTCGTCGGTGCGGAGCCGTGCGCGGTCGCCGCGGATCTCCACCTCCGTCACCCCGGGCAGTCCGGAGAGGGAGGCGCCCGGGGTGCCGGCCAGGTCCACCGCGACGAGCGCCCCGCCGGCCGCCCGCTTCAGCAGCTCGGGTGTGCCGTCGGCGACGATCCGGCCGCCGTCGAGGACGACGATCCGGTCGGCGAAGGCGTCGGCCTCCTCCAGATAGTGGGTGGAGAACAGGACCGTGTGGCCGCGCCTGGCGTAACCGCGCATCGCCGCCCAGAACTCGCCGCGCGCCTCGACGTCGAGGGCGGAGGTCGGCTCGTCCAGGACGATCAGGTCCGGGTCGCCCGCCAGTGCCACGGCGAACCGGACCCGCTGGGCCTGTCCGCCGGAGAGCCGATCCACCCGGCGGTCGGCCATGGCGGTGAGGCCGGCGAGGGCGAGCGTGTCGGCGACCGGTATCGGCTCTGGGTAGGTGCCGGCGACGAAGCCGAGGAGCTCGCTGACGGTGACGCGGGGGACCGGCCGGCCCTCTTGGAGCATCGCCCCGACCCGGCCCGCGGCGACGGCCCGGCCGGGGGCGCCGCCGAAGAGCGCGACCCGCCCGCTGTCGGGGGTGTCGAGGCCGAGGAGGAGGCCGAGCGCAGTGGACTTCCCGGCGCCGTTCCGCCCCAGCAGGGCCACCGTCTCGCCGCGCCGGACGGTGAGATCCAGGCCGTCCGCCGCGCGGACGGAGCCGTACGCCTTGGTGACCGCCTCGAAGACGGCCGCGGGTTCGTTCGTCATGCCCTCGAAGCTACGGAGCGGGAGGCGGGGCGCGGCAGACGGCCACGTACGGATTCGGCGGTGACAAATGTCCCGGGTCGACGCGGTCGCGCCTCCCGCCGGGTACCCCTCACAACCCCGTCTGACGTACCGTCAGAAGTGTCGTCTGCGAGGGTTCCCAACCCATCGGGGCTCCGCTATACATGGGGGACACCGAACTGGAACGCGTTCTAGCTGACGTGTTCCGAGCGGTTCCCGCACGGCCTCGGCGTGACCGACGGTGCGGACGGTCGCGCCGAGGTCTTCCACTCCAAGGACCTCCAAGGAGCAGCAAGTCGATGCCCATTGACCCCGCCAAGGCCCTCGCCGCCGAACCCCGCAGCGCCGAGATCGCCTGGGACCACAAGGACGTCCAGCTCTACCACCTCGGTCTCGGGGCCGGCTGCCCCGCCACCGACCCCGCCGAGCTGCGCTACACCCTCGAATCCCGGCTCCACGTGCTGCCCAGCTTCGCCACCGTCGCCGGGGCCGGCATGGGGGTCGTCGGCGGGCTCTCCGCCCCCGGCATCGACATCGACCTCGCCGCCGTCCTCCACGGCGGCCAGTCGATCACCCTCCACCGTCCGCTGCCCACCGGCGGCCGGGCCGTCTCCACCTCCCGCGTCGCCGCCGTGTACGACAAGGGCAAGGCCGCCATCCTCGTGCTGCGCTCGGAGGCCGCCGACTCCGACGGGCCGCTGTGGACCTCCGACGCCCAGATCTTCGTCCGGGGCGAGGGCGGCTGGGGCGGAGACCGCGGCCCCTCCGAGCGCCTCGACGTCCCCGACCGCGAGCCGGACAAGACCGTCGAGCGCCCGATCCGCGAGGAGCAGGCCCTCCTCTACCGGCTCTCCGGCGACTGGAACCCGCTCCACGCCGACCCCGACTTCGCCTCGCTTGCCGGCTTCGACCGGCCGATCCTGCACGGCCTCTGCTCGTACGGCATGACCCTCAAGGCCGTCGTGGACACCGTGCTCGGCGGCGACGTCACCCGCGTCCGCGCCTACCGCACCCGCTTCGCCGGGATCGTCTTCCCCGGCGAGACCCTGCGCATCCGGATGTGGGCCGGGGACGGCCGCGTCCAGGTGGCGGTGACGGCCGTGGAGCGCGACGACGCCCCCGTCCTCGCCGACACCCTCGTCGAACACTCGTAGAACCGCTTCCGGAGGGAGCCGCACCATGCGCGCAGCCGTACTGCACGAGATCGGCCAGGACAAACTGGAAGTCCTCGACGACGTCGAGGCGGTGGGCTTCGGCCCGGGCAGGGTGCGGATCCGGGTGCGGGCCACCGGCCTGTGCCACTCCGACGTCTCCGCCATGAGCGGCGTCCTGCCCCAGCCGGCGCCCTTCATCCCCGGCCACGAGGGCGCCGGCGAGATCCTCGACGTCGGCGACGGCGTCACCGGACTCACCCCCGGCCAGCGCGTCCTGCTCTGCTGGCTGCCCGCCTGCGGCAGCTGCGCCGCCTGCAAGCGCGGCCAGACCCAGCTCTGTCTCGCCGGCTTCATGAACGCCGGCACGCCCAACTTCAAGCGCCCCGGCGGAGACGTCTTCGGCTTCGCCGGCACCGGCACCTTCACCGAGGAGGTCGTCGTCGACGCCGGCTGCGCCGTCCCGATCCCCGACGACGTCCCCTTCGACATCGCCGCCCTCATCGGCTGCGGCGTGACCACAGGGCTCGGCGCGGCCATCAACACCGCCAAGGTGGAGGCCGGTTCGTCGGTCGCCGTGATCGGCTGCGGCGGCGTCGGCATCTCCGCCATCCAGGGCGCCCGGCTCCAGGGCGCCGCCCAGATCGTCGCGGTGGACCCCGTCGAGTCCCGCCGCGAGGCCGCGCTCCGCTTCGGCGCCACCGAGGCCGTCGCCCCCGACGCGCTCGGCGACGCCAAGCAGCGGATCACCGCGGGCGAGGGCTTCGACTACGTCTTCGAGGTCGTCGGCAAGTCCGCCACCGCGCGCACCGCCTACGAGACCACCCGGCGGGGCGGCACCCTCTGCGTGGTCGGCGCCGGCGCCATGGACGACAACCTCCAGCTCAACATGTTCGAGCTGTTCTTCGACGAGAAGCGGATCCTGCCCTCCATGTACGGAGGCGGCGACGTGCTCCGGTCGTACGAGCGGGCCATCGCGCTCTGGCGGGCCGGCCGCATCGACCTGGAGTCGCTGATCACCCACCGGGTCCCGCTCGCGAACATCAACGAAGCCCTGGAGCAGATGCGGACCGGCGCGTCCCTCCGTACCTGCATCGAGATCTGAGAGGACCAGCCATGTCACTGCCTCTTGAGGGGCTGAGCGCGATCGTCACCGGCGCCGGGCGCGGGCTCGGCCGCGCGGAGGCGCTCGAACTGGCCCGGCTGGGTGCCGCCGTCGTCGTCAACGACTACGGGCAGCCCGGCCGGGACGGCTCCGGGGAGGCGTCGGCCACCCCCGCCGAGGAGGTGGCCGCCGAGATCGCCGCGGCCGGCGGCCGGGCCGTCGCCCACCTCGGCGACGTCTCCGACTTCGAGACCGCGCGCGGTCTGGTGGACCTGGCCGTGGCCGAGTTCGGCAAGCTGGACGTCCTGGTCAACAACGCGGGCATCCTGCGCGACCGGATGGTCTTCTCGATGAGCGAGGACGAGTGGGACTCGGTCGTCCGCGTCCACCTCAAGGGCCACTTCAACACCACCCACTTCGCGGCCGTGCACTGGCGGGGACGGTCGAAGGCGGGGGAGGCCGGCGTCTACGGCCGGATCGTCAACACCTCCTCCGAGGCCTTCCTCGCCGGTTCGGCCGGACAGCCCAACTACGCGGCGGCCAAGGGCGGCATAGTCGGCCTCACCACCTCGACCGCGCTCGCCCTCGCCCGGTACGGGGTGACCGCCAACGCCATCTGCCCCCGCGCGCGCACGCGCATGACCGAGGACGTCTTCGCCGGCTTCGCCGAGCCGGCCGCCGAGGACGAGTTGGACCCGCTGTCGCCGGAGCACGTGGCACCGCTCGTCGGCTACCTCGCCTCCCCGGCCGCGGCCCGGGTCAACGGACAGCTGCTCGTCGTCCACGGCGGGATGGTCGCGGTCGTCGAACGGCCTCGGGTGGCGGCCAAGTTCGACACCGCCAAGGAAGCCTTCGGCTTCGAGGAGCTGGACGGACTGCTCACCCCGTACTTCGCCGAGCGCCCGCCCGGCGAGACCTTCGCGGCCTCCGAGGTCCTGGGGCTGAAGAAGGGCTGAGCGGGGCCGGGGCGGCCATCGGCGGCGGGGAGGCGCGGAGGCTACGGGCTGAAGCCTTCGCGGCGTGCCGGGCTGCGATGGACTGAAGCCTTCGCGGCGTGTGGGGGAGGCGCGAGGCCGAAGCGGCCCTCGCGGCGTGTGGGGGAGGCCAAGGGCTGAGGCGCCCCTCGCGGGTGCGGGGAGGCGAAGGGCCCCGGGGGAGCGGATCCCCCGGGGCCCTTCACCGCGTCACCACGCGCGCGCGTGCGCGTGGTGCTCTACCGCTCGTCCGCCTCGCGGCGGTGCCGGCCGTGCGGGGCGGAGGAGGACTCCTCCGCCGCTGCCGAGCCGCGGTGCCGGCCGGCGCTCGTGCCCTGCGACTCCTGCGTCGCCTCCGTGCTGTTCTCCGTCATGGACGTACTCACCCCGTTGAAACGTGCCTCTGCTGTGCTGTGGTGCGGCGGTGAGTCTAACCAGCGGGTTTACGGTCCGTCAGGGGCGCCTGCTGGAGCGGCACCGGCCGGCACGCGCGCGGGCGCGCGTCCTCCCCGCCGTCCCCCGCTTCGGGCCCCGGACAGGGCGCGGCCCCCGGCTCCGGCTCCGACGCCGGCTCGGGTTCCTCCGGCACCGACAGGCCCGCCAGCGCGCACGGCAGTTCCCGCGTCGAGCACGGCAGCCGCAGTATGCCCTCCGGCGACCACGCCCCGGCCCCGGCCACCCACCCGGGCGGCGCCGCCACCTGGTGCATCCGCCGCCCGGACGGCCGCCACAGGCCGACCCAGCTGCCGGCCGCCGAGTCGATCCGCAGCGCCACCCCGCAGCTCTCCGGCATCAGCACCTGGCCCGGCTGGATCGCGAAGGGCGTCACCGCCGCGTCGTCCAGCCGCAGGCACTCGGGGAACCGCACCGGCAGCAGGCTCCCCAGGACCCCCCAGCCCAGCCGCTCGTGCCCCGGGGAGGGTGCGTCCGAACGGATCAGGAGCAGTCCGCTGTCCGGGTCCGCGAGCAGCAGCCGGTCGTTGCTGGCCTCGGTGATCTGGAGCAGCGGGGACACCTCGCCGCCCCGCTCCAGGTCCACGGCCACCGCCTTCACCGGCCCGTCGCCGAGCCGCCGGTCCAGGGCGAGTATCCGCCCCGCCCGGTCCAGCCAGACCCCGCCCGAGCAGCGGCCCGGGATCTCCGCGACCCGCTCCGGGCCGAAGGCCCCGCCCGCCACCAGCCAGAGCGTGGTGGAGTCCGGCCCGGCCTGCATCGCGTACGCGCAGATGCCGTCCGGCGACGGCGGCAGCAACTCCACGCGCTCCGGGCCGGGGGCCTCCACCGAGCCGAGCCGCAGCTCCCCGGTGCCGGGACCGGTCGGGTAGAGCAGGGAGAAGGTGTGGCGCCGTCCGTCCACCCGGCGGCACACCAGGACCCGGCCGTCGGCCAGCGGCAGCAGCCGGGTGTCCGGCTCCTCGGGCTGGTCCGTCGGGAGCGGGACGGCGTACGGCTCCGGGCCGTCGAGCGTCCACCGTTCCGCGTACAGGGCGTCCCCGGAACCGGCGAGCCTGGCACCGTACGCGCCGTTCGCCGTGATCGCGAACCCCGCCGAGGGGTGGACGGCCGTCCCGTCGCGGTCGCCGTCCTCGGCCGTGGTCTCGATGGCACACGCTGTCATCGACTCGTCACCTCCGGCCATGAAGCTAGTTTTCGCACTTCCAGCCGAACAACACGAGCCCCCGCACTTCACACATAAGGGTGGCGGTCCACCCGTTCCGTTGAGGGGAGGGGGCCGACTGTGCTGGCGGGGCCGGGCCGCCCCGGGTACGGAGCCGTGCGCAGACCTGGTCGGGAAGTCGGACGGAGTGTCCCGGCGGAGAGGTCCGACGGGGTGTTCCGGTGGGGCGGCCCGGTGAGGGAGAGAGCGTCGGACGCCCGGTTATCCACAGGCCAGGACGGTGCGGCACGCGGGACAGGTAGCCTTTCCCCCGTGCCCCGTCTGTCTGAAGTCATCGCCGAGCTCGACGCCCTCTGGCCGCCCCAGCGGGCCGAGCAGTGGGACGCCGTCGGCACCGTCTGCGGCGATCCCGACGCCGAGGTCACCCGTGTCCTCTTCGCCGTCGACCCCGTCCAGGAGATCGCCGCCGAGGCCGTCGCCCTCGGCGCGGACCTGATCGTCACCCACCACCCGCTCTACCTGCGCGGGACGACGACGGTCGCGGCCGGCCACTTCAAGGGCCGCGGCGTCCACACCCTGATCAAGAACGACATCGCCCTGCACGTCGCGCACACCAACGCCGACACCGCCGACCCGGGCGTCTCCGATGCCCTCGCGGGCGCCCTCGACCTGCGCGTCACCGGCCCGCTCGTCCCCGAGAGCAACCTCGGCCGGATCTGCGAGCTCGACCAGCCGGAAACCCTCGCGCAGTTCGCCGCGCGCGCCGCCGAGCGGCTGCCCGCGACCGCGCAGGGCATCCGGGTCGCCGGCGACCCGGACATGCCGGTCCGCCGTGTCGCCGTCAGCGGCGGCTCCGGCGACAGCCTCTTCGACGCCGTGCGAGCCGCCGGGGTGGACGCCTTCCTCACCGCGGACCTGCGCCACCACCCCGTCTCCGAGGCCACCCAGCACTCTCCGCTGGGCCTCGTCGACGCCGCCCACTGGGCCACCGAATGGCCCTGGTGCGAGCTGGCCGCCGCCCAGCTCGACGAGATCTCCGACCGCCACGGCTGGGACCTCCGCGTCCACGTCTCGAAGACGGTCACCGACCCCTGGTCCTCCCACCACACCTCTCCTGGAGCCCCCAACTGAACGCCGCGCCCGCCGACCAGATCCGCCTCCTCGACGTCCAGGCCCTGGACGTCCGCCTCCAGCAGCTCGCCCACAAGCGCAAGGCGCTGCCCGAGCACGCGGAGATCGAGGCGCTGACCAAGGACCTCACCCAGCTGCGCGACCTGCTCGTCGCCGCGCAGACCGAGGACAGCGACTGCGCCCGCGAGCAGACCAAGGCCGAGCAGGACGTCGACCAGGTCCGTCAGCGCGCCGCCCGCGACCAGCAGCGGCTCGACTCCGGCGCCGTCTCCTCCCCGAAGGACCTGGAGAGCCTCCAGCGCGAGATCACCTCGCTCGCCAAGCGCCAGGGCGACCTGGAGGAGATCGTCCTGGAGGTGATGGAGCGCCGCGAGTCCGCCCAGGAGCGCGTCACCGAGCTCACCGACCGCGTCGCCGCCGTCCAGGCCAAGGTGGACGACGCCACCGGCCGCCGGGACGTCGCCCAGGCCGGTCTGGACGAGGAGGCCGCCACCGTCGCCAAGGAGCGCGAGGTCGTGGCCGGCTCCGTCCCCGCCGACCTGATCAAGCTGTACGAGAAGCTGCGCGAGCAGCAGGGCGGCGTCGGCGCGGCCCGCCTCTACCAGCGCAAGTGCGAGGGCTGCCACATCGAGCTCAACATCACCGAGCTGAACGAGGTGCGCAGCGCTGCCAAGGACGCGGTCGTCCGGTGCGAGAACTGCCGCCGGATCCTCGTCCGCACGGCGGAGTCCGGCCTGTAATGCGCGAGCTCGTGGTCGAGGCGGACGGCGGCTCCCGGGGCAACCCGGGGCCCGCCGGCTACGGCGCCGTCGTCCTCGACCCGGCCACGGGCGAGACGCTCGCGGAGGCCGCCGAGTACATCGGCGTCGCCACCAACAACGTCGCCGAGTACAAGGGCCTCATCGCGGGCCTCCGCGCCGCCCTGGACCTGGCGCCGGACGCCACGCTGCGGGTCAGGATGGACTCCAAGCTCGTCGTCGAGCAGATGTCGGGCCGCTGGAAGATCAAGCACCCCGACATGAAGCCCCTCGCGGCGGAGGCGGCCCGCGCCTTCCCGTCCGACCGGGTCCGCTACGAGTGGATCCCCCGCGAGCGCAACAAGCACGCCGACCGCCTGGCCAACGAGGCGATGGACGCGGGCAAGCGCGGCGAGCAGTGGACCCCGCGCGACACGGCCGCCGCGCGGAACGCGGCGACCCCGTCCCCGTCGGGCCCGCCCGGCGACGCGAGGGCGGGCGCCGCCCGCGCCCGCGAGGCCCTGGCCGCCGCGACCCCCGCGGCCGCCGCACCGGCGCCCGCGCCCGTGGCGCCCACGAACCGCACGCCGGTAGCCCCCACCGCACCCGCACACAGCGACCGCACGCCGGCCGCCCCCACCGCGGCCGCACCCGCACACAGCGAGCGCACGCCGGGCGCGGCAGCCGCCCCCGCCGCCGCGCCGCCCCCCGACCTCTCCGCCCCCGCCACCTTCGTCCTCCTCCGGCACGGCGAGACGGCGCTCACGCCCGAGAAGCGGTTCTCGGGGAGCGGGGGCTCGGACCCCGAGCTGTCCGAGGCGGGACGCCGCCAGGCCGCCGCCGTCGCCGACGCGCTCGCCGCGCGCGGCACGATCCAGCACATCGTCAGCTCCCCGCTCGTCCGCTGCCGCCAGACCGCCGAGGCCGTCGCGGCCCGCCTCGGCCTCGACGTCGTCCTCGAACCCGGCCTGCGCGAGACCGACTTCGGCGCCTGGGAGGGCCTCACCTTCGCGGAGGTCCGCGAGCGGTACCCGGAGGACATGGACGCCTGGCTCGCCTCCCCGAAGGCGGCGCCCACCGGCGGCGGCGAGAGCTTCACCACGGTCGCCCGCCGGGTCGCCGCCACCCGCGACCGCCTCGCCGAAGCCCACGCCGGCCGCACGGTCCTCCTCGTCAGCCACGTCACGCCCATCAAGACCCTGGTCAGACTGGCGCTCGGCGCCCCGCCCGAGTCCCTGTTCAAGATGGAGCTGTCCGCCGCCTCGCTCTCCGCCGTCGCCTACTACGCCGACGGCAACGCGTCCGTACGCCTCCTCAACGACACCTCGCACCTCAGACGCTGAAGGCCGCGCAAACCGGTGGCGCCGGGGCGGGGTCCCGTACCACCATCCCCGTATGACCTGGCACTTCACCACCGACCCGGAGACCTTCCGCACCGCCGCCCGCGGACTCCTCGCCGCCGAACCGGCCCGCAACACCGCCGTGCTGACCATGGTGGACGGGGCCGAACTCCTCGGCTGGTGGACCGGTGCGGACGGGACCGTGACCGGCGTCCTCGCCGCGTCCCCGCCGCCCGTCGTCACCTTCGGCGCGATGCCCGTGGAGGCCGCGGAGGCGCTGGTCCTGCCGGACGGCACCGAGCCCGCCACCCTGCGGGGGGAGACCGCGGCGGTGGAGGCGTACGCAGGGGCCACCGGCCTCGACTGGGAGCCCGTGATGGGCATCCGGCTCTTCCGCCTCGACGCGCTCACCCCGCGGGACCCGGCACCGGCCGGGCGGGTCAGGAGCGCGACCACCGCCGACCTCCCGCTGCTCGGCGAGTGGGCCGCCGACTTCGCCGCCGTGCACCGCTACGAGCCGCGGGACGACTACACGGACTTCCTCACCGAGCGCATCACCGAGGGCCGCCTCCACGTCTGGGAGGCCCCCGACGGGCGGCCGGTGGCGATGGCCGCCGTCTCCCGCGTCATCGAGGGTCAGGCCCGCGTCCACCTCGTGTACACCGCGCCCGCCGAGCGCGGCCGGGGCTACGCCGCCGGCGTCACGACCGCCGTCACCCGCGCCGCCCTCGGTGCCGGCGCCGCACAGGTGCTGCTCTTCACCGACCTCGCCAACCCCACCAGCAACGCCCTCTACCCGCGCCTCGGTTACCGCCCGATGGGCGACCACCTCGGCGTGCGCTTCACGCCCCGGCCATAGTGCCGGTCCGGCGGATCCGGGGTGGGTCCGGGGCGGGTCCGGCGGATCACGGCAGCTTCCGCCCCGGATCCGCCGGGCGGCCCCCAGTCGTCCGCAGCCCCGCCGCCTCCCGCGCCAGCGCCTCCACCCGGCCCCAGTCGCGGGCCGCGAGCGCGTCCGGCGGCAGCATCCAGGTGCCGCCGACGCAGGCGACGTTCGGCAGGGCCAGGTATCCGGGGGCCGAGGCGGCCGAGACGCCGCCGGTAGGGCAGAAGCGGGCCTGCGGCAGGGGACCCGCCAGGGACTTCAGATACGGGACCCCGCCCGCCGCCTCCGCCGGGAAGAACTTCAGCTCCGTGACGCCCTCCTCCACCAGCGCCAGCACCTCGGACGCGGTCGACACGCCCGGCAGGAACGGCACGCCCGACTCCCGCAGCGCCCCGAGCAGCCGCCCCGAGCACCCCGGGCTCACCAGGAACCGCGCCCCGGCCCGTACCGCGTCGGCAGCGCCCGCCGCCGAGACCACCGTCCCCGCGCCGACCACCGCCTCCGGCACCTCCGCCGCGACCGCCCGCACCGCGTCGAGCGCGGCCGGGGTACGCAGCGTGATCTCGATCAGCGGCAGCCCGCCGGCCACCAGGGCGCGGGCCAGCGGCACGGCGTCGGCGGCGTCCTCGACCACCACGACGGGGACGACGGGGGCGTGCGGGGCGAGCGCGAAGAGACCCGGGGTGCTGAGCATGTCCTCATCCTGACCGGCGCCACCATTCCACGCAACGCCCGTTGCAAGCTGTGCAACGGGCTGGATCGCGTCAGTGGATCTCGTCCACCAGTACGTCGAGCGCCCCCGCCTTCGCACCCGTCTCCACCACGTACCCGAGGTCCCCCAGCGCCTCCACCAGCTCCGCCGGAGTCCCCGGAACCGCGCCCGCCTCCAGCAGGCTCCGCACGATCCGGCCCTTCGTGGCCTTGTTGAAGTGGCTGACCACCTTCCGGGTCGGCGCGTGCAGCACCCGGACCGTCGCGGTCCGCGCCGCCACCTCGCCCTTCGGCTTCCACGCCGACGCGTACGCCGACGAGCGCAGGTCGAGCACGAGCCCGTCCCCGGCCGCCTCCGGCAGCACCGAGGCCATCGCCCCGCGCCAGTGCGCGCCCAGCGCGCCGAGCCCCGGCAGCTTCACGCCCATCGAGCAGCGGTACGACGGGATCCGGTCGGTCACCCGCACCGCGCCCCACAGCCCGGAGAAGACGAGCAGCGAGGCCCCGGCCCGCTTCCGGGCGGCCGCGTCCAGCGTGGAAAGGCCCAGCGCGTCGTACAGGACGCCGGTGTAGACCTCCCCGGCCGGCCGGGCACCCGCCGTGCGCAGCCCGACGTTCTTCGCGACCTCGCCGCGCAGTCCCTCGCTCAGGCCCAGCACCTCGCGCGCCTTCTCCTCGTCGGCGGCGCACAGCTCGACCAGCTCGTCCAGGACCGCGGCCCGCGCCTCCGCGAGCCCCGGCAGCGACAGCGACTCCGGCTTGAGCGGCGCCCCGCGCCCGGAGGGCGCCTTGCCTTCGGAGGGCGGCAACAGCACGAGCACGGTGGTTCTCCTTCAGTACGGACGGGGAAGAGGGGTGCGGCCCCGAATGCCAGCGTACGAGGTGCCGAGCACCGCCCTCGCCACCCCGCACCCGCCCCCGGCCCTCCGCGCCGCCTCCGCACCTGCCCCACGCCCACTCCACGCCAAGCGGCCCCCCCCCGGCTCCCGGCGCCCAGGCTCCCGCCATCACCCCCACCACCCCTCACGCGGCCACTCCCTCCCGCCCCACCCACGACACGCCGCCCCCGCCGCCCGCCCCACCCACGACATGCCGCCCCCCGCCTCCCGCCCTACGCTCGGTTCCATGCCCCGCCGCCACATCCACGTGACCGGCGCAGCCGAGGCTCCGCTGCGGGCCGCCCTGCGCGCACTCCGTACCGAGCTCGCGGTCCCCGAGGGTTTCCCGCCCGTGGTCCTCGCGGAGGCCGAGGCCGCCGCGCGGAACCCGCGCCTTCCCGCGTACGACGCCACCGACCTGCCCTTCCTCACCATCGACCCGCCCACCTCGACCGACCTCGACCAGGCCATGCACCTGGCCCGGCGGGCGGACGGCGGCTACCGCGTCCACTACGCCATCGCCGACGTCGCCGCCTTCGTCACGCCGGGAGGGGCGATCGACGCAGAGGCCCACCGGCGGGTCCTCACCCTGTACTTCCCCGACGGCAAGGCCCCCCTCCACCCGCCGGTGCTCTCGGAGGGCGCCGCCAGCCTGCTTCCCGGCGAGACCAGGCCCGCCCTCCTCTGGCGGATCGACCTCGACGCCGAGGGCCGCCGCGTCGCCACCGACGTGCGCCGCGCCCTCGTCCGCAGCCGCGCCAAGCTCGACTACGAGGGCGTCCAGCGGCTCATCGACTCCGGGACCGCCGAGGAACCCCTCGCCCTCCTCCGCGACATCGGCCGGCTCCGCGAGGAGCGCGAGATCGAACGCGGCGGCATCTCCCTCGACGTGCCCGAGCAGGAGATCGTCGAGGTCCCCGGCGACCACACCTACACGCTCGCCTACCGGGCTCCGGTCCCCGCCGAGAGCTGGAACGCGCAGATCTCCCTCCTCACCGGCATGGCCGCCGCCGACCTGATGACCGCCGCCGGCACCGGCATCCTGCGCACCCTGCCGGTCGCCCCCGACGGAGCCGTCGCCCGGCTGCGCCGCTCCGCGCAGGCGCTCGGCGTCGCCTGGCCGCACCACGTGCCGTACGCGGAGGTCGTCCGCGACGCCGACCCCACCGACCCGCGCCAGGCCGCCTTCCTCCAGGAGTGCACCACCCTGCTGCGCGGCGCCGGCTACACCGTCTTCACCGACGGGAAGCTCCCCGACCCGGCCGTGCACGCGGCCGTCGCCGACGAGTACACCCACTGCACCGCCCCGCTGCGCCGGCTCGTCGACCGGTACGCCTCCGAGCTGTGTGTGGCGGCGGTCGACGGGAACGAGCCGCCCGAGTGGGTGCGGGCCGCGCTGCCCGGCCTGCCCGACACCATGGCGGCCGGGTCGCGGCGGGCCAACACGGTGGAGCGGGAGAGCGTCGACGTCGTCGAGGCGGCGCTGCTCAGCGGCCGGGTCGGGGAGCTCTTCGACGCGTACGTGATCGACGTGAAGGAGAAGGAGCCGTCCGTCGGCACCGTCCACCTCGACGACCCGGCGGTCGTCGCCCGGGTCGAGGGCGGCACCGCCCCGCTGCCGCTGGGGGAGTGGCTGCGGGTCAGGCTGTCGGAAGCGGATCCTGGCCGGGCGAAGGTGCTGTTCGCGCCCGCGTGACGGCGACCGCGTCACGGACCGCCTCGTACAGCGCCTTGGGGTCGTCGGCGTGCAGGCGGACGGTCGTGACCGGCCGGACCCCGCCGAGCAGTCCGACGACGTCGACCGGCTCGTCCAGCTCCAGGGTGACGGAGGTCTGCGAGCCGACGGCGAGGTTCAGCTCGCCGTCCCGCTTCTCATGGGTGAAACGGTTCTCCCTGCGGACGGCCGCGATCCGCTCCAGCGGGACGGACACGTCCACGTGGGCGCCCTGCCGGGCCCGGAGCAGCCCGTCGCCGAGCACGTGCGGCCGGGTGACCGAGGCCGCGTGCAGCCCGAGGACGAAGAGGACCGTGTAGACGTCCAGGACGAGGACGATCGCGTGCGCGACGGGCATGTCGGCCAGGAGCCACGACATGCCGGCCGTCTCGACCAGGCAGACGAAGGCGAAGCCGTACATGAGGGTGGCCTGGTCCCGCGCGTGCGGGAAGACGCCCTCGGCCCCTGCCGTCCCGTGCGGCCGGCGCGCGGCCCACCGCCACAGGCTCGCCAGCAGCGTCAGCTCGTGGGTGATCAGCCGCAGCACCCGCTCCGGTACGAGCTCCGCCAGCGCCTCCCGCCGCGAGAGCCCCCGCCGCCGCAGCCGCGTCCACACCACCGCCTCCGCGGTGAGCAGCACGGCCATCAGCAGCTCCGTGCCGAGCAGCACCGCCTCGGGCATCCGCACCCCGCCGAGGAGCAGCACCAGCACCACCAGCTCCGCCGGGAGCGCCACGTACGCCACCCCGCGCAGCGCCCGCGGCACGGGCCCCCGCTCACGCCCCGCCATCCGTCTCCCCTCCCTGTTCCTGTCGCTCCCGGACGAGTCCGAGCGCCCGGCGGACGACGGCCGCCTGGGCCGGCGCCAGATCGGCGAAGAACACGTCGGCGAGCCCGCCGGCCCCCTCCGGGGGCAGTTCGAAGCCGCCGATCCCGTCCGGCAGCGCCGCGGCGAGCGCCCGCGCGGCCTCCTCGACCCGGGGGTCGTCCGCCGGGGCGTCGACGAGCGCGTCGAGGAGCCCGTACACGTGCCCGGCGCTCCCGGAGACCTCGTGCATCAGCTCCATCAACCGGGCCCGCTCCGCCTGGGGAACGACCGTGTCCAGCAGGGCGAGGATCTCCCGGTCCTTCACCGCCATCGGCGAGTCCGGCAGTTCGCCGACCCCGGCGAGCAGCGCGGCCAGCTCCGGCGAGACCGGGCCCTCGGCGGTGAGCCGCCCGGCCCTGGCCGCGTCGAGCAGCCCGGCGAGCCGCGCCCGCCGCTCGTGGATCACCGCCTCCTGGCGCGCGAGGTCCGCGTCCAGCTCCTCCAGCACGTCCACCAGCTCCCGCCCCTCGTCGTCCGCGAGCACGTCGCGCACCTCGTCGAGCCCGAGCCCCAGCTCGGTCAGCCGCCGTACCCGCGCGAGCAGCACCGCGTCCCGGATGCCGTACGCGCGGTAGCCGTTGGGCAGCCGCTCGGGCTCGGGCAGCAGCCCCAGGTGGTGGTAGTGCCGCACCGCGCGGGGGGGTGACCCCGACGAGCGCGGCGATCTCGCCGATACGCATGCCCTCAGTAGAAACCCTGACGCCGCGACAAGGTCAAGGCCCGTCGCTCCCGGCAGGTAGCATGGTCGGCACGGCAGACGAGCCGGGCGGGCGGCCGCGTGGAGATCCCCGGATCTCCCCGAGGAACGTCCGGGCTCCACAGAGCAGGGTGGTGGCTAACGGCCACCCGGGGTGACCCGCGGGACAGTGCCACAGAGAACAGACCGCCGGGGGCCTCGGCCCACGGTAAGGGTGAAACGGTGGTGTAAGAGACCACCAGCGCCTGAGGTGACTCAGGCGGCTAGGTAAACCCCACCCGGAGCAAGGTCAAGAGGGGACACCCCGGTGTCCCTGCGCGAATGATCGAGGGCTGCTCGCCCGAGTTCGCGGGTAGACCGCACGAGGCCGGCGGCGACGCCGGCCCTAGATGGATGGCCGTCACCCCGACGACCGCGAGGTCCCGGGGTACAGAACCCGGCGTACAGCCCGACTCGTCTGCCCCTCAGGGCCTCTGACCAGCGAAACCGCAGGTCAGGGGCTCTTTTTCGTGGAAGGTTGGCTCTGGCCACACCCCGGTCCGTACCGGTTCAAACTGGACCTCGCCGCTACGAAAGTAGCCATGAAAGTAGCCATGAACGTAGCCATCGCGAGGCCGACTGCGGCGCCTGCCCTGATCAGCGCGGTGCGGTGCTTGACCGTCCAATACAGGTCGACTCGCCCGAACGCAACACACCCCCGATCGACGACGGTCGGATCGGGGGTGCCTGCTTGAGGAGATAGCGGCGGTCGTGGCCTCACGCGACTGCGAGGACGCTGGGTGTCTTGGGCCGGGCCGTCAGGCCGGCGGCCAGTGCCCCGTGGGTCTCGCCGTGGTCCTTCAGGAGATGGCTGTACGTGCGCCGGATCTCCTCGACGGTGTCGCCCACCCACGCGGCGACGGTGTGCTCGGGAATTCCGTTCTGGAGGCACGTGGAGATGAAGGTGTGCCGGAGGTCGTGGAAGGTGGGAAGGTTCCCGTCCTTGTCCTTGATCCCCAGCTTGAGCAACGTCGGCTTCCACAGGTCGTCGTTGAAGTAGTTGCGGGACATCAGGTTGTTGCGCGGCGTCCAGAAGTAGGCGCGGGCCGAGCCGCGCTCGCAGTCGGCGATCTGCTTCCTGTGCTCCCAGAGAACGGTCTCCGCAGTGCGCGGCGGGTGGCGCGTCGAGTGCTCCGCCAGGGCCTCCAGGAGGTACGACGGCGCCGGTACGACCTTCGAGTTGAGGCGAGGGCTCGTCTTCAGCCGTTCGACGAGGAGGCGCTTGTACCGCGTCTCCTTCGTCGTCAGCACCTGGCGACGCACGGTCAACAGCTGCCGGTCCCAGTCGACGACGTCCTCGCAGACAGCGAACGCCTCCGCCTGACGGGTGCCGCAGGCGAAACCGATCATGGGGATGACGCGGTACCGCTCGGGGAACTCGTCGTAGATCGCCCAGCACTCCTCCGGGGTGAAGACGTACGAGGTCGACTGCCCCACGTAGGGCCCATCGACTCCGTACGTCGGGTTCGTGGTGATCTTCCCGTTCTGGAGAGCGTCCTTCATGATCATCTGGAAGACCTTCCAGTGACCGTCCCCCGTGGACCCCGCGATCTCGTCGTTCGCCTCGATCTCCTTCACCCAGGCTTCGACGTGGCGCTTCTCGATGGCGTTCAACCGCTCCCTGCCCCACCTGGGGTTCAGGTGCACGCGGATGGCGATCTCGTACTTCTCGACGCTGGTCTCCTTCGCGCGCCGCCTGCTGAACCAGTCGGCTGCCCACGTCTCGAAGGTGACCCTCGCCTCTGTGACCCGTGGCGCTACGCCGGCGTCTATGTCCTCCAGGATCGACTGCGCCTGGGCTTCGCTAAGGCCGACGGAATTAGGGACGGAGCCCCGGGTGCGGTTGCCCTTGCTGTTCGTGTAGTTGTAGCTCCAGGAGTGCTTGCAGCCGCCCTTTTTTGGCCTCTTCTGGTCAGGGCATTCGCACCGCTTGTAGACAGTGGTCTGCTTTGCCACGGGGCGCCTCTCGTTATCGCGTTGGTCTGCATGTGCTGCCCTGGCCAGGGGACTTGGACTGTACGTAGGCGTGGGCGCAGCAGGTCAAGTCGTCGATGGGAGGGGGGCAAGTCATGGGCGAGCCGCCCCGTTTACCAGGGGCGGTAAATTCCGGGGGGAATGCGAGGCTATTCCGTGCGGGCGTCGATCCATGCTTCGAAGTCGCGCTCTCGGACTCGGAGGATTCGGCCGCTGACGCGAACGACGGGGATATTCCAGCTCTTGTAGTTGTCGAGCACCGTCCGCTTTGGAACTTCCATTCGGTCGGCGATCGTGTCGAAACTCAGCAACGCGTTGGAGCCGCCGCGAGCCATGTGTGTCCCTCTTCTTCCGTGCGATTCCCCCGGTGGACTGGTCCGGCCGGGTGGGGCCTGTTTCGGCCCGGCACAGACACGTACGTGGATGGGCGAAATCCGTTACACCTGGCGTGAGGGAAGCGCGCGGAGTCGGACCTGCTACCTGACGGCTCGGCGGCGGGGCCCGGTGTGGATTCGCCTGACCTGCTGGGTGGCGCCCTTCCCGCGGGTGCGGAGGATGCCGCGTCGGCGGCCGGCTCGCACGATGCGAGTGACGGCACTCTGGTCGAGCCCGGCGGCCTCGGCCGCTGCGTGGACCGAGATCCACTCCTCGAAGGGGAGCAGCATCAGGGTGCGGTCGGTGGTGGTCGCGGGCATGCCGGATCGGCCTTTCGCTTCGGGTCGGTGCCGCCGGGTTGCTCTCCTGGCGTCGGTAGGACCGTATATCACGTCGGGTCCGTGGCTGGTGCAGGCATCTCGTACGAAGCGGGTCGTATGCGTCCGGTTATGCTTCCCCGGCGCCGTACCGGAATGACCGCCTCCAGATGTAAGTGGAGGCCGGACGGCGGCTGTGCTGCTGTTGCTCATGGGGGGAATGCCACGCCGTGGAGACCTTGGAAGACCTGGTCACGCGTGCCGCAGAAGGCGGCGAAGACGCCGTTGACGCGTTCGCTGCGCTGCACGACGAACTCCAGGAGACCGTGTATCGCTGGGTGCTGCGCCTCGTCTGGGACGGGCATGTTGCAGAAGACCTGAGCCAGGAAGTCTGGCTGAAGGTCGCCCAGAACATTCGCAAGTACCGGGCTGGCTCGAACTTCATGGGCTGGCTGAAGACGATCACGAGGAACACGGCCCTCGACCACCTCCGGGCCATCCAGCGGCGCCCTCCCGAGTCCCTGTGCGCCAATCACCTGGAGCTGGACCGGCCGCGAGCCGGGCAGACCACCGAGGAACTGGCGGAGAATCGAGAACTGGCCCGCGCGGTTGAGGCACAGCTGCACAAGCTGCGGCCCGACCAGCGGCAGGTGCTCATCCTGCGGTTCTTCGACGGCGAGAGCCCGGGGCGCACCGCAGAGATCATGGGGAAGACGGATGGTGCAGTCCGTACCCTGACTCTGAGGGCGCTACGCAAACTCGCCGAGGTGATGCCGCCGAGCGAGTCCTCGGCGGAGTTGATTGAAGAGCTGCTGACGGCGGCCGTGGGCAAGGACAGGGTCATCGAGACCCGCGTGGAACGAGAGGCGAGGTCGCATGTTGCGACGCGGTGACCAGAGCGAGCGCCTGGAGCGGGCCCTGGAAGGCGGTCCCGTTCCTCACGACGAGGAGACCCGCCGTCTGCTCGCCACCGCAGGTGCGCTGCGACCCGGCTACCGTCGGGACCCCGCTCGCGGGCGGGCCACGAGGGAAGCGGCGCTGCGCGAGTTCCAGCGGGCGCTGAATCCCCAGGCGACGCGAGAGGACGCCGGCACAAGCGACGGCCTCGACGAGCCGGAGATTCACCAGCAGGAGGTCGAGCTGTCCGATGGTGGGCGGCTCCTCCTCAGCGATATCGAGCCGATCACGCCCGAGCGCGCCGAGAAGAGCAAGGCCGTGATCGAGCGGATACTCAACAGCGAGCGAGACCGGCAGCAGCGGTGACTTCGGACTACCCGATCAAGATCCACATCGTCGACCCGGACGACCCCGACCCTGACGCGGTGGCCCTCACCGATGTGGGCGTGGTCACCGTGGACGGGGAGCGCCACCTCTTCCTGAAGCCCCAGAGCTTCACCTCGGCCGTCCGTCAGATTCGCAGCGCCATGCCAGACCTGCCCGTTGAACAGGTCGAGCGCCTGGTACGTGAGCACGTGAGCTTCAGGGACTTCGACGAGCTGTTGACCCCGGCGGTCGAACCTGCCGTGCCGCCGGTCGACCTGCCCCCGCTGCCGCCTGAGCCCCCGGCCCCGGTTGTGCCTGCCCCACGTAGGCGGGCTCGGAGCTGGGTGATAGCGGCTGCCCTGGTTCCGGCCTTCGCCGGGACATGGGCTCTCGGGCACGCGACCGCGCCGAACGGGTCGCAGAGCGCTGCCAGCGCCGAGGACAAGACGCCGGCAACGACGGCGGACGACCCGCAGTACAAGGCGCCGGAGCCCTTCGAAGCCGGGGACTTCCTGGACTTCTCGAAGGCGGGCAAGATCGCATGCCACACGATCGACAGCCTCGAAGCGGAGTGCACTGACTCTGACGGCATGGTCATGGCCACCACTGCCGCTACCGGCCCCGATTCCGTCATCTTCACCTTCAGCTACGGGTCTGAGCGCCTTGGGTTGAGGATCTTCGAGGACATCGACTACGCCGCGACGTGGGTTCAGCAGGACGGCTCCCAGGCGATGTACCCGAACATGGAGCGCTGGGGCCGCTACGTCCTGTGGGGGACGGACGAAGAACGTCTCACCGAGTACATGAGTGAACTGCGTTCGGCGCCGCAGCAACGTCCTGCCGCGTTCAGCGCGATGGGTGTGCATGGGCGACCGCTGCCACCGCGTCTCGCCGCGCTCACTCTCGGCACCTTGGGGATCACCTCGGAAGACCTGGACGAGATCGTGTTCAGGCCCGAGCAGTCCGGGGTGACGATGCCGACGCTGCTTGCTGCACGTGCGGTGCTCGGTTTGGACGACGACCGTGTGCACTCTCCTGAACCGTCAGGGATCGACGACATTGTGGCCCTCGCCGCAGGGCTGGAGCCGTCGCCTATCGACGAGACCGAGACCAACGGGGCTAGGGTGCCTGTCGTCGAGCCGGAGCCGACTGTGGCTCCTACGCCGGACCCGGACCCGGTCCCGGATCCGACTCCGACCCCGGTCCCGGACCCGACCCCGGTCCCGGACCCGACCCCGGTCCCGGACCCGACCCCGGTCCCGGACCCGACCCCGACGCCGGACCCGACTCCGACTCCGGACCCGACTCCGACCCCGGACCCGACTCCGGACCCGACTCCGACTCCGGACCCGACCCCGGACCCGACTCCGGACCCGACTCCGACTCCGGACCCGACTCCGACCCCGGACCCGACTCCGGACCCGACTCCGACCCCGGACCCGACTCCGGACCCGGTGCCGGATCCGACTCCGGACCCGACCCCGACTCCGGATCCGACCTCAGAGCTGGACTTGACGCCAGTCTCGGTCCCGGAAGTGCACCCCACGTTGGACCTGAAGTCGAACGACGGCAGCGGAGACGAGCAGTCGGGGCGCGCTGAGGCCGAGTTGTTCGACCACGACGAGGACGAAGGGCTACTCGGGCTCCCTCGTGCCTGGGTCGCGCAAGCCGCATAGGAACGGGCGGGCCCCGCAGACGACGTCCTGCGGGGCCCGATCGCGCTGGGTCAGAACGGAGGCGCGCCAGCCCACTGGTCGTCCGCCACCGCGCGGCTGGCCGTTGGAGCCATCGTGCGAGTGGCGGTCGTCCTCGCGACGGCCGCGGTGGCGTTGCGCAGGCTGGGGCCGACATCCTCGACGTCGAGCTCGAAGACCGTGCGCCTGGTGCCCTCCCGGTCTTCGTAGGACCGCTGGCGGAGGCGGCCCTGGACGATGACGCGCGTGCCCTTGCTCAGTGATTCGGCGACGTTCTCGGCGGCCTGCCTCCAGACCGAGCAGGTCAGGAACAGGGGCTCGCCGTCCTTCCACTCGTTGCTCTGGCGGTCGAAGGTGCGTGGGGTGGACGCGACTCGGAACTTGGCGACGGCTGCGCCCGAGGGAGTGAAGCGCAGCTCGGGGTCGTCGACGAGATTGCCGAGGACGGTGATGACGGTCTCGCCTGCCACGGAAAGCCTTTCGGATGGAAGGGGATGGCCCGCTAGGCGGGCCGCGAGAGATGTGGGGTCAGGAGAAGAGCGCGCGCCAGGTCTTCGGGCCAGGGAGGCCGTCGGCGTCGCCGCGCAGGTCCGGGCGCGAGAGCTGGAAGTCGCGAAGGTTCTTGCGGTCGGCCTCTGACCACTTCGAGCCGGGCCCGGAGGCGTAGTGCTTGCCGAAGCCGCGGGCGACGAGCTGCTTGCCGAGCATGGTGATATGCGCGTTGTTCTTTCCGGGCCCGAAGTAGGAGGTGCCGGGGAAGGGCGGCATGGGCTTGGCAGCGGACGGGAGGGAGCCGAGGAGCTTCCTGAGGGAATCCGGACCCGGAATGCCGTCTGCCGCCTTGCCCTTGAGGCCGATGGACAGCTGGTAGTCGCGGTAGTTGAGGGTGTCGACGTCGGTCCAGGTCGGGCCGGGGCCGGACGTGTACCGCTTGCCGAAACCGCGCTTGACGAGAGCTTCGCCGGTCCGGGTGATGTGGGCTCCACGGGCACCGTAGCCGTAGACGAGTCCGTTGATGGTGGTCTGGTAGCGGGCGATCGAGCCAGTGCTCGTGCCGGTGTCCCCACCGGGCGACGGGGCGGGCTTGTAGTCCCCGGCCGGCATCCCAGCGCGGACCCAGGAGTACAGCGCCGGTCCGGGGCACGCCGTGGCGAAGCCGTCCTTATGGCCCTTCTTCGCCAGGGTCCGGCCCGTCTTCCGACACGCCTCCTCGTACAGGGCGCGGGCGGCAGCCAGGGCCTTCGCGCTGGGCTCCTGGCTGCCGCCGATCGCGATCTGGACGCCGATCCCGCTCACGTTGTGGTCGGGGCAGTGAGCGCCCTGAAGGCCCCATCCGCGGCCCTCGTAGATCGTGCCCGCCTGGTCGACGACGAAGTGATAGCCCACGCCGGACCAGCCGTTAGCGCGGTGCTCGGCCTCGATGGCGCGCATGATCGCGAAGCCGGTACGGGAGACCGGGGTGCCGCCGTCGTAGTGGATGAAGAACTCGGTGCGGGCGCTGAGCGGGACGCTGTTGGGCGTCCCGGCCCAGGGCTTGGCGCCCCACTCGGCGCGGGTGACGATCTTCATGGTGGTGCCCTCCAGAGGCTGGGGTCAGGGAGGGAGCACCGTGAGGGCAGAGCGGGCCTAGTGTCGCGTCCTGCCGCTTGAGGAGCAGCGGATCATCCGTCGATCACCTCGGCGTCGACGACGGTGCCGTCCTCCAACGCGGGCCGGTCGGGGTACTCGACGGCGAAGAGCGTCTTGTTCAGCCGTTCGGCGAGGGCGCCGAGGTCCACGTGTTCCTCCGGCGAAGGCTCGGAGTCGGCGAGGCCGGTGATCTCGACGGCTAGGGCTGCGTCCTTGCCGTAATGGTGACGGTGCTGGCGCTCCAGGTACCACGCGTCCGCGCGCCAGTCCGGGGCGGTCCGGTCTTCGGTGACCTCCTCGACGATCTGTCCGGTCTCGGGGTCGCGGTACTTGCGGGTGGTGGTCTTGGTGACGATCCCGCCGTCGGCGACCCTTCTGATATTGGCCATGGCGCGAGCGGCGGCCATCGCGCGGGCCGTGCGTACCCGCTCGAACAGCTCGACGTAGGGGTCTTCATCGCGGTTGGGCTTCTGCCCTTCGTCGCGGGCGGCGGCTTCGGCGCGGCCTCGGGCCATCCACCTCCAGTACGTGGCGGCGCTGATGCCAGCGGCCTCGGCGGCGAGCTCGACCGCGATGCCGGACCGGGAAGCGGCCAGGATTCGGCTTTCGACTTCGGGGGACAGGAGGGTGGGCCTGCCGGCCCCGGGACGACGTGGCTTGCGGCGGTTCGACATGCTCAGGCGTCCTTGCGACCGGGCGTGAAGTGGTGGCCGCAGGCCGGGCAGGTGGTCACCTGGGGTCGTCCCTCGTCGTCAGGGCTGAGTTCGGCTTCCGTGCCGTAGCCGTCGTCGGGTAGGTGGAGAGTGGGGGGCTGGGTGTCGCTGTCGTGGATGGCGCCGGGCAGGGTCTCGGGGTCGACCTGGCGCAGCAGGGTCTCCAGTTCCTCGTCGGGGATGGCGAGGGAGTCGTAGAGATCGGGCTCGGCGGTGACGATGTCCTCGAAGAACGCGGCGAGCGCGCGGGGCTCCCAGCCGCCGTCCTGGGTGATGCGGTTGAGCTTGATGATCACGGCCTTGGCCTCGGTGTCGTTGCGAGAGGCCCAGCCGCGTTGGACAGGCACGAGCCAACCGCCATCGTCGTCGACGAGGATGCCGTCAGGTGTCGGCATGCCCCGGTGCTGCATCTCGTGCAGGGACTCCCGGCGGCCGTGGCCGCCGATGGCCAGGCCGGTGCGCTCGTCGACGATCGGCTGGTCCAGGAAGCCGTGGGTCTGGATCGATTCGATGATTCGCTCGATCTCGTGCTTCTTGGGGTTGCCGGGGCTCGGGGCCAGGTCGGCGAGGGGGATGTAGGTGGTGTAGCGGGGGGCGGGCACAGCCATCGGGGTCCTTCCGGCAGCGGGGGTGATGCCGGCGGCGGGCGCGGTCTGCGAGCCCGCGGACTTCAACCGCGGCGCCCTGCCTCGCACGCAGGACATGCCGTCATGGCCGGGCCGCGCTCGCCGCCGACCCGGCACCGCCCTCGTTCCGGATGGGGCAGTGCCGGGGCTCGTCTGCCTGTGGCGACGTCACCATGGGCAGGCGAGCCGGGCGGAAGGTAAGAGACGCCGGCCGGTTACGTCGTCGCGTGGGCACAGCCGGCGAAGCGGGCCAGGAGTGTCGACGAGGGCGGTTCAGTCGCTGGTCGTCTGGTCGCGTCGGCTGATGGCCACCAGAGGTCGCCGTCCCAGGTGACTGAGCCGGGGGTGCCTCGGAAGGCGAAGGACACCTCTGTGCCGCCGACGGCGCCCCCGCTCGAACTCCGAAACAAGAGTCCCCACTACACACCGGGTGACGGGTGCTGTACTATTTTTCTAGCTGGGAGAGCGACCCAGCTATCTGGGCCTAGGTGTAACGGATTTCCGCCCCATACGTACGTAGGGGCGACGCCCCAGCACCCCGCCCGGGAACCGACCCGAAGAAGCCCTGGGCGTACCTGGGGTGAGAAAGGACTGCCATGTCGAACGACGCTGGCCAGACGACGGAGACCCCCCTGTCCCTTGGGGACGCTGCCCTGCTCTCGGCCTTCGCCAAGCACTTCAGGACCCGCGTCGTGCCCCTGATCGACGAGAAGGCGGACGCCGTCAAGGCCCCGCTCCTCGCCGCTTACGCGGACCCTGACAGCGGCATCAAGTCCATCGACGTGAGGATCGGCGGAGTTCCGATCGCCACGCACACTGTCTCTGTCTCCAGGGGCAAGTACGAGGTGGCGGACGAGGAGAAGTTCGCGGCCTTCGCCGATGACTGCGGTGAATGCGAGGTGATCATCCAGGTCCGGCCCGCCTTCCGCGACGCCATGCTCAAGCGTGCGGTCTACGACAAGACGACCGGCATCGTGGTCGACAAGCTCACCGGAGAGCCCATCCCCGGCCTCCGGTACATCCCGGGTGGGAAGGCCACCGGGTCGATCAGCACCAAGTGGAAGGACGGCGGCCAGGAGGTCCTGGAGGCGGCGTACGCCAGCGGTCAGCTCCGCAGCCTGCTCAACGGGGTGCCCATGCTCCCCGCGCCCGAGCAGCAGTAGCCGACCGCCAGCCCCAGCAGCCCGGCCGCGCTCACAGTGGCCGGGCCCCGCTTCGAAGGACCTTCTCCTTGTCCAGCCACGCCCAGATCAGCCCTGCCCTCGGCGGGGGCATATCCGACCGCGCGTTCCGTCTCTACTGCTTCCTCGTGATCGAAGGCGGTGGCGAGTGGGTCACCGTCCAGGACGCCGCCGACGCCTGCACCCTGACCAACCACCAGGCGCGCAAGCCACTGTCGGACCTGCGAAAGGCCAAGATGGCCGAGTCCCGCCGTGTCTACGAGATGGGCTCCAAGGGCCGTAAGACCTGGCACACCCACTTCCGCACCCTGGACCAGACGAACGGGGCGGCAGCGTGATCGACCGCAGCGCCCTCCGGCGTAGCCCCCGTCGGAAGTACCACGTCGAGGTCGAGTCCGAGACCGTCCGCGATACCAACCTCAGCTACCGCTCCCTCGGCATCCTGACGTACTGCCTGGACCAGCACGAGAGCTGGCAGGTGCGCAGCGAACAGCTTTCCCGAGGCGAAGGGCGCGAAGGCCGCGACGCCATCCGGAAGTCGCTTCACCAGCTCGCCAAGTACGGCTACTACCGCCTGGAACGGCGCCGCTTCCGCGACGGCAAGACCGTCATGGGTGCGGCGATCAGCGAGTACCCCATGGAGCAGTGGGCCCGCGACTACGAGATCTTCGGCGAGGACCTGACGATCCCCGTCGTCGAGCAGCAGGACGGCTCGTGGCAGGTCCGCTACCCCGACGACACCTACGGGCCGGACGGGATCACGGCCGGCACAGTGCCGGGCGCCGACGACGCCCCGGCTGACGGCGAGCAGACGCCTGCCCCCGAGCCGGAGGTCGACACCGAAGAGGTCCCGGCCAAGGAGGCGAAGCGGCCCCTGCCCCCGGCGGCCCGCGCCGCCGCCGGGCAGAGGAAGCGCAGGCCCGCCACGCCGCGCGCCACGAAGAAGAAGCCGGACGAGGGCTCTGCGAACGGCGAGTCCCCCGAGCCGAAGAGGAAGACCCCGGCGCAGGAAGTCGCCGCCTGGTACTACGACCACGCCACCAAGCACCTCGGCCCGTACGCAGGACCCAAGAAGTCCGGCTGGTACTTCGGTCTGCTCAAGCTCAGCGAGCAGGCCCTCGAAGCCGGTTACGAGAAGCAGCAGGTGGCCAAGGCGTTCCAGCGCACCGGGGTGCACTGGCCGAACGCTCCTCACTTCCAGCGGGCGCTGAGCGACGAACGCAACAACGCCCCGATGCCGGTGCGGTACGGCGGGCGACCCGCGCCCTACAACGACACGGCCACCTGGGGCCCCATCGGCAGCGACGACCCGCCGCCCGCCCCCGCTCTCGACGAACCCGTCTTCAGCGTCGTCCCCGCCTAACGAGAGGAGCCCGCAGTGAGCACCATGACCATCGAGCGGCACCGCGGCGGACGGGAGCCGATGCCCCTGGGCAACATCGTCAGCGACCGCATGCTCGCCGCCCTCAAGCGCGGCGGCGCCGACCTCTCCCAGCTCGGAGTGAACGCCTCCGGGCACGACGACGGCGGACTGTGGGAGGACGTCGCCGTCCCGCAGGCACACGCGCGAGCCCTGGCGTGGCGCAACAGCGTCCTCGCCGCCGACCACGACGACTACCTGAAGTGGCGCCTCGCAGACCTCGACGAGAACCAGGGACCGGACCGGTTGAAGGGCTGGCTCGACAGCCTGGTCGCGGCCAAGAAGACCCATGCCCGGCCCAGCACCATGAACTTCGTCGTCGCGGGCAACGTCGGCTCGGGGAAGACCACCGGCATCCTCGCGCTCGGCAACGAGGCCAGTGAGCGGGGCCTGTTCGTCCGACTGGTGCAGCACTCCACCTACCTGGCTTGGCGCCGCCCCGACGGCGGGCCGAACGGCATGAGCAAGTACGACGTCCGCAAGCGGTTCGTCGAAGAGCCCGACCTGCTCATCCTCGACGAGCTGTGCGGCGAGATGGACGGAGTCCAGACCGACTTCGTACGCCGGGAGACCACCGACCTGGTCGGCTCCCGCATCGCCGCAGGCAAGCCCACGGCGTACTCCACCAACCTCCGCCGCGACGCGATCAAGGCCATCCTCGGCGAGCGGCTGCTCTCCCGCATCGAGGACCGCGCCTACCTGATGAAGGTCGTCGGCAAGGACCGGCGCCAGCCCCGGCAGGCCCTCGACTGGTGAACGACCCCGACGCCTCTGGTACATGCCCAAGGCATACCTGAAGCGCAGCAGGGGGTGACGCTATAGGGTTTGGGCAACCGAGAGCCGATGAGCATAGGCATCTCGGGCCGACCCGAAGCGAAGGAACACCCATGTCCAAGCTGCCTGCTGCGCGTGCCGTCACCCAGGGAGAACGCGAACTACGCGACTGGCACAAGCGGTTGCGTTTCGGCGCCGCAGGCGCCGGATTCGGCATGATGATCGCCAGCCTCTACCAGCTCCACTGGGCCGGAACGCTCGTAGGCTTCCCCACGATCGCCGCCGGCGCGATGGCCGTCTCCCTCGAAACCCTCCTCGCCTTCAACGCGGGCGCGGTCACGACCATCCGGCGCCGCGATGCCGATGGCAACGAGACCGGCTACTACTGGTCGCTCTGGCTGATCTTCGGATTCCTGCTCACCATCTCGATCGCGGCCAACGTCGGCCACGCCATGGCCGCACTCGCCACATGGTTCGGCAGTGGCCAGGCACCCCAGGTGCTCAACGAGAACCGTGCCTGGGTCTACGGCATCGGATCCGCTGTGGCCGCGATGGTCCCCCTCGGCGGTAGCTTCGGGCTGCACATCTCCGGGTTCGTCCGCGCTCACGGAGCCGGATCGGACTGGGTGGACCCTGACGGCACCTGCGTCGCCCAGGACGAGGCGACCGCCGCCCCGCCCGCCCCCGCGGTCAGCGAGGACGCCGCCGAGACCGCCGAGCCGGTCGTACCCGAGACCGAGGAGGAGCGTGACACCTCCAAGGAGGACGACGAGAGCGGCCCTAACGAGGACGACGAGCAGGACGACGACAGCGACGCCACGCTCACCGAGGAGCAGCTGTACGCGATCTGGAAGGACGCCCGCGACAAGAACGAGGAGTCCCGCTTCGGACGGTTCGGAGATCTCAACCCCTCGCAGCTCGGACGCCGCCTGGGTCACACCCCGCAGAACGGGCGGAAGAACGTCGGGCCCCGCTTCGAGGCCCGCTACAGGGCGGAGAAGTTGAAGGAGCAGGGCGGGGGCGTCAACATAGACGAGCTGGCCAAGGCGACGGAGTCGTCCTCCTGACCTTCGCTGAGAACGACGTACGACGCGGCGGGCGCACCCTCTTCGGGGCGCCCGCCGCAGTCATGAGCGGCCACGGTGGGCCGACGGGCGGGCGACGGTGCCTCGCGGAGCTGCATCTGACCCTCCGCCCGCCTTGAAGAAGGGCGATCACCCCAGGTAAAATTAGTACAGCAGACGTCACGCCGCGATCTTAGGGGCGTACCCGTCGCAACATCCGGGAGAGCAGCCCGGATACCGACCCGAAAGGCACCACCATGGCTGGAATCACCACGCCGCAGCGCACCCGCAGGAGCCGCCGGCCGACCGGCATGCCCAACCCGCCGCTCGTCCTGTTGACCGGGCTGGAGAAGACCGGGAAGAGCTTCGAGGCCGCACGCGGCACCGGCTCCGACCTCGTCGGCCGATCCTTCTGGATCGAGATCGGCGGCACGGAAGGCACGGCCGACTACTACGGCCGCGTCCCTGGAGCCGACTACGAGATCGTCGAGCACGACGGCTCCTACCAGGACATCCTCGACGCGATCCGGTGGGTCAACCACCAGCCCCGAACCGACGGCAAGCCCAACCTCCTGGTCATCGACACCATGACCGCCCTGTGGGACATGCTCAGCGACGAGGTCGCGAGGTACGCCCGCAACAGGGCCATCCGCAAGGCCGAACGCAACCGCTCTCGCATCCCCACTCTCGACGACCCCGTCGTCGTCGACTCCGACCTGTGGAACCGGGCCAAGGACCGCTGGGGCGAGGTGCTGTGGCAGATCCGCCGCCACCAGGGCCCTTGCCTCCTGCTCGCCCGCACCGAGATCGTCACCGCCTTCGAAAACGACAAGCCCACCCGGAACACCACCCGCAAGATCAAGGCGGAGCGCAACCTCCCCGCCGCCGTCGACGCAATCGTGGACCTGCACGCCATCGGCGACGCGTGGCTCACCGGAGTCCGCAGCCTCCACATGGACATCCGACCGGGCGAGACCCAGCGGTTCCCGGACTTCACGGTGGACGCCCTGCTGCGCCGCCTCGGGCTTCAGGACGCGGCCGACTCCCGGTCCGTCTCCGAACTGCGTCCCGACGCCACCCTGGGCGAACCCCTGCCCGGATCGCCCGCCCCGCAGCAAGCACCATCCCTGACCAGCGAGCAAGCAGCCGAGATGATCCGGCGCGCGCTCATGCACCCGAACAACCCGGAGGCGGAGCTGCGCGTGCTCCGCGAGCAGCACGGCCGCCTCACCCTCGGAGCGGTCACGACGCAGACGGGATGGGGAACCATGAGTGCCGATGACCTCATAGACCGGTCCCTTGAGCACCTGAAGACGAAGGCCGAGCAGGCTCAGGCCGAAGCGGGTCAGCAGGCCACAGGAGCCACCTCCGAGACCGGCGACATCGAGCAAACCCTGGGTGGGCCCGAGCAGGGCTCGTCGAGCACCACGTCCGACGAGCCCGAACCCGAGCCGGACGACTCGGTGCCGCCGCCCCCGGACCCGCAGCAGCCGGAGCCGGGACTCGAACCGCTCGAAGAGATCAGCGAGGCCGAGGAACCGCAGGACCTGCCCACCCGCGTTCCCCGCCCCGCGCAGGCAAGCAAAGTCGACCGCGTCATGACCGTCCTGCTCACCGAGGCGGAGATCCAGGCGCGCACCCTCGGGATCACCCGTGACGACCATCTTGCCTCCCTCGCGTCCGAGGGCGCCGTGACGATGACGAGGCTGCGCAACTACGTTGCCCGGCACCGGCACCAAGTCGCCGACCTTCTGGAGACGGACGGGCACCAGGGCATTGCCGACGCGTACCGCCGCGCAGGCACCCCGGAGCTGAAGATTGCGCAACTCTTCGCGCCCCTGCACGCCGACCTGGCCGCCACCGACTGACCCGGCACGCAACACCTCGGCGCACCCGCGAGCGCCGGTCGAACCTGAGGCGCGCGCCTCGTGATCTACGGATCGTGCAGGCGCGCGCCTCAGCCGTCCCCGCCCGCGCGCCCCGAGGCACGGTTGCTCACCGGGCGCGCCCGAGTTCCCTGCTCGCTGCGCACCGGAGCGCACTCCGCCCGTTCGCACCGCAACCGGGGCCAGGCGGGCGATCCCGACGCGGCGGCCGGCACGCGCCCGAGCGATCCCGAGCGTTCAGGCGCGGGCGGGCGCGCTCAACCGGGCCGATGACAGAGGCGCGCCGATGCGCCCCCGTACCGGCTCTCGGCAACTCGGCGCCACCATCAGCCGCCCACCCCAAGAGCAACCAGTTGCGCGCAACCACCTGACCTGCGAGAACGGGCGCGTTGCGCTCCATTCCGCAAGAGGGCGTCCCGGGTCGGTTGCGCATCCCGAACCAGGCGGACATACCGAAGGGGCGCGCCTCATCGCGGGCGCGCCCCTTCGGTGTACGCGTGGTGATCAGGAAGCCGGTTGCGGGTGCCGGCGCTCGAAGCGGCGCTGCTCGCGCGCCTCCTTGCGCGCCTGGTGCGAGTCGGCGCGGACAGCGTGGAGCAACCGCGAGAACTCCTCCGGGTGGTTCTCGGCGAGCAACCGCATCGCCTGAAGCCGATGGTTCGGTGCCGAGGGCAACCGGCCCCAGCGCGCCTCCGCGTAGTCCAGGGAGTACCGCAGGAAGCGCAACTCGGCTTCGAGTCGGGAGCACAGTTGCGATGCCCGGGCTTCCTGGGCCTTGCGCGACTCGCCCTCCACCTTCGGCAGGAAGGCGAGCGGGTTGCTCATCATGCGCTCGGCAAGAGCGAAGGTGCGCGGGGCGACCTCAGGGTTGCGGAAGGCGAGGCCCTGTACGAGGTCGCGGCCGGCGCGCGGACCACGACCGGCGCTGTCCGCCACGAACTGGCGCCACTCCTCGACGAACGCCTCGTCGTCGAGCTGGAGCAGGAACTCGGCCTCGTCGAGCGCCAGGTCCTCGACCGCGGCTTCTACGGGCTGGCGGGCAGCCCTGAGCTGATCGCGGAAGGTGTTGATGCGGGCCTGGTACTCGCGCTTCGTCTCGTCCGGGCTCTTGGGCAGGAGCGTCTTGAACTCGCGGGCTGCGCGATTTGCTGTGGCCAAGGTGCGGCTGGCCACCGCAGCAGCGCAGAAGGCCGCGGCCTGGACATCGCGGGAGACCCGACGATCCGTCTCGCCTCGGACGAAGGACACCCAGGCGTCGTAGAACGCCTGGTGGGTCATCTTCGTCAGGCGTTCGGCCTGTGCCGATACCTGCTCGGCAGGCGGCTGCTCGGCCATCCCTACGATTCCTCCTGGTCGCGGCGGCCCCGAGATACGGCTCGGGATAGTGGCGGTGGCCGCCTCGCAACCGACCCCACTCCGTGTGCCGGTTCATCGCAGGAGCAGCCGCTCCCCGGCCCTGCGCGCCTGCGCGGCGCGCCGTGGTCTCGGGCTGTTTGTCCCGTCGGCCCGACCCGGGAGAAGAAAGGCTTCCCAGGCACCGACAGGCAGTCCTCAACGCAGTGAGATCGGCGGCGAGGCGGCCACCTGAAAGCGAATGGTACCCGCCGGCCCTGGGCGGGCCCGCGCGCTGACCTACTCGGGGGCGTTCGCGCTGGCGGGAGTCGTGGCGCGTTCGATCACCGGAGCGATCCGGGTCGGCTTCCACAGCAGGTCGTAGGTGCTCTGCGACACGGTGAGGACGGCGATGATCGTGGCGAAGGTGAGCGAGCCGTGCTGGAACTGCTGCCAGCCACCCGACGCCGCGACCGTCACGACGCCGGCGACGAGCGCGAGGACGACAGCGACGATCTTCTTGACCTGGGGCGACCAGACGGGTCGCTGCACGATCGCGGTCAGCAGCGGCAGGAGGGCGCCGACCTGGGCGCCGGTGGTGAGGGAGTCGACGAGCGACATGGTGTGTGCCCTTTCCGATGATGGAGATGGAAGGGCGCGAGCGTGGACGACGGGACACGGTTGCGTCTTGTGCTCAGGGTCGTGCGGTCTCGCGCTGCTCGACGTCCGCCGCGATCTCGGCAGGCGGCTCCGGGGCCGTGCGGCCCAGCGCAGTTCGTACGAGACCACGCAGGTCGTGGATGTACTCGATCGCGCTCGCCTTCCATCGACGCCACTGGCGCTGCTCCTCCTGTAGGTCCTCGACGCGGCGTTCGAGGTCGGAGTACTTCGCTTCCAGCGAGGCCATCCGGTCCAGGGTCTGGGTGGCTACGGCCCTCTGCTGCTCCAGCAGGCTGGTGAATCCGTCCGTCACGGTCTTGACCGCGCTGGTGGTCGCGTCGGTGTCGTTCTTCCGCTTGGTCTGCCGATAGGCGAGCCAGGCGCCTCCGAGGACGCCGATCATTCCGAAGAGGGGGGCGAGCAGGGGTGCTGCCGACACGAGCCCTGCCACTGGCACTCCCTGGGCTATCGATCGAGTGTGGGTGCGCGGGAGCCGGGGCCTGGAACGGGCCCGCGGCTCCCCGCAGGACGTACGGTGCACCCTGCGCGGACTTGCGTCTCGTCCTGCTGCGTCATGCCGGGGTGATCCCGGCCGTGCTGTTCCAGGCATCGCGGACGGCGGTGAGGATTTGCTCGTCGCTGACGGCGGCCTGGGCGCTGTCCGTGTCGGCGGGATCGTGGCCGGCGGCTGCCGTGGCGGAGACGATCGGATCGGCGGCGATGGCGGGCGCGAGGCCCGGGCTGGTGAAGTCGCTGGGGTTGAGGACGCTGCGGGCGAGAGAAACGCGCAGCGGGTACCCGGCCGTGGTGGGGTCCTCGGCCAGGACTTCGCGCGCGACACGGGTGAAGGCGGTGCGCACCCGGGCGGCGAAGGTGGCGTTGCGGACGAGGTAGTTGTGCTCGTCGAGGAGCGAGCAGACGGGCATTGGGTTCCTCACTTGGTGTAGGTGACCCGCAGTTGAGGCGGGTAGGTCTCGCCGTAGCCGCGGGCGCGGCCGTAGTACGTGGTGCTGGAGTTGTTGGGGTCGAGGGCGATACCTCGCCAGCTCGTGCTGTCGAACACGCCGGTTATATCCACCCATTTGCCGACGTTCTTGCCCCAGTCGACGGTCATGGCCTCGGCGTCGCAGGAGAACGTTGACGGACGGCTGGTGTGCTTGTGGGCCTTGATGACCGCCTTGCCACCCGCGTTGCTGTACCAATGGTCGAAATAGAGGTAAATCTCCGCTTTGTTGATCGTGGCGCCGGTCAGATCCGTGGCGAGCGCGGAGGAGAAGCCGATGAGGCTCGATTGCATTCCGTTGGTGGAGCTGTAGTAGCCCTGCATGGCTTTGTTGCCGTAGTAGCTGTTGTACGAGCTGCGGTTGGCGTAGGACCCCGACCACGTGGCCGGGTACGTCTTGACGTACCGCTGAACCGGAGGAGTGGCCGTGCCGCCGCCCGTGTTGTACTGGCCGGTCTCCGGGATGTACGGTCCGACGTCCTCTATGTAGAAGACCCCCGGGTGGTTCGAGCCACCGAACAGCCGGACGGTCTGCCCCGCCGGGCCGGACTGGACACGAAACGTGGTGAGCAGCCGCCGCAGTCCGACACCGAATGACCAGCCGGACCGGACGGTCTCCAGACGAACACGGTGATACCCGGCCCCCGCGATGGGGTAGATCGCGGACTGGATCTGGTTCGACGAGATCGTTGGCGTCGAGGCGCCGCCATCCCGCAACGTGAGGACGAGTTCACCGCCGGCCACGCTCGGGTCGGCGTAGCAGTCGAGTACCACCCGGTACATGCGAGGGCCCTCGGCTTCGAAGGCGAGCTCCACGAAGCCGTAGTCCGTAGTGCTGGCAGAGACGGCGCTCGCCTGGTAGTCGATTGCGACGAGGCCTCGGGCTCCCAGGGTCAGGTGCTGTTCGATCGGGTCACCGCCGATGGTGAGCTTGCCGGCCACGGCGAGGTCACCGAATCCTGCGTTGCCGGTCTCGTCGATCGTGGCCACAGCGACGCCACCGTTGGACAGCGACAGGTAGTTGGGCCGACCCGTCATGAGGGCGACGGCCTCGTCGCCTGCGTCGTCGAAGAGTTGAAGGCCCTGCGGAGAGAGTTCCGCGCGAGCTCCAGCCGCTCCGCTGGAGACCACGACGCGGGCGGAGACGTTGTCGAAGGCGACACCACCGGCTGTCCCTGAGACGGACGCGATACGGATGCGGACCCGGGTCGTGTTCGCAGGCGCGGCCTCTGCGGGTACTCCTGTGAGGCGCTGCCACGTGCCGCGTACGGCGGCACCGTCGCCTGTGGTCACGACGCTCGTGCCGATGACCGCGCTATCTGCGCCGAGCCATTCGGCGTAGATGCTGATCCTGGACCCGGCCCAGTCGGCGGAGGCGAGATAGTCGACGCCGAACCACATCCGCTGGTTGGGGACCGCGGGCAGGTCGGCAAGCGTGAGCGCCCGGGTAGCGGCGGTCGCGCTGATCGCGTCGACCCTAACGGCGCGCGGCGAGTTGTTCCCCGTCGTGATCGACCAGTTCGCGGCCGTGGCCACACGCTGATCGGTGACGGCGCCCTCGAAGCCCGGGTCGGCGATGATGTTCCCGTCAGCACCGAGCGCGAGCCGATCGGCCGTGAGTGCTCCGGCCTTGACGTGGGTGGCTTCGATCGCGCCCGCAGAGATCTTGGAGGCCACCACCGAGTTCGCGGCCAGCTTGTCCGACGTCACCGACAACGCCGCGATCTTCTCGGCCGTCACCGACAGGGCAGCCAGCTTTTCGGCCGTCACCGACAAGGCGGTCAGCTTTTCGGCCGTCACCGCGTTGGCCGCGATCTTGTCGGCGGTCACGGCGAGCGCGGTCAGCTTCTCGGCAGAGACGGACCCGGCAGCCAATTCGAAGGCGGTGACGGCACCGGCCTGGATCTCCCGGGCCCCGATCGCGTCCGCAGCGATCTTCCCGGCCGTGACCGCATCGGTGGCGAGTGCTGCCGTCGTCACCGATCCGACGACCAGGTTCGTCGAGTCCACCACGCCGGTCTTGAGGACTTCGACCGTGACGGCGTCGAGCTCCATCACGCCGCTGGCGCTGGACTGTCCGCTGCCGTAGTTCAGGTACAGGATCGGCGAGATGAACCGTACGGCGTCGTGCACAACGCCAGGGGCACGCGGATCGGCTGCGACGCCAGGCGTTCCGAGGCCGTCGGGAGCCGCGCGTCCACGCAGGTAGCCGATGTAGGTGGTCCAGTTACCCCCGACGGGTTGGACCGTGTTCGAGGCGGCTACGTAGTGGGCTGAGCTGTACGTATTGGCCCCGTGGCGGGAAACGAGGGTGACTCCGTCGGCGGCGATGCCGAGCGCGCCCACGTACAGGGCGTCGGTGCCCGATGCTGAGCCGCTGGTGGTGCGGGCCCTGGCGGATATCCGGTACAGGACATCGGGGTCGTACGGGATCTGCACGGTGCCGCGAACCACCAGGTACCCGGTCGCGCGGCCGACGCTCTGGCCCGTCGGAGCATCCGCCAGGGGCAGGTGCTCGAACTGGGCTCCGGGTGCCTGGTTGAGGACCTGCCACGCCGCGGGGTCGGCCATCGCGTCGACGTACCTCTGGGTCACGCCGTCGGCGAGTGACCCGCCCAAGGCGTTCATGGTCACCGCACCCTTGGCGATCTTGTCCAGGGTGACGGCGGCCTTGGCGAGCTTGTCCTCCAGAACAGCGCCGGCCGCCAGAGCAGTGGCCCCGACCGCTCCCAGCGCGATCTTCGTCTCGGTGACCGCGTCCCGGGCCAGCTTCGTCTCGGTGACGATGCCGTCGATCAGGTCCTGCTCGACGGCCTGTCGAGGGGTTCCCTGCACGGCCGCTGATGCCGGGCCTGTGGTCGTCGCCGTATTCGCTGCCATCAGCCGCACCCACACAGGGGTGTAGCCGTCGACTGCGATGGTGACGGTACCGCCGAGGGGCGCCGTGATCGTCGCGACGTGGGTACTCAGGTCCGGGAGGAAGTCAGGCGACGGTCCGATGTGGACCTGGACGAGCGAGAAGTCCGTCGGGGTGGTGTAGGAGTCGTCCCACTGGCCGTCCCACCCGACGACGAGTCCGGCGAGGACCGGCTCCACCGACGGGGGCGTCGGGGTCGGCGGCGGCGGGGTGTTCACGGCGACCAGGGCGACGCCGCCGTCTGGCTGGACGCCGACCGAGCCGCGCAGCTCGCCGGTCTCGTCGTAGATGTCCATCGAGCCGCCCTCGATGGAGGAGTACGCGGCCTGCGACGTCCGTTCCAGCGCCTGGAGCCGCTTGTCGTACGAGGCAAGGAGCCGTGCCAGGTCTCCACCAGGCCCGGGGTCGAGGATCTTCACCATGCTGCGGACCATGCACAGGAGGTGTTCTTAGCGTCGCGTGTCGGCCCTGGGGCGGCAGCGTCCCCATGGGGTGATGGCGATCCGGATTCCTGGCGCACGACCTGGCCTTGGCCGTACGATCGGCTTGTGATTCCTCCCCGCGCACGCGGGGATTCTGCTGCTCCCCGCGTGTGTGGGGATGCGCCTGGTGGATGCCCAGGCGGCCTGTCGATGCCCCAGTTCGTGGTGCGTCGCCCACCGCAGAGGGAGGAACCACCCACACGATGCCCAAGCTCACGATTGCGGCTCTCGCGGCTCTTGTCGCTTCGCCAGCAGAAGATCCTGTGCTCTACGTCGACGAGGACGAACGTCTGACCGTCGGCCCTGCGGCTCACGCAGGGCACGCCAATATCGTGCTCCGCCAGGAGGCCCTGGTCGATCTGCTGGGGGCTTCCGCCGATGACGGCGTGGAAGCCCAGTGGAACGCCCTCGACGAGAACTTCAGCCAGGAGCACGTCCTGGAGCACCTACGCGCGGAGGCCGAGGAGGGCATCGAGCGCGTCCTGGCCGAGCGTCGTGACCTGGAGGACCAGGAAGCGGATGTGAACGGATGACCGGCGGACGGCAGGAACTGGACCTGCTTACTCACCCTTGGATCAGCGTGATGGACCTGCGGTCGGGCGAGGCTCGCGAGGTCGGACTGATCGAGCTGTTCGACCGGGCCGAGGAACTTCACCTCGCCCACAGCGGTCTGGAAGGAGTGGTCGTCTTCCGGCTGATCGCTGCCCTCTACGACGCTGCCGCCGGACCGACCACGACGGCGCAGTGGGATCGGGCCTGGACGGCACCCGCCTTGGACACCGCGCCCATCCTGGCCTACTTCGAGCAGTGGCAGGACAGGTTCGACGTCTTCCACCCGGAGTACCCGTTCCTCCAGTGCGCTGCCGTGACCCGACCGACTCAAAGCGTCGGCGTGCTCAACATCTCCCGCTATGGACGCGGGGGCGGCTTCTTCGATGGGCGACTCGCGCGAGGTGTGGACGAGCACCCGCCCATGACCCCCGTCCACGCCTTCCTCGCCGCCCTCGTCATGCTCGGGTACGACGTCGCCGGCATGAAGACCCCGCATCCCGACGACCCGCGCGGGAAGGCCGGAAACCGGGTGGGGATGCTCGCGCAGGTCACCCACGCGCACTTCACGATTTCCGGCACGGTCAAGGACATGCTGCTGCTCTCGCTGCCGCCTGCTCCCCGGACACCCGGCGACACGCCAGCCTGGGAGCGGCCCAGCCCTGGTCCCGCGCACGCTGCGCGGCCGATCACGGGGCGCTTGGATCTGCTCACCTGGCCCAGCCGCCGTGTCCGACTCTTCCCCGGACCGGACGGCGCCGTGCGCAAGGTCGGGTTCTACCCAGGAGACCGGTCAGTCCAGAGGACCTGGGACGAAATTGCCGAGATCGACCCCATGACCGCCTGGATTCGACAGCAGAAGCCCGGGAGGTCCATGAAACCGGGGAAGCTGTTCCCCGTCAGCGTTGTGGCATCTCACGGCAGCGAGCGTGTCGGGGCGGCGGCCAAACTGCTCACCAACTTCGGGCACTGCGCGGCTCTCGACCATGTCCTGGCAGCGTGCGAACGCGGAGTCCTCTTGCCTGAGCAAGTGGTCACCGCGACCCTCGCGCACGTCACCCACACCGACCCGAAGAAGTCCCTTCTCCAAGGGGTCCATGTCCAGCACGCGCCGCTCGGCGTTGCCGGTGAGCTCGCTCGCGTGGAGGAGCGGGCCGTTTTGGACAAGATGGCGAGCGGCGTCGCCAGGGTCAGGTCCGAGTTGGCTGAGCTGCACGCGAGGGTTACAGGCAGGCCGCACGCGCCCGCGCTCCTGCGCGACCTGTCGGGAGAGTGGGCGGAGGTGGTGCTCACCGAAGACCGCGCCGGGGCCCTCGTCGATCTACGGGAAGCTCTCCTCGTCGAGATCGACGACGTCCTGATGGCGCGGAACAGCCTCTTGAACCACGAGCAGAGGGCTCGGGTGGAGGCGGAGAGGAGGCGGCTGCGCGGCCTCGTCCGAGACGCGCTGGACCAGAGGGTGCCGGAGGTCGTTGGAACTCAGTAGTGGAAGGAGTCGGAACGGCGGAGGGTCAAGGTGACGGTGCCGTCGGCGCTGATCTCGTCGGCGACGATCCGGTGCCAGACGTCGAGGTCACCGACCCAGGGGACGTGGACCTGCACGCGGATGTCGTCACCGAGTGCCCAGGAGCCGAACCTCGCGTTGGGGTGGTCGACGATCTGGATGGACGGAATCTGAAGGGCCTTTGTCCGTCCAGCAAGCTCCAGTTCGCCCCGTCGGCGGAGCGCGGTGGGGGAGACCAGCGTCTTGTCGGTGACCGTGGTGACTCGGCGGAGTCGTCCGTCGAAACGCGCGATCTGCGCGCGGGCCATCTTGCGACCCTCACCGCGGCCTAGGACTACGACTTCGTTGGCGTAGTCGTCTCCCATGCCTTCCGGCCGGGCGATGGCGACTATGTTCTCGTCGCCGGCGAACCGCAGGTCGTGCCGCTTCCCGCCGAGGCGGGGTCGGCCGAGGCGGAGGCGGTGTGAGATCTCGTTGCCGTCCGAGGTGGCCCAGGAATGGTCCTCGCGCCAGTCAAAGGGGATGGTGCGAGTGAGGGTGTCGAGCGTGGAGCCGCAGTCGGGGTTGTCCCACCACGCCAGCTCCCACGGTGAACTTCCGTCTGCGGCACCGAGTTTCTCGCCGTGGTCGTGCTGGTCGATGGTGAGGCCGATGTTCCCGTACGGGCGGCTTTGGACGTGCGCCCAGATGTTCCGGAAGGCGTCGAATGCGTCAATTCGCGGACCGCCATAGGGCTTTGGTGGCGGAGGAACGCGTTGGGTTCCTTTCTTGCCGTCGACCCAGCCGTCATGGTTTTTATCTTTTCCGGCAAAAGGGTCTTTCGGGGTGATGAGCTGCCCGGAGATCATGTAGCTCTCGTACGGGATGCCGTGCGGGTAGCAGGACAGCCCTTCGGCCTGGATGGTTGCCTTCGAGCCTTCGTAGCTCGTCTTCGTGACGATGCCGCCCCAGCGGATATGCCCGTCGACTTCGAGGTACAGCTTCGTCGCCCATTCCTGGAGGATCGGCTGCCCGTCCGCACCTCGCATTCGGGCGTACTCCGGCTCGATGGTGCCGGTGAGCGAACCGGGGCCGGACAGCTCTCTCCTCGGGTTCGAGGACAGGCTGAGGGGCACATCCCAGTCGAGGATCGCCTCCGGCAGCGCGCGCTGCGCGATGTACCGCCAGGCCATCAGGTTTCGTCCTCGGTCGGGTCCTCCGCCCAGTCGACGTCGAGCACACAGGTCGTGGCGACGTCGGCCTGCAAGACGCCAGCGTTGTCGTCGTCGAGCGAGATCATCCCGGACAGGGTCTGGACCGTTCCCCTCATGGACGAGGGGATGGAGATGGTGTCAGCCGAGATCAGGTGGATGCGCTGGGAGCCGTCTCCGGCGCCGGTGTCGAGCGTGACCGACTCGCCCTGGAGCGAGCCGAGCTTCCACGCCGACGAGCCCCATACGCCGCCGCGCATCACCTGCACCCCCGCGACCGTGAGCATGATCCGGGCTTTCGTCGCCCAGGGCGGCACCTCGACCGTCCAGCGGGCGGCCGGCGGCCACGCGACCCACTGTCCCTTGCTGTTGCCGGCCCAGTTCTGGTCTCCGCTCGGCGAGGACGTGTAGAGACGTCGCCGAGCGCGGGGAGCCACCATCTCGCGCAGGTCCTTGATCATCGCCTGGGTGATGGAGGACGTGTTCGCGGGGATGTCGATGCGAGCGAGGGTGATCGACGAGTCGTTGGGACGGACTTGCCGGACGCTCGTGGTCGTCGCTGGAACGTTCGAGACGATCCGGGTGTAGATGTACGGGCCGACCGTTGGGTCTCCGGGCAGCGGCCACGTCTCTCCGGCCGAATACGGGTTCTCGATCCGGGCCACCACCAGATCGGAGCGTTTGGCTGCGCCGGTCGCGGCAACCGGCACCTGGTCCGCGCTCGGGAGACGCGCGGCGTACGCCTGATACCGGCCGCCCGGCGCCCTGTTTAGGATCGCGCACGCCCCCGGGTAGACGTTCACCGCAGCCGCGGGCGACGAGAGCGCCCGGACCTGAAGGTCACCCGAACCGACGATGCCCTCCCCGCCGGCGAATGCGGCGTAGGCCAGCAGCCTAGCCACTTCGCTGGAGTGCTCGGCGCCGCCTTCGGTGAACCACGGCACGGAATCCCACGCCACCGTCTACCTCCCTGATCATGTTGCTTACGTTCAGGGGCAGACGGTGTTCGCGACGGCCCCCTTGTGTCGCGGGCTCGATGCGCCGCCTACATGTACGAGAAGGCGTTGCGCCACGCGACCGTCATGTGCGCGGTGCCGGTGGCGTCCGCGCCGCGCAGCACGATGTCCAGACGCCCCGGGGGCAGGCGCATCTGCGGCATGAGCGGTGAACCCCGGGTGATCGCTCCGGCAACCGAGGCGCCACCGTTGCGCAGAGCCGTGCGCGCCCACGGGCGAGGATCGATGACGACGTACTCACCGGCCCCGAGGGCCAGGTTCAGGCCGAGCTTCCATCGGCCGATGACCTCGACCACGGGCTGGCTGATCGGACCCCGGATCGTGATCACCGGCCAGGTCGGGCGGTTGCCGCCCAACACGATCTCGCCCGGCGTGCGACTCGACGCCGTCCCCGTCATCGTGAGCGGCGTCGTGAGCGGGCCGGCCAGGCCGCGGTGCGGCGCAGGGTTGAGGTCGACCCGGGCTACCTGCTCGACGTCGTCGTACGCGATCCCGTCCACGGACACGAAGCTCGCGACGACCGGGGTATAGCCCTGCCGGGTCAGTCGGGAGGCCGCCGGGGCGAACTTCCGGGGCCTGCCGAAGAACCTGCGCGAGCGCCCGCCCTGCGTCGTCGAGAGCACGGCCGGAGTCGCGAAGCGGGAGCGTACGGCCTCGGCGTCCCATGCCTGTGCGAGCAGGGATACACGGTCGAGCACGGCGCCGTGGCGGCCCAGGCGGGTGCTGGCCCGGTCTACGGCGTCGACACCGATCTCGAACGTCAGAGTGGCGCCGGGCCGGTAGTCGAGACCGAAGCGGACGCCGTCCTGTCGCGGCATCGGCACGTCCCCGGAGTCGATGTCGCCGTAGGCGATGTCGACCTCGTCCAGCAGGTAGTACCCCGTACGGAGCGAGCCGAACGTGAGCGTCGCCCCCGGCATGATCCCGTTCCCTCCGTACGACAGGGTCCACTCGCCCTCAGCCGGAGGCATACGCACCTCCTCGCCTGATCCGGCGCAGCTCGAAGAGCGCGTCGTTCAGCGCCTCTCCCGGGGTGGTGGCCCCGTTCGTCATGGTCAGGTTCAGGTCTCCGCCGACGAGCGCAGGTGCGGGGCCGGCGGAGGACGTGGCGCGAGCGGCGGGAGCGGGCCGGGCGGACTGGTGGAGCCGCACCGCGCCGTCCGCGAACTGCTGGGTGTTCCGACCGGGGTAGACCACCGTGCCGCCGAAGTACCCGGCCACCGTGCCCAAGATCTCTTCCGAGCGCTTTCGCTTCGACGGCGCCAGGGGGATGTACGCCTCGCCGGGGTAAGTCTCCGGCTCCGCCCATAGCCGCATCTCGCCCGCGCGAGCGATCTGCGCGACGTGCCGTTCGCTGCCGTTCGAGAACGCCTTGATGCGGTTACCGAGCAGCCGGATGCCGCCGTTGGCGTACTTCACGATCCCGCCGTCCGCGTGCTCGGAGACGTACGGCTTGCCCATCGTCGAATACTTCACGGTCACGTTCACCGTCTTGCCGGTGAGGCTGTTGATCTTCCGCTGGATAGCCTCGACGTTCGAGACCGCCGACCCCGTGGGCGCGCTGATCTCGACCTTCTTGCCCTTGAGGTCCCGGACCTTGAACCCCAGGTCCTTGATCATCTGCTGTGCCGTCGCGGTCGGTGCCTCCATCACCAGCTTCTTGCCGGGCGGCAGTTCGGCGACCTTGTTCCGGATCGCGGTGAGGTCGCCGGTCGCCTTCGTGATGATCGCGTTGACCGTCACGTTCTTCCTGTTCGGGGCGTTCGCGATGTCCGTGGCCAGCGCCCCGATGTCGGCACGGGCGCCCTTCGTCGGTGCGGTGATCCGCACGTTCTTCCCGCCAGGCATGTTCTGCACGGAGAACCCAAGGAGTTCGAGCTGCTTACGGGCCTCCGCGGTCGGCGCCTTGACCGTGATCGACTTGCCGGCACCGAGGCTTTCGAGCTTCGAGCGCAGCCCGAGGATCTGAGCGGTGGACTCCGGGATGCCCTTGGTGGTCATCAGCGTGGTGATGGTCTCGGGCACCAGACCCATCTGGTCCGCGAGGGCCTTCGCCTGAGCCTCGGGGACGTTCATGTCCATAGCGAGCTGGATGGCCTTGGCGCGGGCGCGCTCCATGGCTGCCTGGCTCTTGTCCATCGCCTCGGACATGGGCATCATGCCCTGCTCGGACGCCTCCTGAGCGCGGGTTGCGACGGCGAGCATCGAGTCGCGCAGTTCGGTGAGCTGGGAGTTGAGGGTCTGACCGTTGCGGGTGCTGGTGTTCACCAGACCGTCGTTGTCGACGAGGGCCGCGCCCCACCCTTCGGCGCGGTCGATGTTGCCCTTCATCGTCTCGTCGATCTGGAGCATCACCGAGTTGAGCTGCGCGGAGGCGTCGTGGAAGCTCTGCGCGTTGCCGTTGAGGGCGTCGAGCGCGCGGCGCAGGCTGGCGGTGCGCTCGTCGGCGCTCTTCGTCTTGTCGCTGTAGCCCTGGACGGCGGACTGGAGCCTGTCGTAGGCGGATGAACCGGTGCTCGCCGTCCCGTTGACGGCTTCGTTCAGTTCCTTGGCCTTGGCCTTCGACTTGTCCAGTTCACCGCTCATGCCCTTCAGGGCGTCGGCCGCGGCCTGGTACCTCTCGCCCTGGGGGGTCATCTTCAGGACGTCGGCCTTGGGACCCATCGACACGTAGTGCTCGGTCTCCTTGGCCAGGCCGCGCAGCTTCGTCTCCAGGCCCTCGATCGAGCCGCCCTGGTCGAGGTAGGCGTCGGTGACCTGCTTGAGGGTGACGTCGGCCGAGCGGAGGGTGTCGACGAGCTTGCCCTTGCCGTCGGACAGCTTCACGTCCTGGAGGTACTGCGCCGCCTGAGCGCGGACGTTCGCGTCGATCTGGCCGTTGGAGTCCGCGAGGGCCTGCGCCAGGGAGCTGATCCGCTCTTCGTGCGCGGCTGCCGCACGGGCAGCGGCCTCCTGCTTCGCCGCGAGCAGTCCAAGCCCGATCGTCACACCGGCTATCGCGATGCCGAGGGGGCCGCCGAGTGCGGAGGTCATGCCGCCGATGGCGGTGGAGGCGACCCGGTTCGCCGCGCCGATGCCGCGCAGCGTTCCGGTCAGGCGACCGCCGTCGGCGGAGGCGGTGCGGTACGCGGCTCCCATCCGCTGCCACAAGGTCACCGACGGCCCGACAGCACCGGGCGTCCCTCGCATGACCGTGCCCAGCGAAGCAGCGGACTGCGCGGCCGCCAGGACGGACGTGCCGAAACCTCTCAGCATGCTCGTGACACCGGAGATGACCTTGAGCGCGAGCACCGTGCCCAGGAGGACGGCGAGGCCCGTGTTCAGCAGGGGGAAGGCATCGGTGAGCGCATTGAATGCGTGGAGCAGGCCGTTGAAGGCCATGAGGAGAACGCCGAGGCCAGTCCCGGCGGACGACAAGTTCCCGATCGCGGTGGCCAGGTTCGAGACCAGGCTGATCACTGCGGGCCCGATCGACTGGCCGAGCGAGTCGAAGAAGGTGCCCAGGGCCGGCATCAGCTCGACACGGATCTGCCGGATGAGGTCCGTGACGCCGTTGTCCTTCGCGGCGCGCCCCAGGCCCCGTACGAAGTCGGCGACCAGGCGGTTGAGTTCGTGGAACGTGGGGGCGGCGTCGCTGAAGAACTGCTTCATCGACAGCTGGCCCTTGGCCGAGTTCGCCCACCTCCTGAAGCGCAGGGTGGTGCCCTCGAAGCCATCGAGGAGAGCGTTGCCGGTGTCCTGCGCGGCCCTGCCGACGCCGCCCAGGCCCTTGACCAGGTTCCAGGTCGAGCGGCCGAGCTGTGCCGACTTCTCCCGCGCGTTGTCGAAGAAGCGTGCCAGCGCCCCTGTCTCGCGACCGGCCTGAACGGACGCTCGCGCGTGCGCGGTCAGCGACTCGATGCCGTCGCCCACCCACTCGGTGAGCGGACCCGCGGTGACGAGGAGGTCGACGCCGGCGCGGCCGAGGTTCGCGAGGCTGTCGGCCATGTGGCCGACCACGGTGCTGTTGCTTGAGGCGATCTTCTTGAAGTCGGCGCGGAACGGACCCGACTGCATGAACTCGGCACCGCGCTTGGCCAGGTTGCCCATCTGCCCTGCGCTGTCGCCGAGCGCGGACTTCAGCAGTGGGAGCACCGAGCTCGACAGGGGCTTGATCTCGTCCGAGATCTGCGAGAAGAAACGTTCCTGCACTGATTGGCGCATTTCGCGCCAAGCGCCGCTCAGGGACGCGACGGCTGAGACTGACTTGCGGGCGGAGCCCGACAAGCCGTCGAGAGCCTGCTCCAGGGCCTTCTGCTGGGCCTCGGTGACCTTGCCGTCGGCCGCTGCCTGCTGCTGGGCCTTGAAGGTCTGCTTCAGGGCCTCCCCAAAGCCCTTGAAGGCCACCACCGTGCCGATAGCCGCTGTGCCGGTTGCGGTGATGAGGCCGGGGAGTGCCCCAAGGACGCCGACGGCCGGCGCGGCGGCCGAGACCAGCGCGGTCAGTCCCGCCGCGTACTGGCCCAGCGCGGCCACTGCGGGCTGAGCGACGGAAAGGAGGGAGCCGAAGAGCAGCGTCCGCAGTGAACCCCGGCCACGCGGCATCCGCATCTGGACCGGTACGTCGACCGGGGTGCGGTCGGCCTCCCCTTGCGCACCCTGGATCAGCGCGCGGATTCGGTCCAGCAGGCCGCCCCGACGCCCGCCGTCCGCTTCGTCGTCGGCGGTGACCGGGACGCGGACGTCGGTGTCGCCGACCTGCTGGACGATGGTGTCCAGCTCGGCGCGAAGCCGCCGGTCGTCGAGCTTGACCTTGACCTTCGCGGAGAGCCCCTTCGACGCCTCCTTGACGGCGTCGTCGAGCTTCCTGCGGAGGTGCTTGGCGTCGACCTTGATCTTGACCTTGACGGCCAAGCCTTCGGCGGCGGCCTCGACCTTTCTGCGCAGCGTGCGGGCGAAGCCGTTGAGGTCGGCGACGACCGGCACGTCCAGGCGGCCAGCCTGAAGGCCCTCAGGCACTGCGGACCATACCTCTCTGCATCGCCGCCGCGAGCATCGTCTTGTGCCCCGTGCCCGGGGAGGACTGCTGCGGCGGGCTGCCGGCCCGCTTCGAGGCGGTGTCGGCAGGGTTGTACGGGCGAGGGATGGACGTCGGCTCTGCTCGTCGCCGGTCGGCCGCCAGGATGCTGACCTCTTCGATCAGCTGCGCGAGGAGTTCGGTCTCCTTGGTCCAGCCGTCGATCGGGCCGGATCGGGTGCGGGAGTCCTCGGGGAGGCCGTCGACCAGGACGGTCAGGCGCCTCAGTCCGAGGAAGCCGGGTTCTCCGGGCTCGCGCCAGATTCCGCGGGCATCGATGCGGTAGAAGCGTGCGAGGTCGGACTCGACGTCTCCCCATCGGTCTCGGAGGAGCTGACCAGCCCGAAGGACTTTCCCAGGTCCAGGCCGTACACCTTGACGAGGGCGACGGTGACGCGGACGTACGTGGCGACCGACGGGTTCAGATCCTCGAACCGCGCGTACTGCTCCGCGCCCAGCAGGGTTCGGTGCACCTGGTAGATCGCCTCGACGAACTGGCGCGGCAGCCGCGAGCGCTTGAACAGGAGGTCGATGATGGTGGCGGCGGTCGGGTTCTCGCTCGCGTCGAAGATGTCGCGCAGCAGACCGACGAGGTCGAGCTCGTCGGCGAGGAGCGGGTCGAGGGCCTTCGCCGGCAGTTCGGCCGGGTACAGGAACTGCTCGCCGCCGAACACGACCGGGATGCCGTGCGGGTGCTTGGCCTCGCGGCGCGCGGCGGCGTCGAGGTCGATGACGAAGGACATGGTGCGGGCCTCTCGTGTGCGTGCTGAGTCGCGGGGTGCGGCAGCGCGCGGACACTGGCAAGCCGGACTGGCTTGCGTCGCGCGCTGCCGCGAGAGGTCAAGCAGCCGGGGCGAAAGCGGGGTCGTTCGTGATCACGTACCAGGCGTCGGTCTCGTCGCCGCCCTGCACGGCGAGACGGAGAGGGAGGACCGATTCCTTCGTCTTGGCGAGGTCCTTGCTCACGCCCTCCATCTGCATCGAGCGCGGAATCATGTACCGGTAGTGCTTGCCGCCGTCGATCACCTCGATGCACGCGGCAACCTCGGTGCGGCCACCGATCCTGGGCGGCGTGAAGCGGTAGTGCTTCTTCGTGTCGGCGGCCGTGATCTCGGTGATCTCACCGCCGCCGTACACCGCCCGGAAGTTGTCACCACTCCACTGCTGGAGGTCCACCTCGATCGTCGAGGCGTCCTGCGTCTGGAAGGTGCGGGTCGGGTAGCTGCTCTGCGCGCTGCGCACCTGCTCGAAGTTGGGCTCCGAGTTGAACTTGAGCGAATCCTCCGTGGTGAGACCCACAGCGCGCCATCCGGCGGGCATCGCCACGGTGGCGTCGGCCGGCGCGGCGGTGCCGACGAGGGCGAGCCAAACGCGGGTGAGGGACGGGATGAGGATCTGGTTGTTGTTGGCGGTCTCGCCAGCCATGAGGTGCTGCTCCCTGGGTCCGGTAGTCGGGCCCGGCACCTTGGGGAGCGCAGATGCTTAGCGTCGCGTGCTCGTCACGGCGGATGCTGACCGCGATGGGGCGCAAGTCGGCCGCGCCCGTGGGGACGCGGAGTAGAGTTCGTGCCGTGACGGCAGACGAGGGAAGTCAGTTGGTGGAGGCGAGCTACGCGTCTGCCATGGCTGTCCTCGTGGATGAGATCGACACTGTTCAGCAGGTCATCCCGAGGGTCTGGGGCGCGGGAACCGGATCGTCTGCCGACTTGATCATGTGGAGTGCCGGGTCCGGCAAGAGCAACCAGGTGGTCTTCCTAGCTCAGGCCAGGCGACACCGCGAGGAAGCACATCGGATCGACAGAGCTGGACGCTTCGGTAGGGCGCTCGCCGAGGCGATGGAGGCCCGTAGGGCTGTTGGGCCTGAATTCCCTGCTCAAGATCGCCCTAGGTTCAACGGTGTTCCCGGCCTGGCGCCCGAATGGGGAGTGCAGGGAACCCTTTCTGGCAACGAGCCGTCCTTCGGCGATGCACGCGAACGCGCGGCGCAGCGGCTGGCCGCTGCCCATGAGGCCCTGCACGACGCCCTGACGGGTATGGCGAGGGAGGCGCGCGCCCACGAGGCGTGGGCCGACCTCCTGGAGAACGCCGTCCTGCTTCAGCTGGGCGTGCTGAGCGTTCTCGACGAACACGGCCCCTTCGTCCATGAGTGCAGCCCGTGTGGCCTCACCCGCCTCAGGTGCGCGATCGTTCCGCGCCCTCCGACGGCAGGCGCGTCCTTCCGCGACCCGTTCGAACTCGCCTTGGCTGCCTGACCTCCGTCCACGGGGCTGGCTGACCCAGGCCAACCCCACGGAGAACTCATGCAGAAGCCGACCCTGCCCCATGCCCTGATGGATGTCGTTCCCGAGAGCGGCCCCGTCGCCATCGTCCTCGGCATTGCCGCGGTGATCTTCGGACCGCCCCTTGGCAAGCTGGCCTGGGCGTTCTGGTCCCCGAAGATCCATCGTGCCCTCCTCCGGGTCGCGCGGAGCTTTGGCCCCGAGGTCCCCCCGCCCGTCGACGACCTGGCTGAAAGGGCTGTCGAGGACAGCCGGCAGCAGGTTTGAACCACGGCTTCGGCGAGCGGGCCCTCAGAGCCCGCCCGCCGAGGCGCCTCAGTACGGTCACTTCCTTCTCAAGGGTGCATGCAGATCAACAGGCCCATCACCCATCGCGGTTGACCGTCGACAAGCGGCGACCACACCAGCGTTCCGGACGGACGAACGCCGCTGACGACAGGCTGTCCGGTGCGGTGCGGCGCTTCGGGCAGCTCAGCAGCGGCGATCGCGCAGGTGAGCAGGATGCGGCGGAGCTCGGCCTGTCCTGGCCATCCGCCCGGGTCGCCGTACACCTCCAGCGTGACCTCCGGCTCGGTGGCCCAGGTCAGAGTCCGCAGGTCCCCGCCCGGCCCGTGGCTCACACGCAGGTGCGGCCACGGGGCCTCGGCAATGCCGGACACGCGGTCAGGGCCGCTGAGGGCCGCCGTCACCGCCGGGTGCTGCTGGAGCCATGGCAGCAGTGCCGAGACGGGGTCAGCCGAGGCCAGGTTGAGGCCCATCAGCCGCGGGCTACGTAGCCCTGCCGGCGGAGGCGGCGGGCGTAGTCGGCGTCGACCCGGATTCGGGAGCCCGGCTGGTACTCGGTGCCGCTGATGTTCAAGTGGTGGGAGAGGGTGATCAGCTCAGTCGGCCGGGCCTGCGTGGCGGTGGCCGTGGCGTCGGCCTCCGGGCTCGTGGGCGGGGTCTTGGTGGTCTTGGTCGTCATGGCGCGCACCATGGGTGGTCGAGTCACCTAGCGTCGCGTGGTCCTTCGGGGTGCTCACGTTCGGGCGGCGACGGCGGCGGCAGCGCGGGCCATGAAGTGCGTCCCCTCGGCGGTCAGGCCATCCGGGTAGACGGTTCCGACCTCGGCTTCGACCACCATGGGGGTTCGGGCGGTCACGGTGACGGTGACCTTCTTCCCCGAGATGACCGGCTGGCCGGTAGTGATGTTCCGCGCGATGCCCTCGGGATCGAGGGAGACGGTGCAGCGGCAGTTCTTCAGGTTCGCGACCGCCCGGGAGGTCTGGTCGCGCGGCGACTTCATGTACGTGGCACGGCCCACTCCTCGGTGCTGTCGGTCCCAGTCCATCGACGGGACGGAGAAACGGAGGTTGGCCGGTACGAGCTGGCCTTGCATCTTGGCGTGCGTCGGGCGCACCTGATCGTCGGCCATCGTGATCCATCGCTTCGTCGCCGGCGCCAGTCGCTTCGCCTCGATCTCGACCTGGAAGGCGATGCGCTGCACGTGCGGGGCGACCATCCGCGCGAGCATGGCTTCGAGTGCCGGATTGACGGTGAACTTCGCCATCAGGGCACCTTCGGCGGGTTCAGCGTCGCGCTCACCTGGACGTAGTCGACGGCCGGGCAGCCAGGGACCCGGTGGAGGCGGGCTGTCGCCACGGTCCACGTCGTTCCCGTCTCGTCACGGACGATGTCGCCGGGCTCTACCGGCCAGGCAGCAGGGTCCAGACGCAGGGACCATGCGGCGTCGGGCTGTTCGGCGGCGCCGCCGGGCCACGTGCCTCGCGGTGCCGGGGCGGTATAGGGGTTCGGTGGGACGGGGACACCGTTCGCATCCCGCTCCCAGGGGTGGGTGAGCGGGCACAGGGTCAGTATCCGGTTGGGCAGTACGACGGCCACGGTCCTCCTTTCGTCAGAACCACGGGCGGGTGCGGCTGGAGGAGTACGGCCACGGGGCGCGAGCTGGACGGCGGACAGGCTGGAAGGTCAGACGGCGAAGCCGGTTGAGGCTCCCGATCACCGGGGGCGCACCGGCCTGCCCGGTGGCCGGCGTCGACTCGTACGAGACGGACTGCCCCTCGGCGCTTACCGAGGACACCCGGCGCCCCGCCGCGCCGTTGCTGTCGGGGCGCTGCCGGATGGCTTCGGCGGCGTGCGCGACGACGTACCGCACGACGGCTTCCTCGTGGGCACCGTGAAGCCCGACGAGGAGGTCCACGTCGTACGTGCCGTCCGGAGCGGCGCGGTAGGACTCGACCAAGGCGATGTCGTCGAGATCGAGTGCCCACGTGGCTGCGTCGTCCAGGTCCCCGGATCCGTGAGGACGGAGTCCGCGGAGGGTGGTCAGCGTCGGGACGATAGGCCGATTGAGGTAGGCGGATACGTCGGCCTGCGCGTCGCGGATCTCCATCTCGTACGTCGTGCGCTGCGCGGGTGTCAGCGGCAGTGGAAGGCCGAGGGCATCGGCGACGGCTTCGGGTGATGCCACGAGTCCCTGCCCGGTCGGCAGGTCGAGCATCACGGAGGTGTCGGTCACGGCCCGCGCGGCTGAGTTCGGGGTGAAGGTGACTGTTCCCCAATACCTGCCGGCCGGAAGGGACGGAAGGACGAATCGATAGATGCCTGTCCGGAGCCGGACGGCAGGGGAGACGGAGGCGGTGGGCTCCCCGGACCGGTCCGGGGAGGCGTAGAGATCGAGACGACTGACCGTTCCCCCGGCGAGGGCCGGGTCGCAGTGCGCCCCGGCCCACAGGGGCCTGTGGTCGTAGACCGACATCCGGGCCGCCTACGCGTTCGTGACGGTGCTGCCCGCCTGCTCTTCGAGGCGCCTGAGGATGCGGGTGGCGATGTTCTCGGAGACCACGGCGCCCTTGGGCTGGAGGAGACGTACGACGGGGGTGCGATGGGGGCCGAGGTACGTCTGCTCGACCAGCCGGATCGTGCACGAGAGCGCGGACCCGAGGGGCGTGAGCGGCACGAAGACCTTGTCGAGGTCAGCGGGCGGCTGGCCCGTCGCGTCGTCGAGGATGACCTCCGCTAGGTGCTGGTCGTCGGGGATGACTTCGGTCGGGGTGACGTAGGGGTCCGGTGCCGGGGGCTCCGGTGCCTCCTCGACGAGCGGCGGCTCAAGAGGGGCGGCGTCCGGGATGGCAGCCGGTTCCGGCGCGGTGGCGGGCTTGGTGGCCGCGTCGCCGGTCGGGCTGGCGTCAGCCGTCTTGGGCGCGGTCTTGCGAGTGCGGGTGGTGGCCATGGGTCTCCTCAAGCGGTCGATCCGATCGCGCGCACCCTGCCGCTTCTGCCTGGCTTGTGTCGCGTGGAACCGGGGGCCCGATCGGGCCCCCGGCGGCTACGCCTCGTAGGTGTAGGCGTTGGCCTTGGATACGGCGCCGGCGTCGTCCGCGAGGTCGACGGTGACGGCACCGGAAGTGGCGCTGGGCGTCTTCACCGAGAGTTCCGTGGCCGAACGAACTCGAAGTTCGGTACCGGGCTTACCTCCGAAGGAGACGGCAGTGACGCCGTCCAGGGCGTCGCCCTTGATTGTGATGACGGTGCCACCGGTGGCCGGTCCCTTGGCCGGGCTGATGCTGGAGATCGCGGCGGGGGTGAACAGCCGGTCGAGTACGGAACGCCGCACGACGCATCCTGCGGGGTAGAGCAGGAAACGCTTCGAGCCCTCCGGCTGCATGTCTCCTCGCCCGTACGGCTCCGACTGGTAGATGTCCGCTGTGACGGTGACGAGCGGGTCGTCGAGGAGTGTGACGGGGAGAGCCGCCTTGGTGATGCGGCTGCCGTCCTTGCGATACAGACCCATGCGGTCCTTCCTTCAGGTGGTGGGGGTAGAAGGGTGCGCGGGGAGGGAGCCTTGAGTCGCGTCCGTCCCGGCGCTCAAAGCAGGCGGAGGTGGTCCCAGCCGGTGGGGCCGACGCTGAATACCAAGAGCCCGGAGGTCGAGACCTCGCCTGAGCGGGCCGTGTACCAGTCGGATCCGTTGTCGAGCGTCGGGGCCTGAATCCACAGACGCCCAGACCCGAGTTGCTGAGCCCGGAAGTGGTGGAAGTGGCCGGTGACGAGGATGGCGGCGTCGGCGACGGCCTGCCGTCCGAAGGACTGAGAGCGCCACCAGTCGGCGGCCTTGTCGGGGCGGGGATACTGGTGCCCGTGGGCGAGCCCGACCGTGGTTCCGGCGACGTCCAGGCTCACGGTCTCGCGCCACTTCTCCGGCAGTACGAAGGAGACGTGTCCGAAGGCGTCGACGTTGCGGGCGTAGGCGTCGGCGACCTGCGACATCACCTCGATGCCCCAGTCGTCGCTCGGCGGGCCGACAGCTTCCCGGCCGCGGCGCACCCGGCCGTGGTTGGAGCCACAGGTAGCGGCCACCACCCGGTCGAACCTTCCGGCCAGTCGGTCCAGGCCCTCGAAGGTGATCCGTCTGTGTACGCGGATCATCTCCGTCATGGCCAGGTCGTTGGTGTACGCCTGCTGGCCGGTGTTCTCGTAGTTCTCGACGCAGTCTCCGGCGTCCATCCAGTAGGCGGCCGTCGGTCCCTGGCCGATGGCCTTCAAGTCGCGGACGTGGTCGTCGAGTCGGTCGAGTCGGTCGGCAACTCGTCGGACCAGCTCTGGCGTTCCGCCATCCTTGCCGACCTTGCCGGCCTGGGCGTCGGCGTAGACCACGACGAGGGCACGCTCGCCGGCATCAGCATTCGGACGGGACTTCCGGCGACGGCGAAGCGCATCGCGTACGAGCGCATCGACATCGTCTGCGGACATCCACGACGGGGAAGCGGGCTCGATTACGTACCGGCATCTCCATACGGGCCGGGTGACAGCGTCGTCTCCCTGCTTGTCTCGGTGCCAGGCTGCCGGGTCGTGACGTGCTTCGACGAGGCGTACACGCCAGCCGTCCGGGATGGCGAGCCCGAGGTCTTCGACTCGGGTCTGCCAGTCATCCGCATTGCTGGGAGGGTGCTCGGTCGGCGGGGCGGTGACGACCATCGTGCCGCCGGGCTCGTAGCGCACACCCGCCTCCCACCCGCGGGGAGCGGGCGCGGCAGGGTGCAGCACTTCGCTCGGTCGGGCTTGGGCGGAGGTGACCGGCTGGAGCAGTGCGGTGAGGTCCTGCGAGAGGGTCATCGGGGGCACCTGCACCCGTTCGGCTGGCCCCGGCGCCGATGCCGCGCCACGGTGTTCGAGGCGACGGCGGGACCGTGCTGGCTCAGGACGGCCGCGATGGCGGTCGAGGTCACGGTGGCGGTGTCGAGTATTCGGCGCAGCGTCTCTGCGGTCTCGGGGGCGATGCTGGACAGGGTCGCCCCGACGGTGCACGGCGGGCCCTTCCGAGTAGTCGATGCCTGCGGAAGAGCGGCGAGTTCGGCTTCGAGGCCATCAAGTGCGGTGATCGACACGCGCGTTCCCCTGTGAGTTGCTGATGTGGGCGAGTTCGAGGAGGGGGCGCCAACGAAGTCCGTGCGGCGCCCCCTCTGTCGGGTGGGATCAGCCGGCGGGAGCGGTCCAGGTGCCGATCACGAAGCTCTCCGGGCGAGGGATTTCGAGCGCGACCCGCTCGTCCGCTCGGAACGTCACCAAGCCCTTCTCCACGTTCTCGCCGTTCTCGGTGCTGACCGTGACAGAGACGGACTCCCGGTCGTGGAGCTGGGCGCCGAGACCGAAGGCGCCCACGAGGAACTGCTCGTCGGCCATCGCGGTCGTCTCGACGACGTCCAGCCTCCAGACGCGCTTGGTCGCGCCGACCGCGATCTGGAGGGCGACGCGGAAAGCGCCCGTGTCGTCCTCCTCCACCTCCACGTGCTCCCACATCGTCGGAGACAGGACGATGCCCGTGGGGTCGTACTCGGCTAGCAGCGCCTTGGTGATGCTGCGGCGTATCTGCACGCTGTACTTGTCGGTCGCGAGCCCTCGGTACTGCTGGACCCCGGGCGTGTTGAAGATGCCCGTCAGGGACTGGCCGTCACCGACAGAGTGCAGGAGGTCCCAGTCCTCCTGATACTTCACACCCTCAACCATTCGAGAGTTAATGAATGTCTTCAGTCGCGGCTCGTCGGAAAGAATATTCTTATGCGCGTCGAGCAGATGGGCAATTTCGCTGATCGGGTACATGACAGGCACTAGGGCCAGCTTCGATCGCGGTGCGCGGCCCCAGGTGTCGGTGTCCGCTCCGGTCGCCGGGCTGGAGCCGTCGGCGCCGTAACGTTCCTTCACCTGCTTGGCGTTGTTGGTCCACCCGGTCTCGCGGGCTCCGTAGAGGACGGACTGCTTGGTGGAGCTCTTCGGGAAGAGATCCCGAATGTGCATCTTGCGGTACTCGCGCTCGGCGATCCCGAGGTTCTGCGCGGACCCGAGCGTCTGGTGCGTGACGGTGCCGCCAGACAGGCTGAAGATCGACTTCCCCTCCATCTCCGCCCTCACATACGGGCGGTCACGGAAGCCGGCCTGGGCCGCGTTCTTGTACGCGTCGCTCTCGACGAACAGGTCACCGAGGCTCTTGCCCTCCATGCCGCCGTGCGCGGGCTGCTGGCCGTAGAACTGCCCGGCGGAGGACGGGCCGTCGGGCTCGTCGAGGTACTGCTTCACCTCGCTCATACCCTCCGCGTCGGCGAGGAGCTGCTTGAGCTCCATTGCCTCGTTGGAGATCTTCTTGAAGGCCGTGGCCTGCTCGGTCGAAACGACGAAGCCGCCGTTGTCCTCGACCTTGAAGGTGCGGCTGATTCGTTCGGCCTCCGCCGACTTCTCGGCGAGCTGCTGGCGGAGGTTGTTGATCAGGGACTTGCTCTCAGCCATCTCGGCTGCTCTCTCCACGTGCTGGGGGGCGGTTGACGTGCGTCGCTCGCCCGGCCAGCACCGGGACGACCCGACAACGCCGGGTATTGGAGAGAGAGGAGGCCCCTAATGTCGCGTCGAAAGGGTCTGACCTGCGGAAACTCCTTTCAGTGGAGGGTTCGAGGGACCGTGGAGCTGGATCGCGCTAGAGCTGGATCGCGGCCAGGCGCGCCTTTACCTCTGTCGCGTCGAGATGAACGGTCGCGCCCATCTCGTCGACCTCTTCCTCGGCGTTGTCGCCGTTCTCGGACTCGTCCTCGTCCTCGTCGACATCGTGAGGTTCGTCGTATGGGTCGTCCCACAGGTCGATGCCGTTGCCGGCCACGGCTGCCGAGCCGCTGGCGGGGAGCCGTTCCCCGACAGGGCCTTCCTCATCGTCCTCGGCGGTGAGGTCGAGGCCCTTGGCGGACAGGGCGCTGAGGAGGCTGCTCACCGAGGCCCGTACGGGCTCCAGTTGCTCAGAGGCGTCCGCGGCCTGGACGCGGGAGGTCGCCTCCGCGAGCGCGCGCAGGGTGGGGCGGACGAGGAGGCTGTCGGCTGTCTCGGCGCTGTCGGCAGGGCGTACCGATCCCTCGTCGGGGATCACCACGGTGGCCAGCGCGACGGGCTGGGGCGTTTCGAGGGCTATCTCCGTGCCGGACATGCTGTACGGGACGGCGTAGGTTCGAGCGCCCGAGTCACCCTGGTGGACGGAGACGATGACCCGGTCCGGGTAGGTCGCCTCGACGCAGCACCAGGTGCCGTCCTCAGAGGCGAGCAGGCCGTGGACGGCATCGCTGACCTGCTCGCGGATGTCCTCGTAGGAGGCGGGAAGAGGCTGGAGAGGCGACACGGGAACTCCTGTGGGGATACGGGACTTGGCTTCGAGGACGGCGGCGTGGGCGCTCGCGCGGGCCCAGCGGGGCGCAGCCAGAGCCTGGCGGACGGCCTGGTGCGCGGACTTCTCCTCAGCTGGGGCCGGAGAGGCGAAACGTGGCTCTGTCACGGTCGGCTCGGTGTGAGCATCGGCAGTGAGAGGGCCGAGCAAGCGGATGGGAGTCGAGTCCGGTCCTCGTACGACGTGCACGGTGTCGAAGGCGACCGGGATGGACGGGGTGGGCACGGTGTCCAGCGGCAGGCCGTACCCGAGCGTGATGTGCGGCGTGAAGTCGTGGTCGACGTTCAGCGAGGAAGCGAGCGGGGACGACTCGATCGCGTCCACGATCCGCTGGCGCAGCGACGCCAACCCCGGCACGTCGACCGGCACGAAGACCGGCTCGCCGTCGCCCGTGTCCGGGAACCGGCCGATCCCCCCGATCTTCCCCTCCACGGGGCTCGCGCCTTCAAGGGCTGCGGCCACGAGGTCGGCGAGGTCGTCAGGGTGGCCGGGAAGCCGCTCGGCGTCGCCGAGATAGGCCAGCGTGATGTGCAGGTCCCGTGCAAAGGTGCCGTCCGGGTGGGCGATCCTGCCCGCGATCTCGCCAGGCACGTACAGCGCGACCATCGCCCCGCGACCAACCTGCCGCTCGGCGGCCTTGAAGTCGAGGTGCCCGCCCGCTGTCGTCTTGTGCTCCAACTCCGTGGCGCCACCATCGGCCTTGACCTCCAAGGACCGGGTCATCGGGTGCGCGCCATGAAGGACGGGGGAGACCTCGTAGAGGTCGAGCTTGTGGATCACCCGAACCCCGTCCGACCGCTTCGTGGCTCCGCTCGGGGGCACGCGGTAGCCGATGCTGAACTGGGCTTCGCCGTGCTCGTGCCACTGGCGGACCTGCTCGTAGACGTCGCGGCCCCGCTGGGTCCTCAGGTTGAACTGGATGGTCGCGACCAGCGCCCCGGCCTCCGCCGGCCAGTTCGGAATCGAGGCGAACCGCGCATCGCCCGGTCGCCACTCGGTGATCTCCAGAACCACGCCGATGGGGTCCGTCCACGCGTGGTGCCAAACCGTTTTCACAGGTCTGGTCGCCAGGGTGTGCGCGAAAGCTCCCGGAACGATCAAGTCGGCGACCTCGTCGACGACTCCGGTCACGGCGAAAATGGCGCGGCAGATGCCCTTACGTGACGCAGGCGCGCGGGGCGCGGGCGCGGTCGGCACAGTGGTGTTCCTTCGGCGGCTGGACGAATGGCCGCCGCGGACCGTGCAGTGCCGGCCTGGTTACTGTCCTGCGGTGCGCCGCCGTCGCGGGCCTGCGCGTACTAGGCTGTGCGCAGCGGGGCGAGCCCCGCAGTGGCGGCCTGTACGGGCCGAGGATCGCAACAACTGGACACGCCCGAGCCCGGTGCGAGAAGCACCGGCTCCGATGGTGTGCACCCGTCCGCCCGTACCCGAAAGGCCACCCCGACCATGAGCTTGCACATGCTCCGCCTCGACACCGCCCCCGAGCCCAGCGACTGGGACGAGCTCAGCAGCCAGGAGCCCGCCGAAGACGGCTTCCACTGGCAGGACATGCTCACGGAGCACGAGATCAACGCCTCGTACACGTACACCGAGGATGTGAAGCGCATGCTCGGGACCGTGCCCGGCGCGCCTGCCCGTCTGCAGGAGATCGGCGAGCTCCTGCTGATCGGCACGGTGCGGGAGGCGATGAGCCTGGCGGTGTGCGTGCTGCGCCTGGAGGAGAGCGGTCTTTTGCGGCGGGCGCCCGACGGGAAGGGGTTCATGGCGGCCGGGCACTCCCCGGCTGCGTGAGCCCTTCTACCGAGCCACTTCGACGTCTGACTCCGGGACGGCGGCTTCGGCGGCAGTGCGAGCATCGGACCATCCGCGGCTCCAGTACCAGGCGCCGAACTGCTGCTCGGCGTCGGCGCTGCGGGCGTCGTAGGGACAGGCGTCGCCCGGGTCTCCCTGCGCGAACGCGTCCTTCCCCTCCTGCATCAGCTTCCAGGCGGTCTGGCGGTTGAGCTGCACTGCTGAGGGCTCCTATCGCGTCGGCGGGAACAGGGGGTCTTGGCCGCCGTGCTCGTCCGGCGGCGGCCCGGCGGTGGCCTGACTGTGGGTGCGGGTCATCGGGGCGTCGTCGACGTCGATGGCCCACACGCTCGGATCTGTGTACCGCCACACCTGGCCAGTCTCATCCCTGACCCACCCCGTCAGTGTGCCGTCCGGAGCCTGATCGAGCCATGCCTCCTCGCCGCCTGGGCCCTTGTACGCGGCGAAGGCATCGGCGGGGTCCGTCTCGTCGCCTTCATCGTACGGATCGCCCGACCAGGGGCGCGCGTCGCTCTCGGGACCGGCTGCGGCATCACCGTCCGTCGACGAGGAGCGATCGTCCGGCTCGGGTCCGGTCTCGTCGAGCGGCGGCTCCTCGGCTGCCTCTGTGTCGCCCTCCACACCCGATGACGAAGCATTCGGCTCGGACACGGCGGCCCCGGCTGACGCTGGCGCGCCGTCCTCGGGAAGCGGGCCGTTTTCCAGCTCAGGGGTGTCGTCCTGGTCCTCCTCGTCGCCGAACGGCTTGCCGCTTTTTGGGAGCGCCTTGATCGCGAATCCGTATCTGATCACGCCGGGCAGGGTGAGGACGGCCGCCCCCTAGTGTCCTGCGCTCACCAGGGACCTCCTTACGGCGCGGAGTCGAGCACGGTGGTGTGCCGCCCGAGCACGGCGCGCACCGACTGGACGTCGTTCCCGGCGACGGTGCGCTGGGGCCCGGTGGGCGTGAGCAGGATCGGCTTGCCCGCGTGCAGTTCGACGAGCGCAGCCGCACGCACGGAGCCGATCACCGGCCGCTCCGCGTCTCCGGTGACCCGCACCTGATAGGCGGAACCATCATCAAAGCGACCAGTGACCAACATCGTTACCCCTTCTATCGGGTGGCCAGCAGGCCAAGGAGGAACGCCCTCAAGTCGTCGTCCTCGTACCAGTCCCCGGTGAACATGGCCTGCATCGAGCGAGCGATGGTGTCACCCGTGGTCCTCTGCGTCTGCTGCTCGGCCAGGAGACGGCTGAGCCCCGAGGCGTTGCGGACGCGGGCACCGGGGCGGCCCGAGTGCGTCCGCGTGAACCAGTACATCTGCGCCGCCATTTCCAGGTCCGGGATGTGCGCGACCAGGTGCTGTCCCAGAGCGTGAGCGGCCGTGCCGTTGCCTTCGTCTCCGAGGTCAGCGACCGTGGCGCGGCCGACGCCGGGCTCGTACTGGCCGCCGTCTCCGCTGGTCGCGGTCAGACGTCGCACACCCGGATTGCTCAGCCAGTCCCGAGGAAGAAGCCGCTGCACCCTGCGGACGGCGCGCTCGGCATCAGGAACGGTGTCGGGACCGAACACGAACCCCGCCGTGCCCTCAGGGCCGAGGTCCCGTATGCCGGCCAACGCCCCGGCGACCGCTTCGGGAACCGCTGCGGCGTACTGGCGCCGCAGGTCCTCCCACTCGCGCCGTGCGGTGGCGACCTCCATCCGCGCGGCAGCGATCTCTACCTCGACGTCGGGGTCCAGCGCCGTGGTCCGGGCCGCCTGAAGGTTGAGCAGACGGTGCTCCGCGGCCGTCAGGTAGTCGTCCGCGTGCTGGAGCGTGCTGTGCGGGTCGTCGCCGAAGTCGTCGCCCAGCAGGGTGGACAGGCGGCGGGTCACGTCCCGGTCGACGTCCGCGCCAGCAGCACGTACGGCCGCGAGGTGCCGCAGGGCGGCGAGTCCCGGCCCGTTGTCGGAAGCCCGGTCGGGCGCGGAGCGGCGGCCGGTGGCACGGCCGGGCAGCCGACCAGCGGCAAGCTGCGCCCACGTGGTCGGCTTCCACCACGACGCACTGCGCTCCCTACGGCCGAACTGACCGGGTTCCGGAAGCAAGTTGGCCCACTGGAACACGCGGGAGGCCAGCGAGTCACCCTCGACGTCCGGCAGATCCAGCGCGGCATGGAGGCGGGCCAGACGCCGGGACTCGGGCCAGTCCCGTACACGGGTCACCATGCGGTTCAGGAAGGCCCGAAGACGGGACAAACGGTCACGGCTGCTGCGCCACAGCTCGGCGATCTTCCGGGCCGCGGCCTTCACCAGCTCGACGAGCCGACGGCCCAGGCGCCAGAGCAGTCCCATGGCCCGGGCGAGGAGTCCTGGCTGCTTCGAGGCATCCGGCGCGGCACGGCGGACGATCCGCTCTGCCGTCCCCTGCCTGCCGTTGTCGAGCTGACGCGCCAGGTATGCGGCCAGCGCATCGAGGTCTGCCGGATCAACGCCGCCGTCCTGAAGGTGCTGGAGCAGCGACGTCACGGCGTCATCGGCGTGCCCCGTCGCCTCCGAAGACCCACCGCCCTGGGCGCGGGTGCCGGGCGCGGACGGGGCGCTGCGGCGCCGGACGGGCGCGGGCTCGTCGGGGACGGGGATGAGGCGGAGGAGACCTGCGACCCGCTGCGCCAGGTCCTCGTCAGGCTCACCGGGGAGGGGTTCGAGATCGTTGATGGTGCGGAGCGCGGCGCGGACGGTCCGGTCGTGAGCCTTGTCCCGCGCACGGCGAAGGGCCTGCTGAGCTGAAACTCGGTCCCGGCCCGTGATCCCGGCGGCGTCCAGCGCGGCGCCGGCTTCTCGGCGGGCCTGCTCGCGGGCATCGCGAAGAGCGTCCGGCGTGAGCCGAAGCGAGATCTGCTCGCGCAGTGCGTGGACGCTCCCGGGCTGCTCCGTGCCGGCCACCGCCTCGTCGACGATGCGGAGGGCCATCATGCGGCCGTGCTCGGCGATGATCTGGCGGCGTACAGACGCCAGCGGGGGGTTCGGCTCGCGCGGAGCAGGGGTCTCCGGTGCTGTAGCGGCCGGGGTGGTGCTGTCGTCGGCGCGGGTGGGCTCCGGCAACTGCCACACGGGCATGCTGGCGGGGACCATGCGACGCTTCCACTGCCGGTCCTCGTCCTCCAGCAAGAGACTCCGCATGCCGCCGGGAGCCTCCTCGACGTCGAGGACGCGGTAGGTGCGGACCTCGTTGTCGCGACGCTCGTCGGGTATTGCGATGACGTCGCCTTCGCCGACCTGGGCGGCGGTGGACGGCCGGGGACGGTCGAGTCCTTCCGGAGCGTTGTCCGGGTCCAGGTGGTCAGCGGCGCGCAGCGCCGCCCGTCCGTCTCGGGTAGCGGGGTTGCCGTTGGCCCGGAGCTGGGCGGCAAGCGCGCTGGCCTGGGTGTCCGTCACAGGCAGATCGGCCCCGATACGGGCGACGGCCTGCTGCGCGTCGGGGTCGTCCTCCGGCGCGGAGCCGTGGTCGGCGATCACGTCTCGGTCTGCCGGCGTGAGGTCCGGATCGACGGTCGGACCGGCGACGGGGTCGAGGACGGCGGGCGGCTCGTGCACGGTCAAGTCGCCCTCGGCCTCCGGCACGGTGTTGCTGAATGCCGGGGTGCTGCCGTCGGGGCCTTCGGCCTTCGAGATGACGGTGGCGGCGTCCATCTCGATACCGCCGAGCTCGCCCGTCGCGATGTCGACGTAGTCGAGGGTGACCCGGTCGCCGTCCCGGTCCGCGTCCCGGACTTCCACCGTGATCAGGGAGCCGTCGAGGTCGAGGACGATGACGTCGCCCTTGGAGGTGTCCCCAGCCGTGTGCGGGGTGACGCTTGTGACCGGCGCCTCTTGCGGGGTCTCGTCGCGGACTTCGCCGACCACGCTCAGGCGCGAGGCATCGCGGGTGACCGTGCCGTCAGCGGTGGTGACCGTGATGCGATCTCCGTCGGCCTCGTCCACGGGGCCGAGGAGCGCGCCGTCGTCAGCGACGAGGTGACCCGGACGAATCCGCTGGCCGGTAGAGGTCCAACCGGCGGGGCGGCGGTCGTCCGCGTCGTCAGCGGTCAGGGACGCCGGTGCGACGCCCGTATCGGTGTCGCCGTCAGACCACCGGACATTGGCGGTGGTATCGGTGACGCCCGTGACCGTGCCGTCGCGTCCATCGGCGCCGGTTACGTGGCTGCCGGGGAAGAGACCCGCCCCGGTGGAGTCGGTGGCGATACGGTCCGGAAGATCGCCGCTGGCGACCTCGCCCTGGGCGCCGCTCACTGGGGTACCCGGCGCGGACGACTCGGGCGCCTCGGCGCGGGCAGCCGTGGCAGTGAGCGGCGTGTAGACGGTACTGCGGGAGCCGGAAAGGCTGTCCGGGGACTCGCCGATCCGGATGCGCCACATCTCCTCGGTGCGGCCCCGGCGGGTCACAGTGACCCGCTCCGGATAGTCGAGCACGTACCCGGCGAGCGTGGTGGCACGACCGCGCCGGGTGGTCCCGTCGATACGAGCCATGTCGCCTGGGGCCAGGTGGTCGATGCTGGCCCAATGAGCGGGCTGACCACCGACCGGCTCCGGCTCGACGCTCGGCTCGGGCCGGGCCCCCGGGTCCTCGGTCTCGTCAGGCTTCGACACGGGATCGGCGGCGGGCTTCGCTTCCGAGCCCCCCGTCCTATCCTCGGCCTCGTCGTCCTGGCGGGCACGCGCGTCCTGACCGCTCTCCTCGCGCGCCGCTTCGGGCGTGGTTCCCTGCTCCGCTTCGGGACGGCTGCGACCTGTCCTGTCAGCGGACGGGTGGCGCTGCTCGCCGATGTCGCCGGCAGGGGCGTCAGAGTCCGTCGGCGAAGTGCCCGTAGTCTCTCCGGGGAAGTCCGTGCTACTCGGGGAGGTGCCCGGCTCCCCGGGGCCGTCGGGCGCGCGGCCCGCCTCATCGCGGTCCTCGGGAGGCAGACTCTCACGGAGCCATGAAGCCAGGAGAACGCGCCGGTCCAGATCCCTGAGCACGTCACGGTTCTGCTGCTTGGCCGGAAGCGTGGACAAGACGTCCCTCAGCCATTCGAACTCGCCCTTGGCGTGGTCGATGTCCTGGCGCAGGTCGCCGCTGACCAACTCGCTGGTGCGGAAGTTCGCGACGAGCTGGACGATCCCCTCGTAACGCTCCCGCACTGCCGGGTCCTTGGCCAGCCGCGCGGGCAGCTCCGGAAGCTCCGGATAGTGCCCGGCGAGATCCATCCTGACGGTCGCCCAGATGTCCCCGTTCGGGTCGGTAGCGCTGACCGGAGTACGCAGAGCCCGCACGACGAGCGCAGCGACGGCCAAGTCCCTCGACGCGGCACGGGTGATGCCACCGTCACCAAGGACGAGAGAGGGGCTGCTGTCCCAGGTGGAATCCTTGGCCGCGCTCCCGCCGACGAGGCGGACGTGGCCGATCTTGCGGCCATCCATCCACACCTGGAACACGCCATCGCCGCCGCCCTCACGTATCTGGGCGCGCTCGACGAAGGCCCGCACCTGCTCGGGGCCGCCGAAGCGCGCGGCACCTTCCTCCTCGCTCTCCCGGCCCGGAGAAGCCGACGCCAAGCTGATGTCGTCGACATCGATCTGGCTGCTGGTGTCAGCGTCGGACGCGCGCGGCCCCTCGGCCGGAGAAGGGCTGGACGAAGCCGGCGAGGTTTCGGGGATGGGACTCGCGTTGCGCCGCTGCTCCTCGTACTGCTCCCGCTCGATCTTCTCGTGGGCGCGCCGCTGGGCCTTGAAGGCGTTGTACGTGACGCGGCCTCCGTTGGCGTCGTACCAGTCGATCAGCTCCTCGCTCGCGTACTCACGCCAGCGACCGAACCTGGAGAGCGAGCCCCCGGAGAACAGATCGCGCTCGTTCACGCGCGGCAGACGACGGCTGTTCTTGCTGTAGAAGTAGCCGTTGGTGGCCTCGATCGCGGCCTGGTAGCGGGCCTCGTCCCAGTCCGCGAACTCCTGCTGCATCCGCTCCTCGCGCGTCAGCGGACGGCGGGTGGCGTCGGCGCCAGAGAACCCGAGCGCCGCGTCCATCGCCTCACCGCGGCGACGCACTTCGTCAGCGTCGGCGGCCGGAGTCTCCGGGAGGGCGTCACGGACACGCTGGTCGGCGTCGTCTCGCCGGTCCATCTCCGCGGTGACGCGCTGCTGGTCGGCCGGGGACAGGCCCGCTCCCCACGCATCGGCGAGGTCTTCGTCGGTCCAGTCGGTCAGGTCCTCCGGCAGCGTGATCAGGGGCTTGACCAGTCCCGCTTCCTGCTCGTCGCCGTCCTGGTACAGGTCGCGCAGGTGCCGCAGGGCCTCCGGCAGCGTCCGCCCGTCGCGGTCGCTCCACCCGGCGACGGCACTCGTCGTGAGCGGCTGGTGCCAGTCGATCTGCTGTCCGCCGGCACTGGTGATGATCTCGAAGAGGTCCGCGAGATCCCGAGCCTCGTCAGCGGTACGAGCGGTGAGGGTGATCCCCCCGAACCGGCCGCCGTTGCGCGCCTGGGCGAAGTGCCAGCGTCGCATCCCATCGGGAGCGGTGTCGTCGGTCCAGGTGGCGATCCCCCCTCCCGAGGAGAGCGACAACGTGGGGTTGTCGGCGAGCTGGGCAAGGAATGCCCGCCGCTCCGGGGTGTTCTCCTCGGCGATCAGGCCCTCGCCGCGCCTCCACGCTGCGCGCAGGCCCTGCACGTCGCGAGGCGCCCTGCGGGGGGATGGCCCTTCCGAAGCCGTGCCACCGTCCTCGGGGGCACGCGAGTCGACATCGGGCAGATGCGGGATGCCCGGAAGCCCCGGCAGACCCGGCCCGTTCGGACCCCGGCCATCGGACCGGCGGTTACCACGACGCCGTCGGCGACGCCGCTCGTCGTCCTCCTCGTTGTTCTCTGCGGAGTCGGCGCCGTCCTCCTCGTTCTTGCTGTCGTCCTCCTCGTCCTGGTCGACGTCCGGCTGCGAAGGACCGCCGGACCCACCGGCCGGGGCATCGGCCGGTGCGGCACCGTCGGGGTCGCCGTCACGGCGACGGTGGCCTTGTCGTTCGTCCTCGTCGCTCTCGTCGCTCTCGTCGCTCTCGTCGCTGTTCGGGGCGCCGCCCTGGGCGTCGTCGGCGGCGGGTTCGTCGGACGCATCCCGGCTGTTCGAGTCCTGGGCGTCGTCGTCGATCTCCTCGTCGGGGTAGCGAAGCCGGAGCTCGGCATCCCTGCTGTAGAAGTGCTCCTCGCCGCCCTCCGTCACGATGCGAACCCGGCCTCGGCCGGTGCGCTTGGGCGGTTCGGCCACCGTGTGCGTACGACCGTCGGCGTCGGTGTACCGGTCGCCCTCGGACAGGTTCTCCGGGCTGCGCATCTGCACGGGGCGCAGGCGGCTCGTGTCCCGGCCCTCGTGGTCGGCGAACATGTCCGGCGTGCCGTACAGATCGTCGGGCTGGTCGAGCGGGTTGTCCGGGTCGGCGGCGGCCGGCTCCTGCGGGGCGGGTGCGGCGACGTCGAAGAGGCCCCCGTCATCGACGGGGTCGGGGGTGGGCTTCTTGGGCTCAGCTTTCGGGGCGCGCCCGGCTCTGCGGTCGTTCTCCGCTTCCAGGACGGCCATTCGCGTGCGGTCGGCGCCGGTCAGCTCACCTTCCAGCATCTCCCGTTCCATCAGGGAGACGATCTCGTCGGTGATCTCCTGCTCGCTCATCGAGGACGGTGCGCGGTCGCCTGCGGGGCGGAGGGCTTCGAGCTGTTGCTCGACATCGTCGCGGTCGAGCGTGACCGTGTCGTCGGGTCCTTCAGGCGCTATCTCCGGCACGTTCGGGGCAGACGGGGCGTCCTGGCGGGCGCTGGTCAGCTCCTCCGGCCGGAACGTCTCGCTGCTCGGGCCGTTGGAGACGTTCACGGTGCCGTCGTCGTTCTCGCTGCCGACGTACCACCCTTGGCCGTCGAGGTCGGTGACGGGCTCGTCGAACTGGAAGCGGCCCGCGATGAGACCGCTGCCCGCTGCCGTCTGGGACTCCTCCGAGAGATCTTCCGCGAGGGGCTGCGGGGATTCCTCGTCCGAGTCCCCGGGGGCGGTCGGCTTTTCGCCGGCACCACCCTCCTCGGGGCGGATCGCGTCGAGGACCTGAGCGACCTCGTCGGCCGGAAGCCGTACCTGCTCCTGCCCCCGGTCGCGGGGGCGCTCCGGGCGCTCGGGTTCGGGGAACTTCTTGTCGAACTCCTCCAGGGTCAGGACGGCAGCACCGACGGCACCCTGGAGGGGTACACGGGCCGTACGACGCTCCTCGACGATCTTGCGCCGCTGGGTCTCGGTGAGCTTCTTGTCGAGGTCGTCCTCGTCGATCTCCGGCAGCTTGTCGAGGTCGGCGATCCGTCCCACGATGTCGTCGAGCAGGTTGGCGCGGGCACGGGCGTGCTCGATCTGCGGGGTGAGGTCGGCAGCGGTCTGTGCGGACTGGAGCAGGGCTATCTGCTCGTCGAGTTCCGGCAGCCGCCGCCGGTCGGCCTCCTGGAGGGCGGGGGCCTTCTCCAACGCGTTGGCGAGCCGGGTGATCATGCCCGACCCGGCGCCGCGCTTCTTCAGGTCGTCCGGGGTGCGCTCGAAGCTGGAACGGGCGAGGTCGGGGAAGCCGACATGGGCGACGAGCTTCCCGTCCGCGCGCCGTTCCGTTCGCACGGCGACGTCCAGGCCGCCGAGCTGGCCGACGGTCTTCCACGGGCTCACGCCCTCGTGGGCGTGGTCCAGGAGCTGGGTGGTCACCTGCCGGTGCAGGGCCGCCGCCGCGTCGGCGCGCTCCGTGTAGGGCATGCCGCCGATGGCCATGCTGAAGGTCCCGCGTACGTCGCGGATGCGGGGCAGCGCCGCCTCGCGGCGGGTGATGCCGGCCCGGGTGTCGGCGGTCTCCTGCTCCAGCTCTGCCAGTGCCTCGGCGCGCCGTACGCGTTCGGCGGCCTCGTTGTGCTGGTCGATCTCCAGGTCACGCAGCTGACGGCGGGCCTTCATGAGCTGGCTCATGTAGGGGTTGCCGCCGATCTCCGCTTCCATCGTCTCGTAGTCGGGGTAGTCGACGTCGAGTTCGGTGACGGTGTCGCGGGTGTCGCTGTCGGCCATCTCAGGGCGCTGGATGTCGACCAGGCCCTCCGCCTTGGAGGCGACGAATCCGGCCTTCCAGCCGTCGAGGCTGCCCTTGGTCGCGAAGATGTCGACCTCGACCTCGTCGTTCTGGTTGCCGTAGCGCAGGATGCGGCCGTTGCGCTGCTCCATCTGCGCTGCGCCCCAGTCCAGGTCCACGTGGGTGAGGGAGACCATGCGGTTCTGCGCGTTCATGCCGGTGCCGGCGACGCTGCTGGAGCCGATGAGGACGGAGACCTCGCCGTCCCGGGCGCGGCGGAAGAGCTCGGCCAGGTGCTCGGGCTTGCCGGACTTCTTGGCGTCCTGGACGAAGGCGATCTTGTCGGCGGGTATGCCGCCCTGGACCATGAGTCGCTTCAGTTCGGCGTACGCGTCGAAGTCGCCTCGGTTGTTGCCGCCCGGGACGCCCTCGTTGAGGAAGATCATCTGGAGGGCGCCGGGGACCGGGTGGTCCTCCGTGCTGCCGTAGTGGGTCTTGTAGACCCGGTCCTTGTGCTGGTGGTAGCGCTCGACGTGGCGGGCGGCGACGGCGGCGAGCTTCTTGCCGGCCGGGGCCTTGGCGTCGACGAGCCGCGGGTCCAGGGCGACGGATGTGCCCTCGTTGGACACGGCGAGCATGTTGTCCTGGGAGCGGTCGACCTCGCCGTTGTGGATCGCGCGGCCACGGGCGACCAGCTTCTTCAGCCGGGCGGTCTGGTCCTTGGTCGGGTCGACCATGACCAGGTTCGGCTGCCCGCCCCTGATCTTGGGCCGGGGGATGCCGACGTCGTCGGCGCGCTTGGTGTCCGCGACCAGGCCCCACATGGTCTTCATGGCGCGCCTGTTGTGGAACTCGCTGAACCGCTCGACGACCCGCAGGCCCGAGCCGTCGGGCGCGTTCTCGACGCGGAGGGTCTTGCGGCCGAAGGTGGCGGCCCACAGGTCGGGGGCACCGGCCTTGTAGGAGTCGAGGACCCAGGGGGCGGCCAGGGCGAGCATCGTGTACTGCTCGGTGATCGAGTTCGACAGCGGCGTGCCGGTGGCCAGGGTGACGGTGGCGCGGCCGGCGCGCCGCCGGTGCAGGTCGGTCAGCTTCTGGTGGAGGTCGACGCCCCGGATGGACGCGGGGTCGCCGCCGCCCTCACGGGAGCGGAAGCCGACGCCCTTGTAGCGGTGGGCTTCGTCGACGACGGCGTAGTCGAACCCGAGGTCGTCCCAGTACGTGGCGCCGGGGGTGCGCATGGGCGCGGCGTTCTTGCTGATCTTGTTCTGGACCGTCGCGATGCGCTGCTCGATCTTGGCGACGATGAACGGGTGGTTCGGGTTGGTGGCGTCCTCGTACTGCCGGTCGAGCTGTTCTCGCAGAGCCTCCAGCTCGCGGAACTCGTACTCCTCCTGCGCCTCCGGGCTCATCTTGATCGACCCGAAAGCGGGTTCGGTGAAGATGACGAGGTCCGGCTTGTTGGCGCGGAGCCACTCCAGGGTGCTGTCGCGGCGGCCGTCGGCGAGGTCGGCCGACGTGATCAGGTGGATCTCGGCGTTGGGGTAGAGGTAGCGGGCCTCGTCGTACCACTGCTGTGCGAGGTGGTCGGGGACGACGGCGAACGGCTTCTCGATCTGTCCGGAGCCCTTGAGGGCCTGGGTGCCCATGACGAGGGTGGAGGTCTTGCCCAGGCCGACTTCGTGGGCGAGGATCACCGACCGCTCGAACTGCATGCGGGCGGCGCCGGACAGCTGCCACGGGTGCGGGTCGCGGTCCGGGGTGAAGCCGTCCAGGGACGGGCTCATGCCGTCGTACGAACGGACGACGTGCCCGTTCATGATCGTGTTGTAGGAGTTGGTCAGGCGGGTGAGGCGGTCGGCGTTGGCCGTGGCGTACTTCGCGAACTCCGACCGCATCTGGTCGGCCTTCTGCCGCACCAGGCGGGACGTTTCTTCGTCGACGTCCCGCCGCTTGTCGTCGCGGTAGATCGTCAGCGAGCCGTGGCCGAGGATCGCGCGGGCGATGTCGACCGCACCCTTGCCCTTGGTCCCCTTCTCCTCGTTGGCCGCGACGCCGTGCAGGACGTTGTTGGCCTTCGGGACCTGGCCGGTGTAGAGCATCCAGCCGTAGCGGTCGTCGTGGGCGACTCGGAGCGTCTTGTCGCCCAGGTACTCGCGCAGGAACCCCTGAAGCAGCTCGGGCGGCGTCCAGTGCGCGCCCATCTCGGGCGTGAACTCGCCGATCGTGCGGTCAGTGGGCTGGACGGCTTCGAGCGCGGCGACGTTGACCTGGAACGCAGGATCGCGTTCGGCGGCGCGGCGGGCGTCGGCGAGCTTGTCGCGGACCGGGCCGGAGAGGTAGGCGCCGGCCAGCTCCAGGCGCCCGGTGACCGGGTCGGTGAAGACCTCGGTGCCCAGGGCCCGCAGGGCGTCCTGCGGGTCGGTGTTCAGCAGGCGGGCGATCTCGCCGAGGTCGACCTCGCCGGTGGCGGCGACGACCGCGGACAGGGCGGTCTTCGGGTCGTCGGTCTGGTCGAGCGGCTGCCGACGGGCGGCGGCCCGCTCGGTGAAGACGCGGGAGAGGACCGGCTCCTGCTTGTCCGCGTCCCAGCGCTCCAGTGCGAGGACCGACCCGGCGTCGGGGTCGGAGCGGAAGTAGCCCCAGGCGGTCGGGGTGCGCTCCTCCGTGCCGTCCTCTCGGACGCCGGTCTTCATGCTGCGGAACTGGCCCGGCTTGGACAGCGGCCCGTACTGCTGCACGTACGAGGTGTGCAGGTCGCGAAGCTGGGCACGCAGCTTCTCGGCCCGCTCGTCCTCCTCCCGCTTGCGGTCCAGGACACGCAGTTCGGCGGCGACGTCGCGGAGCTGCATCAGGGCCCGGAGTTGGTCGGCCTGGCCGTCGGACGGCTCGACTACGACGGGGTTGCCGCCGTTGACGTGCTGGTAGAGCTGGCCGTCGTCGCCTTCGTAGAGGCGGCCGGTCCAGTCGTTGGCGTGCTTCTCGCGGGCGGTCTGGAGGTGGATGGGAAGGCGGTCGTCTCCGTCGGGGTGCGGCTCGTAGCCGCGGCCGTCCTCCTTGGCCTTCTCGGCGATGTCGCGAAGGGCGTCGCGGAGTTGGTCGGCCGCCTTGCCCGGATCGCCCTTGACGGTCAGGCGCGGGCCGTACGGCGACGACTCGGTGGTGAGGTCGCCCAGGATGTGCTCAGGGTGCTGAGCGAAGTAGGCGTTGACGTGCTCTCGGGTGTCCCCGACCTTCCGCTCGGGCGCGTTCAGCCAGGAGGTGTCTCCCGGCTCCTGGCCGTCGGCACGGCGACGCAGGACGAGGACGTCGGCGACCACGCTGGTGCCGGCGTCGCTGAAGACGCCGGACGGCAGGCGGACGGCGCCAATGAGGTCGCCGTACTTCGCGATCTGCTTGCGGGCCTTGTCGCCCTTGGAGTCCAGGGTGTGGCGCGAGGTGATGAGGAGCGTGACGCCGCCGGGGCGGGTCAGTGCCAGTTCCTTGGTGACGAAGCCGTTGTGCAGGGACTCGGACGGGTAGCGCTTATCGCCGAAGGGGACAGCGGCGAAGGGCACGTTGCCGATGGACGCGTCGAAGGTTCCGGCCGGGGCGTCCGTCTCGGCGAAGTTCTCGTTCAGGACGTTGACGTCCGGGTAGATCGCCTTCGCGATCCGTGCCGTGGTCGGATCGAGCTCGACGCCCGTGAGGCGGGCGTCCTGCGGGGAGACACCGAAGAACGTGCCCGACCCGGACCCGGCCTCCAGAACGTCGCCGCGCTCGAACCCGAGGGCCTTGAGGCCGTCCCACATGGCCTCGGCGATGCCCTGAGGCGTGTAGTGCATGGACAGCGTGCCGCGTCGAGCCTGCTGCCACTCCAGCGGCGTCAGCTCGTTCGAGAGCATGGCCCGCAGGTCGGTGTACTCCGCCCAGCGGGCGTGGTCCTGCGTGAACTTCCCGAAGCGCGCGCCACCCTGCTGGTAGCGCGGCTCCTTCTCGTTCGGCTCCGACGCGAACATGATCGGAACCGAGCCCCAGCCGCTCCAGCGGGCGAGGGTGCGCTTCTCCTGCTCGGTGGCCGGACGGTTCTCCTGCTCCAGCCGCTTCAGGACCCGGATCGCCTCGACGTTCGCGGCAGCACGCTGAACGGGCCCGCGGGTCGCGGCGTCGGCCGGGTCCGGCCGGAACCGGCCTACATGTCGTACACCTCGTCCTTCATCGCCAGCAGATCCCGCATCTCCGGCGTGAGGGTCGGCAGCTCCTCGGTCTCCGGCTCGGGCTCCGGCAGCAGGTCCCGCAGCACCATCTCGGTCGCGGTCGCCCTGATCTGCCTGAGCTGACCCGCCCGCTGCTCGTACTCCGTCGCCGCCGGCACGGTCTTCTCCAGCGCCTCCTCGGCCACCAGAATCGCCGTCTCGATCTCCCTGCCCTTGCTCAGGAAGAACTTCTCCGGGTCGGCCATCTGCGCCAGTTCCCTGGGCAGATGCTTCGTCCAGTGGTCCCTGGCCACCTGGCTGTAGATGCTCATCCTCAGCCCTCTCATCCGTACTCAGTGCGGCGCGCAGGGCTGCCTGCTGCGCCTCGATCTCCTTGGCGGAGATGACCTTGCGGTCGTCGTCCCCGCCATCCTTTCGTACATTCGTGCGCGCGGCGTCGATGCCGTGCAGCGCCGCGTTGATCGCGGCCAGTCGAGTACGGGCCTTGGAACGGTCCGACGAGTCCAGCTCGCGGTCGGTGGACCGCAGCATCATTTCCCGGGACAGTTCCTCGGTGACCCGCTGGAACTCGGCGAGCAGTCCCTCAGGGATCTCCAGGACGGCGCCCTTGCCGATCTTCCCGGTGATCGGATTGGTGCGGTCCGACCATCCGTAGCCGTGCCCCTTGAACCGGCCGTAGAGGGTCTGGCGTTCCTTGGTCGCTGACGGGAAGGAGTCCGCGCGCCGGGAGGACTGGTACAGCTCGAAGAACATCTTCGGCACCCATACCTGGTGGGTCCGGCCGTACAGGCGGACCGGCTCGGTGTTGGGGTCGGTGTCGTAGTTCTCGACGAGCGCGGCCAGGGCCTCGACCATGCTCGGGAAGGAGCCCAGGCCGCCCCCGTACCGGTCGGTCTTCGCGTTCCATCCGGCCTTGGGGCCGCCTGCCCAGGTGGAGCCGGTTTCGTGGTACGAGACCTCGCCGTAAGAGTTGCCGTCGACCCGGACCGAGATGTTGTAGTGCGCGTTCAGCGGGTCTTCGCGGGTCTCGGCACGCCGCACGGTCTCCTCGTGGCCCTTCGCACCGCGACGGTTCTGCTCGTCGAAGATGGCCCGCCGGCGCTCCTCCAGGGCCTCGCGCTCGGCTCCGGATGTCAGGTTGCGGTTCTTCTGGAGCTCGCGGAACTCCTTGACGAGATCGCCGTCTTCGAGGCCGGAGGGCTCGGGCCGGCGCCGGTAGACCCCCGCCTTCCTGTTCTGACGCTCCTCGTACACCGCTCTGCGGCGGGCAGAGAGGATCTTGTTCTGCTCCTCGTCCAGCTTCGGCAGGCGTACCGGGAGCCTGGCGGCCTCCGCCTCCAGGGCTTCGTCGTCGAGGTCCTGCACGGGAGGGCGCTGCTCGATCTGGCGGAGCTGCCGCTCGCTCTGCTCCTTCAGGGCATCGTCGAGCCGGGAAGAGACGTCGTCCCAGAGGTCGCGCTCGGGGGCAAGGTCGTCTTCCTCGTGAGTCGAACCGCCCGGGTCGTGGGCTCGCTTCAGCCGGTCCAGGTCCTGGATGTACGAGGTGAGGGCGTCGTCGTCGAGGTCCTGCGGGGCCGCGACGCGCGAGATCCGCTCGGTGGAGCGGCGGCGGCGGTCCGCGTACAGCGCCCGTTCGTCATCGTTGAGCTTGTCGCCGCGACGCGAGCCGTAGGTGCCGCGCTCGCGCTCGGAGTTACTGATGGCCTGGGCGAGGTCGACATCGCTCAGGGCCGCTGCACGCTCCTGAGGGGTCTTCTGCTCGCCGTCCTCGGCGACGGCGCGACGGCGCTCCAGCTCCGCTTCCACCTTGCGCACGGAGTTGAGGGCCTGCTGCTTGCTGCGCGGGGACCGTGCCGTCTGGGCGTGGAACTGGAGGTTGGTGCGGTGCTCGCGCAGGTCCGTCTCGGACATGACGCGGAGCTTCTTGTCCTCCTCGTCGAGCGGCTGCGACGGCTCTGGAGCATCGGACTTGCGGGTGGTCTCGTCCGTGAAGCGGACGTTGCGGCCCTGGCGGACGAAGGCGGCCAGGATGTCGGCGGCCTTGCGGTCGCGGGTCTCCGGCTTCCACTGGGTGCCGGTGATCCGCGCGCTCTGCACCGGGGACCAGGCGAGCTTGCCGGCCGCGTTGACGGCGCGGTCGTCGGTCGGATCGTCCTTGACGGTGCCGCGTACGGCGACCACGCGCTTGGTCTTGTGCATGGTCCACGCGAGGTGGACGCGGTCGGCCTGGGACGGGTCGGTGGTGGCCAGGTGGTGGCGGGCGATGATCTGGTCAGCGATGGTGAGGTGGCCGCCGATGGGGAGCCGTACGCCGTCGACGGTCGCGTGCCGGTCGCTGTAGCCGCCTTCGACAGACGCGATCCGGCTGCCGTCCGGGCCGTACACGGTGACCGGGCCGGGGTTCCAGGACGTTGCCCAGTACCCGGGCACGCCGTCGACGGGCTCGGCGTCGGCGGGCACGCCTGCCGGCCGGTCGTCGCTCTCCTCCGGTGCCTCCTCGGGATCGGGGGCCTGCTCCGGCTCCGGCTGCTCGCCTGCCGGGCCAGGTTCGGACTGGCCGGAGTCGGTCCCCGGGACGTCGTTCTCGGAGTCGTTGCCCGGTGCCGGGGACGGCGGAGCGGACTGTTCGTCCTTGTCGTCCGGGGTCGGCTGGTCGCCGAACGGCGGGCGTCGCAGCGTCTCGGCGAGCCGGTCGGTGGCGATGCTGTGCTTGGGCGGGTGCTCCTGGTCCCACAGGGCGCGAGCGGCGGTCCACTCCTGGTGGTAGTCGCGGCCCTTGTCCGAACGCCACGTGCCCCGGTAGTCGGCGAAGGCGGGGTCGGAGAAGTCGAGCGGCTTGCCGTCCTTGCCCTTCAGCGTGCCAACGATGTGGTCGGCGAAGCCCTTCGCGTCCGCCTGCTTGTCGAACCACCACCCCATCTGCTGTCCGGTGCCGGTCGCGTGCAGGTACCAGTCGCCGTCCACGCGGTGGGTGACGAACTGTCCGTCGCCGACGAGCTTGAGCCGCGGCTCCTTGATCAGCTCGTCGAGAGCACGAGCGGCAGCCCGGTCCTGTTCGCTTCCGGAGGCCCGCAGGTCTGCGGCACGCCGGGCCCAGTTGTCCCGCGCCTGCTGGAGGGTGGTGAACCGGCCTCGCGGCTGAGCGGCCTGGCGTACCGGCTTCGGACGCGAGGCGGAACCCTCCTTGTGGCGAGAGGCGCGGAAGTCGCTGACCGCACGGCGGATCGCCTGCTCGGCGCCCTCGCCCTTGGTGGAGCGCCAGTCCTGGAGCCAGGTCCCGATCTTCGGGTCGGAGAAGTCGATGGGCTGGTTGAACTCGCCCGGCATGATGTGGCCGTTGCGGACGTTCTCGTGGATGGAGTCGGCGGCGGCCTCCGCCTCGCTGCGACTGGAGAAGTCGCCGACGTCGAGGTAGCCGCCGGTGCCGGTCGCGGTCAGGTACCAGCGGCCGTTGGCGTCGTCGCGGGTGGTGACCAGGCCGCCGGTCGGCGTGATCTGCAAGTCCTCATCGCCCGCGAGACGTCGCAGGGCCGCCGAGTTGGTGCCGGGCTGCTCGGCCAGCTCCAGGAAGTGCCGACGTACGGCGGCCGTGTCCGTGAAACGGCTGCCGGGCAGAGCCTGCCGGTTGGGCAGGGTGTCCGTGTCGACGTCGTGGGTGCCGTCTTCCGGCTCGTCCTGGTCGTCGTCCTCCGGCGCGTCACCCTCATCGTCGCCGATCGCGTTGCCCTCGTCGTCGACGTCGTGTGGCTCGTCCGGCGTGTCCGGGTCACCGTGGTCGTCGCGGGACAGCCCGAGGCCGCGACGGTCGTCGGCGCCCCGGCGGGCGTCCTCCTGCTCGACCTTCTTCTGGTTCGCGGTCGGCGCGGAGCCGTCGGGGCGCGCCACCATGGTGATCCACTTGGCGCTGGTGCTGTGCCGCCGTCCCGTGTAGGTGCCGTCGGACGCACGGTCCTGGACGAGGACGCGGTCGCGAGGCAGGGCGCGCACGACGCGGGCGAGATTGCCCGACCAAAGGCGGGCAATTCCTCCCGTTTCGATGAACCTGCCCTTCGAGTCCCGAGGGTGGAGGGCAGAGTTCCACGGCCGTCGTACGGACTTGGCCTCAAGGGTGCGACTCAGGTCGGTCGGGGCGGTGCGCATCAGCATGCGCGGACGATGCAGAGCGCGACGGCCTAGCGTCGCGGCCTGCCTGTCCGGCGGGGCTGCCCTCTACGGAGACGGGCTCACATCGTCTCGGTGAGGATGTGTACCGCGAACCAGACGGAGAATCCGGCCCACCCGACGGCGAACGCCGCCCGTCCGACCTTGGAGGTGCGGGTGTGGAACAGAGCCCGGACGGTTTCGCTCAGGGTGTCGCCCTCGCGCCGGTTGACCAGGGCGATGGTCTCGGCGACGGCGAACATGCAGGTCCAGACGAACCAGACGGTGGGCCAGATCACGGGGTCTCCCTCGGAGCAGGGCCGGTGCGGTACCGCAGCCGGCAGCGGCAGTTGGCGGTGAGGTCAGCTGGGGCGAATGGGTCGCCGGGGTAGCGCAGGCGGACACGGTCCACCTCGAACGCGGTGCCGGTGGGCAGGGTGATTCCGTCGAGCTGCTGGTGCTGCGGCCGTACGCGGCCGTCGCGCCTCGTCACCCAGGTACGCAGGACTGATGGCCCGATGCTCTCGGCGGCAGCGTCGGCAGCTCCGTTCACGGTGGTCACCGCAGAGGACTCGGCGATGTGGCTGATGAACGGCGCGGCGCGGTCCGCGAAGAAGCTGGTGATCACCTCGTCGAGATCGGCGAGGGTCGTCGTCTCGTTCTGGGCGGCGTCCAGGGCGTCAGCCAGATCCGCGAGCAGGGCGAGGACGGCGCGCCCGGACACAGCAGCCGCGGTGAGAGCAGCGGCGGCGGCACCGGCCGGCACGCTGCCAGCGCCCGTCAGGTGCTTGGTCACCTTCTGGGCGGTGGACGACGCGGTCTGCTGAAGGACCGGAGCAAGGGTGGAGGCCACCTCCTCCTCCCAGCGGGCAGCACCGACGACGCGCTGACCGTCGATCGCCGCCGTCCCTCCGCGCAGATCGGTGTCTCCGTCCGGGGACCAGTACCTTGTGTGCTTGCGCAGCTTCGGAGAGCGCAGCCGGGCCCGGATCACGCCTTCCTGGCGAGCCAGGAGCGCGGCGAGCACGGCCGTGACCGCTGAGACCGCCGTGTCGAAATCGGAGTCCGTGACCTCGTAGCCGCCGCCGGAGGCGGACTTGCCCTCCAGCGGAGTACGCGCGGCCTCGACATCCGTCGCCGCGTCCCCCGAGCTCGTTGCGGTGGCGGTGGAGCGGGCCGCCGCCACGTCGGCTGACGCCTCGCCGTCGATCCGAAGCGGGTGCTTCTCGCGCGCTGCGACTACGTCTTCGGCGGCCGAGCCGAGGGCGGGCGCATCCAGCATGCTCCTTGCCGCCGCCACGTCCTCGGCAGCTGACGACCCGGAGGCGCCAGTGGGCTCGGCGACAGCGGCAGCCGCCGACCCGGCACCGGCAGACGACGGCCGTGCAGGCGGACCTCCAGCCCCAGGCAGGCCCGGCGTACCACCGGCTGCGGGGTCCTGCGCAACGCCGAGCGCGGCAGCGTCAGCCTCGCTCGCAGGCACGGGCGCCTTCTGGGGGCTGATCCACAGGGCGCGGGTGTGAGGCACATTGAACGGCCGGCGACCGGCGATCTCCCGGTACTCGTCGGCCGTGATCAAACCGGCGTTCCACTCTTCCCGGGCCTCCGCCCGACGCTGCCGCCTGGGGAACTCCAACGCCTCGACCCCGCTAGTGTCGAAGCGGATCGACCAGCCGTCGTCGAGATCGAAGTCGAAGGCGGACGCGATCAGGCCCAGGTGCGGCAGCTCGGTGTGCTGCCAGTAGTTCCACTCCTCGCGGTCCGCGTTCGCGTAAGTCCTCTCGGACGCGTTTCCGACGATGCTCTCCGGCACCCCGAAGGCGCTCAAGATCTCGTCCTTTGCCGCCTTGGCCAGGGACTCGTAGTTCATGTCCCGGGGCCGGGTGCTGGTGTCCACGTAGTTGAGGCCGCCCGGCCCGCTGCCGACGACCACGGTCTCGCCCGCCTGCTGCGCACCGGGTGCGAGACGCTGTTGGATGCGGTCGATCTCCCGCTGGTCCAGCCCGTCGACATCGATGGCCACGATCCCGCTCGGCCTCGCGTCGTTGTCGATGAAGGCGATGTTGTAGAGCCGGGCCTTGATGTCGAGGTCGACGGACAGACCGGCGGCTTCGAGCGGGGTGACGCCGCAGTAGGGGTCGGTCGGGTGGGGGTCGCGCAGCCAGACGACGCGGCTGGGATCGAGCTCGCGGATTCTGCCGTCGTACGTCGTGAACTGGTAGTGGCTGAGGTAGTCACCGCGCGGGTCAGGGATCGGCTCGACCCGGTTGGGCGGCAGCAGATCGAGCCGGGTGATCATGCCCGCGCGCGAGCGGGTGATCTCGACGAACGCGCCCTTCTTCGAGAGCAGGAACTGCGCTGAGAGCCGCTTCTTGAAGACGGCTGCCGTCTCTAGAGGGTTCGCCCGGACGTTCAGCACGCGCAGCAGGGGATGGTCCGTGAGGGTTTCGGCGAACTGCCGGTCATCGCCGCCGCGTCCGATCTCGATGCTGAGGGCGCCGGGGTGCTTGGAGATCGCCTCGACGGCCTTGAAGGTCCAGACGCTCCGTTCGTAGCCCTCTTGGATGACCCGGTCCAGGTCCCATCCGGCCCCGCGGTTCTCCGTGCCCCACACCGTCGTCGTACCGGCGTACGTCATCGACACGTACGACGATCCGATCGCCGCGGACTTCTCCTCCACCTCCACCTGCGCCGGGCGGGAGGTGAGGAGGCGACGAAGCCCAGGCAGGAACTCGCGCGGCATCAGGCCCCCTCGCTGGCGAGCCACGCTCCTACGGCCACAGCCGCCGCGCCGATCTCCACCCACGCGAGCGGCGGCACATACAGGAAGGCCGTCACGCCGCTGGCCAGAGATGTGGTCCCGGTGAGCACCCGTGCCGCGATCCGCCCGCCTCGACCACGGGGGTGCAGGACGAAGTAGCTGAGGCCGAGAGCGGCTGCCGTCGCGGCGGTGCTGCCCAGGACCGGGTGAATGAGCCCGAGCGAGAAGAGGACGAGCAGCGTGCCGATCGCGGCGAGGAGCAGGCCGGCGGCTTCTCGTACGAGGCGATCTGTCGAGGGGGACTCAGGTGGTGTGCTCACGGCGCGCACCCTGAGCGGGGGGTGGGGCTACTGTCGCGTGCTCGACGAGCGGGTCACCTCGGGCGGGTGACGCCAGCCATGTACGCGCCGATGCCCCGGCGCTGGATTCGTTCACCGGGGATGATCCGCACGCCCTTCGGCGGCGGGGGCAGCTTCCGCTTCTTCCGGATGGACTGGTCCCCGCCGATCAAGTGGCGGTTATCCACCTTCTCCTCGCAGGGCCGGCCCTTCACGTCGTCGTACGGGCGGCGGCAGCCCTTGCAGTAGACCTCCAGCGCTTCCACTCGCTGCCCGGCGGTGGCCTTGAACGAGCCCCTGAAGTCGGCGATGCTCGCGACTCGCGGTTCGACCTGGATCTCGGCCGCGACCAACCACGTGTGCGTGAGGTCCTGAGGCTCAGAGGACGATGGGGAATGGTCCGGCTGGTCCCTCTGTCCGACAGGCGGGGAGACGGGGTTGGTCGAGAAGAGGGATTCCTGCCAGAAGGCCCGGCCCGTGGCCGGCAAGAGGGGAGCAGTGGCGGTCGTCACTCATTCCTCCAAGCCGATTCGCTGGGAGGTTGACGCAATCCGTAACCTCTCCCCTCGCCGTACGTCGGAGAGCTGGGATCTGTTACGCCTGGGCGTCGAGGGAGTCCGTTAGAGCGGGGCGCATGCTCTCCAAGACCGCGTCCAGGTCGAGGCGGGTCACGATCGGCAGATGGTCCGAAACGTGCTTCATCTCTTCCCCGACGGCGACATCGAGCACGGCCGGCGCGAGCTCGCGACTGGCGATGTTCCAGTCGATCCGCCACTGGCCGCCCTGCCTCGCGGAATTCATGTGGCCAGCCGTCGGCTCGGCGGCGAAGGGCTGCCCCATGCGGTCGCGTGCCCACAGAGCCAGGTCGACGAATCCGGCCGAGGTGAGCGTGCTGTGGGGGCGTACGTCGCTGATCCGGCGTTCGCCGAAGAGGAGGGTCCGGTTGGTGTAGAACGCGCGGTCGGCGTGGTCCCCGGCCAGGACTTCCGCCCACGTTTCGTCGGTCGGGGCCTCGCGGGCGGGGTAGCTGTTGAAGTCCCCGCCGATGAAGGCCAGCCAGCCGGGCTTGGCCAGGGTGGTCAGCCACTCAGCCTCGGCGAGCCGTCGATCCGGGGAGAAATAGCAGAGGTGGTGACTGACCAGGCTGAGGGGGCGGGCGCCGTGCTCCGTGCGGAAGCGCTCGTCAACAAGGGTCACGTTGGCGGGCGGGTGCCAACCGTTGAGAGGGTGCTCGAAGACGTCCTCCACGACGAGAGGGCTGTCGTCCCGCTCTCGTACGAAGATGGCGTTGTCGTTGATGCTGTTCGCGGTGCGCGGCGCCGGGTAGCAGCGCATACCGGTCTTCTGTTCGAGAAGCCGGTGGTGCTTGGGTTGAATCTCCTGGGCAAGCCAGACGTCCGGGTGGACGTCCTTGACGTGCTTGATCACGCGGCGCAGGTTCTCCCCCCGCATGATGTTCCAGGTCAGGACTCGCAGTTCGTTCACTGTGCTCTCTCCGGGACGGGGGTTCTACCGTGGTCTCGCAGGCGTGGGCGGAGCGCCCAGGAGGTTGTGCATCGCGTGGGCGACGGCGTCGGGGAACTCGCTGCGGCTCCAGCCGTCGGTCTGAAGGGTCTGGAGCAGCGTGGCGAAGAGACGGTCCTCGCGTTGCTTCCGTTCGTGGTTGACGACGTACGTTCCCGGCGTCTCGTACGGCAGGTGCCGACGAAGTCGGCCCTCCAGGAGAAGCTGGGTGATCGGCAGGCGGACGGTGGCCGGCGAAGTGTCGAACTCGTCGGCCAAGATCATCTGCCTGGGCAGGGGGGAGTCCGGGGGATACGTGCGGTCGTCGATGCGCTTGCGGATCGTCATGGCGATGAGGTCGGAAACGGTGCGGGCGCCCATCGGGGGCCGTGTACCAGGACGGGCAGCTCGTACGGCCTTGTAGCCCTCGAACACCACCAGCCCCTCACCGCGGAGCACGCGGATCGCTGCCTGGACAGTGAGCTGCGCGGTGCCGAACCGGTCTCGCAGCCCGGCAAGGGTCCGGACGGTGCCCGCCCGCCAGGTACCGTCGCGCAGTTCCTGGCGGAGGACGACGAGCAGCGGCTCATCTGGACCGGTCACAGGTCGGAGCTGGGAGCGATCATCTCGCTCACTGGGCGGTGCGAAATCAGGGGCAGGCATTCCGGGCTTCCTCGACGAGGTCAACCGGCTCGCACCCATGGAGCTCCACGAGCGCCTGTTGGGCGAGCATGAACCTGATGTTGTCGTTGTCGTAGCTCATCGACGTCAGGTCCGGCTCCGCGACCGGAAAGGGCCTGGCGATCTTGTATCGGGTGCCGATCACCCCCCATGGCAACGCTGCCTTCACTCGCGCGGCGGTAAGACCCTTGAGCCGGTCGGGAGAAAGCTCGACCGCCGAGAGTGCACATGCCAGGTGCACGGGAGGGGTCGAAGTGATCTCGCCGTCCCTTACCGGGCCTCGGAGGCCCGAGCGGGTGGTATCGCCCAAGAGGAACAGGGTGCCGAGGATGGTGTCCTCTGCCGGCAGAAAGCAGAACTGGCAGAGCATGTCGAGCATCGCGCGCCGCTGCCGGGAGGGGTGCCCTCCGCTGAGGACCGGCTGGCCCACCCCCCGGCTGACCGTCCACCGCTTCCACAGCACGTGCCAGCGGTCGCGCGAGATGTGATCGTCGTGGTCATCGCGGAAGCCGATGCCGAAGTCACGGGCCACGACAAGAGGCGTGACGTCTCGCTCTGTCGTCCATCTGGCGACCAGGGGCACAGGCATGCCCTGGTACGTCAAAGGGAACGGGGACATGATCAGGACTCCTCTCGTTGCTCGCTGCGCGCGCAGGTGTCCGTCGAGGGCGGCACTTCAAGGGGGACAGAGGGAGGCCGACCACGTAGCCGAGGGCCGACTTCGACGAGAAAGGCGAACGCGGCGAGCAGGCCCAAGGCGATGACGGCACCCCAAGGCGTCACTGCAACCTCCCTGACGAGACGGCCTGCATCGGGCCGCAACGGAGCTGGGGGCCCTCCGCACGGCGCCGTCGAGGGCAGGCCGCGCGGAGGGCTGACTGTGGGGAGACGGAGGCTCAGCCGACGGGCGGCGGCGCCAGCTCCTGGGTCGCCTGGTGCGAGGCGGCGAGGGCCGTCAGGAATTCGCGATCCCGCCGGCTGCCTGCCTCGGCCATCCTGAAGCTCTGGTGCTGCTCCCAGTGCTCGCGGACGCCGCGCCGGTGCATCAGGCTGTCGGTCTGGACGCGCAGGGTCTCGGGCGAGAGCAGGCCCAGGCGGTACTTCAGGGCGGTGAAGGAGAGCTGCCGGTTCGCGCCGACGGAGCGCTTGAACTTCTCCAGGGTCTCGTCCTTCGTGCGCCACAGTTCCAGCAGGTCGGGGTCGCGCAGCGTGTCCGCCAGCATGTTCTGGTGGAGCTCGGCGGTCCCCAGTTCGAGGCGCTGCCTGTGCTGGACGTGCGAGAAGGCGATGCCGATGGCGCTGACGCCGGCAGAGATGAGGATGGCGGTGGACGTTCGCATGGGCGGTCCTTGTGGTCGGACTGGATGATGAACGTTGGGGGCCCTGCCTGGACTCCGGTGGCGAGCCCGCAGGGACAGGGGAAGGAATGGGTCGGCCGCCCTTCCCCCACGGAGAGCGGCCGAGGCGCCCGCTGACGCCGCCTTCACGCCGTTACGAGCGGTGAAGGCCCCGGTCTGCTGATGACCGCCTCGCGTGCTCCTGCTGCACCATCCCCAGGATGAGGAGGAGGGCGGTCACCTCGCGCGCGACGTTCTGCGCGTACTCGGCAGCGTCGACCTGCGTGGTGAGCCGCGGGACGTGCCTGAGTCGGCGGATGTCGCCGAGTACCACCGCTGCTTCGAGCGCCGCCTTGGAGTCCCGGGGGATAGACGAGGTCAGCTGGGACACCTCGTTGTAGAGCCCGATGCCCTCGCGCACCAGGTCCTTGACCATGGAGACGATGGTCAAGGTCTCCGGCAGTCCAGACCCCGTTATGTCCCAGCCGATGATCTTGCCCAGTCGCTCGCGCAGCTCGCCAGCCGGGCTCGTCGGGGAGGAGGGAACAAGCCAAGCGGTCACGTCGGCGGCAGTCAGGAGGCGGTGCTCCCAGGCCAGGGTGACGACGTGGGCGTAGTTGCGGGCGCCCAGGGAAACGAGCAGCTCTGCGGCGAATTGCCGGACGTCTTTGCTGACGCGGTTCAGCTTCCGCGCGATCTGCACCGGCTTCATACCCTGCGCGAGCAGCGGGATCAGTTCGCTCTGCTCCACCGGGAGGTCGAGCACCTCATCCCGGAGCCGGGGCGCGGGAATCGAGTCGGTGGCGTACGCGACGGCAAGCGCGAAGGGGATCTCGCGGACACCGTGGAGCTTGGCCTTCGCCGATTTCAAATAGCTGGTGACCGTGCCCGCCGCGATCCCGAGCGAGGCGGCGACAGCGGGGACGTCCAGGCCCTGCGCCACGCCCATCAACGCCTCGCGTTCACGAGCGGCAAGGCTGATCTGCCGGATGGGGAGGGACAACGCGGTCACGGGGGCGACTCCTCGGTCGGATCGGGGCTTCTTCTGGAATAAGGCGCCGAGCGCGGCTTCGTCGGCTCGTGCGATGCGGTACATGAGCAGAGTGGACGGGCTGGGGCGACGCCGGGCTCCCCTCAGGGAGCCGATCGCGCGGATCAAGAGGGTGCCGCGTCCGGCACCGAGTCGCTTCGCCCCTGCGAGGAGGGGGAGGGGCGTGTTCTCTCGGCGCCGGACGGGCGGTCGGACCGTCGGGGGACGCGGTCCGACGTTCGGGAGGGGAGCACGCGTCATTCGTCGTCTCCCAGCAGGTCAAGGAGTTCGACGAAGGCCAGGGCGTAGCGGCGGAGGTAGCCGGCCAGATCGCCCGGCTCCGCCTTGCCGTCATGGAACCCGCGCAACTGGTCAAACAGGCCCGTGGGCTCCGGCAGGATCCGCTGCCGCGCGAGGGCGATGAAGGAGTTCGTGGACCGCTGGAGCTCGAACAGCAGTCGAGCTGCGTCGCCCTCGGAGAACGAGGCGCCGCTCTTGTGCACGCGCCGCCAACGATAGGGGAGCCGGGAGAGCAGGCCACCGCGGGACGGGGCCGGCGGTTCGCCACCGGTCACCAAGATCTCGTCGAGGGTCGCCACGAGATCGTCCCCGACGCCCTCGGCGACCACGTCACGGGCGAGACAGGCCAGGAGCCGCGTCATGGTGGTCTCGTCACTACTGGCGAGCAGCATCATCGACCCCCGCCCTTCACGGGCAGGACAGCCCAGACGGTGCGACCGTTGTTGATGACGCCCCAGTCTCGCGCGGTCACGGCCACGAGGAACAGTCCGCGCCCGCTCAAGTCGTCGTCGGCAGCGGTCTTGAGCCGCGGCTCCACGGAGCTTTCGTCGCTGACCTCGATGCGCAGCTCACCGTCTGCGAGGGCCACGCGTAAGCCGACGCTGCCCCTGCCGTGGACGACGGCGTTGGTCACGAGTTCCGAGGCGATCAGCATCGCGGAGTCCGTGGCCACGTCGGGCAACCGCCAGAGACGGGCGTGGGCGGCGATCATCCGCCGGGCCTGCGCCGGTCGCCCCAGGCCGGGCGTCATGGCGACCTCGAAGCGTCCGGCGGCCACCGCCGTCTTGGTCAAGCTGACCTGGGTGAGGGTGCTCATCGGGTGCCTCCCGTCTCCGGGGACACCAAGACGACGAACCCGCCCACGCTGTCGACCCGCCTGAGCTGGACCTCATACTCGCCCGCGTAGGGGCTGATCTCGTCGTACGCCGGCACCACGACGCCATCAAGGAAGCATCCTCGAATCTTGCGTACGATCTCGCTCCATCCCGCACGGTCAGCCGGGATGGTGCCGTACACGTCGGTGCTCCACTCGCCCTTCATCCGCCACCCCCTGGCGTTGACGAACTCGCGGGCGCCGTCCAGCGCTTCACGCTGGCCAGGGTTGGATGGACCAGCGGCGTAGAGGCAGACGCGGGGGACGCGGCGCCGTGCTTCGATCTCCTCCAGTCGCCGGGTGAGGGCGTCTCGACGCGCGGCGGCGATCCGGACGAAGGGATCTGGCAGGGTGCCCAGCCGCTCCGGCCACCACCGCGTGTGGAACTCCCGCTCCGCGTCCATCCACGACGGTGTGCTGTGGACCTGGCGTGATGCGGGGGTGGGCGGGTGCAGCGGCACGTCGTAAAGGTGCGCGGCCCGGTCCAGGTACTCCGTCAGGGCGACGCCGAGCCGCATTTCAGGCCCTCCTCGCCGCGTGCTGAGGGGACGCGGTTCAGCGGATCCAACGAAGGCGCTGAGGACCTGGGCGGGGGGAGAGTGGACGGGGCGGTTGGCCTTGGAGGGGCCGTTCGTGTCGCGCTCGAAGTTCGAGTCCGACGGAATCCACCGTGCGGCGGTCGGCCGACCTCGGGTGGTGCTCTGGCTCATCTCGGCCTCGGCTTCGTCAGGGGGAGGGGGGAGGGAACCCGTCGCCTGAGGAGGGCGCAACCACCCTCGTGAAGCTCGCCGGAGTTCCGTGCAACTTCCTGCTGAACTAGCCTGTCGGGCACTCAGGTTGGTGTGCAACTGAGACTCCGCTGAAAATTCAGTAGAGGCCCGAAATGGAATATGCAGTGGCATGCACAGGGGGTTGGGCGACATGCTCACGAGGTGTCAGACTCTGCTCAACCTGGCATGGCGCATGCACGAGAGGGATGGGGAGGTGCGCAGGTGGCGGCGAAGGTAGGTCCCAGCGGCCGGCGGCTGGAACTCGGCATTCAGCTCAGGACGCTTCGCGAGAACTGTCCGCCGGTCGAACCGGGGCGAGTCAAGGGCATGACCCGGAAGGAAGCCATCCGGGGCCTCAAGGAGATGTCGGAGGCCAAGCTCGCTCGGATCGAAGGCGGGGAGAGTAACTTTCGACGCAATGTCGGCGACCTGAAGGCTCTCCTGAGGCGGTACGAGGTCACGGACCCCGAGCTGGAGGACTACCTCGTCGAGCTGAACCGGGAGTCACCCAAGGAAGAGTGGCTTACGACGCACACACGCTTCTTGCCCGCGGGCATGCCGCACTACTTGGGGCTCGAAGCTGAGGCCATAGGGATCATCGCCTACCACCCGATGCTCGTCTACGTGCTGCTCCAGACCGAGGAGTACGCGCGGGCCCTCCTGGAGACCCATCGCCCGGTGGAGGACACGACTGCCGAGTCGGTCAGGAACAAGCTCGAAGTGCGGATGGAGCGCAAGCACCGAGTCTTCCATCCGCCGGGCCGTGAGCCTGCACGGTTGAGGATCATCCTGGGGGAGGCAGCCCTGCGGATCCCGTACGGTGGCAAGGAGGTGATGCGCGCGCAGTATCGCGAGATCATCCGACTCGCGGAGTTGGACCACGTCTCCATCCAGGTACTGCCCTTCGGGCCGGGGTACCGCTCGACCCATGACTTCGCCATTCTGGACCTGGGAGAGCTGCCCAGCCGCGTTCAGATCGATAATGCATGGGGTGCGATCAGCACCACGGACAAGCCCCGAGAAGTCGACCGGTTCCAACGCCGGTTCGACACGATGGTCGGTCTGGCCTTCGGGGTCGAAAAGACCATCGAGTTCCTGCACGAACTAGCAAAAGGATGAACGGCCATCAACACCAGCCCGGCCACTACGCCGAACACCGACACCGACTTCACCTGGGTCAAGTCGTCCTACAGCAGTGACGGCACCGGCAACTGCGTCGAGGTCGCCAACACGCTCCTCACGCATGCTGCGGTCCATGTCCGGGACTCGAAGGTACCGACCGGACCCCGACTCAAGTTCACCCCGCAGGCGTTCAGCGCCTTCGTCGGAGCCGTGGGCGACGGTGCGGCTGATCCCCGCGCCTGAACGCTGATCCCGAGCCTGCCTTGAGGGCGGCCCCTTCCTCCGGCCTGGACCGGTGGGCGGGGGCCGCCCTCACGAATGATCTGCCGCGGTTCCGGGCGAACGTCCGGCCCCCTCGTCTTGCGTGCGCACGGATGCTGCCTGGCTCGTCCTAGTCCCGCCGCGCGGAAGGCGGGACATAGCCGTGCCCCGGGGTGCATCGCATTGAGAGGCGGTCCCCGGGGCGTTCGGTAGAACCCTACGGTCCGTGTGGCCTGGTGGCCACCGGTTTCCCGCCCAGGTCTGGCCTCCGATCGTTCGGTCTGTCACAGCCGCAGCTCCTTTGCCGTTCCCCTCATCAGGAGGCAGAGCGATCACGGGGGGCCGTATGCCAGGCATGGCGCGACCGGACGAGTTCACCGGCCTCCGGGCGCGGCTGGCCAGGAAGGCGGCGACCCCGCCCCTCCCGGTCAGGAAGCGGGCAGCGCTCGGGCCGAGCTCGGTGCCCGAGCCACCGGATCTCCGCGAGGCTGTCGCCCGGATGCCTGATGCCGGCCGGTCGTGGACCCTCCTGATGCCGTACGGGGAGCTGCTGACCAGCAACCAGCGGCTCCACCACATGGCGGCGTGCCGGGCGCAGCGGCGCCTGCGGCAGGAAGCGGCAGAGACCGCGCGGGCCCGCGGCCTGCCGAAGCTGGAGCGGGCCGCCATCTTCTACGTCCTCCACCCACGGCCGATCAAGAGGAACCGCGACCCGGGGAACTGGTCCGTGAGCGCGAAGGCGTACGTCGACGGCCTGGTGGACGCCGGGCTCCTCCCGGACGACAACTCCACCCACCTCGCCGGGCCCTACCCAGAGATCGGGCCCCCCGTCCCGAGCGGCGGGGCCCGCATGTCCCTGGTCATCGTCGAACTCACACCGATAGAGCCCTGACCTGCACGTTTCCAACCGGTGTAACAGATTCCGGCAGACGGCGTACTAGACGGCGGGACTCCAACCCGGAGGCCCACCCTGTGATCCCGCACAAGGAGATGCCCCTCTTATGTCGGCTCTTGCTGTCGCCATGCCCGCGTACCTGACCCCGATGACGCTCTCGGAGCTGGACGCCCTGATGGCGAACACCAGCGGCCCCAGCGCCCACGTGATCGAGCTCCACCCCCAGCTCGCCGCCCGGCTCCTGCGCCGCAACAAGCACAACCGGCCCCTGCGCCAGACCGCCGTCGAGGACTATGCCCGCGACATCGAGTCCGGCACCTGGCTGCTCAACGGCGAGGCGATCAAGCTCGACGTGCGCGGCAACGTCCTCGACGGCCAGCACCGCCTCCACGCGATCGTGAAGGCCCAGCGGCCGGTCACCACGTTCATGACCTGCGGCCTGCCCACGGAGACCCAGGCCACGATGGACTCCGGCCGGCGCCGCACCGTGGCCGACGCCCTGTCCCTGGTCGACGAGGACAACTCCACCACCGTCGCCGCCATCCTCGGTCGCGTATGGGGCTGGAAGCAGGGCGACCGCAAGTTCACCCGCCGCAGCCGCCCCACCACCGCTGAGTCCACGGCGCTCCTCGCCGAGCACCCCGAGATTCGGCGCTCCGCCGAGATCGCGCTGCGGACCTACACCGCCTTCCCGCACATCCCGCCGTCGGCGCTCGGCACCGCGCACCACCTGTTCAACGCGATCGACCCGGCCGCCGCCACCTGGTTCTTCCAGCGCCTCGGCGACGGCGCCGAACTCCCCAGCGGCCACGCCATACTCGCCCTCCGCGCCCGCGTCACCTCCGAGCGCGCCAAGGAGGGGCAGATCGCCTGGGCCCGGCACCTCGCCTACCTCGTGACCACCTGGAACGCCCACCGCGGCAACCGGAAGCTCTCCCGCCTGGTCCTGCGCCCCGGTACCCCGGTCCCCACCCCGAAGTAGCCCGAACCACACAGGAGATGCCCCTCCCATGAGCACCACCCTCGCGAGCACCCCGCCCGCGATCCTCGCTGCCGTCACCGCGTACGCGCGGGGCGGCGAGCAGGTTGCCCCCGAAGTCCTGGACCTGCACCTGGCCGACGTCGCCGAGAACGCCGCCTGCTCCCTCATCCGGCACCGGTTCCGCGCCGGCTTCCCGCACGTCGCCTACCACGAACTTCTGTCTGCGGTGGCGGCCCTGCGAAGCATCCTCGACTTCTCCCCGTCCCCGACGGCCCGAGAGGTCATGGAGTGGCAGGACCAGCAGCGCATCGCCCATGCCGCAGCGTGCCGTGCACCGAAGAGGCCCTACGCCGTCCGGTTCGTCAACGGCCCGTATCGCGGCGTCGAGATGGCCCTCGACGGTCCGTCGGTCCCGTACCCGGACCCTGGCGACCCGCTCGGGCACCTCTCCACCAGCCAGTGGATTGCCGGACCCCCCGCCTTCGCGGTCTTCCCCATCGTCTGGGGAGACACCGCGTATCTCAGTCACGGCACCGTCCGCTACCGGCGCGAGGACAAGCCCGACCGCGACGGCATGTGGCTCTTCCGGCTCCGTACAGACGACCCCGCGCCGCCGGAGGGCGCCCGCCCGCACATCACCGTGCCCTCTAAGCAGGGAGACCGATGACAACCGCCTTCGCCCCCGTCGAGGACGAGCGCGTCTACATCCGGCTCCAGGCCCCGGCCGCCGAGAACCTGGCCCTCGCCGCCGGGTTCCCGATCTTCCCGCCACCGCTGCCGAACACGGCGGTGAAGGTCCGCGACGCTGTGACCTGCCCCGCCTGCGGCCTCGGCCGCCTCTCGCGGTCCTGGTGGTTGGGCACCCGGACGCTCGTCGCCGGATCAGCCTGCCAGCGCCAACACGTCTTCATCATGCGACTCCCCCTGCCGGTAGTCCGGACCGGCACCGAAGCATGAGCGCGCTCGCCGTCGAGTCCACGGTGCCGGCGGGCCCCGGACGGCTCATCGTCAGGGCAGCCGGACGCCTGGAACTCCACATCGCCGCGGCGACCGTGAAGCTCCCGGCCGCCGCGATGTTCACCGTGCCGTTGGAGTGCCGGCCCGACCCCGAGACAGCGCCCGGCGTCCGGCCGTGGCACGGCCCTCTCGACGAGAACCGGCTGTGTCCGGACTGCCAGCGCTCCCTTCGCCCGGCCCCCATCGAACTCCCTGCCGCTACATCGGAGCCCAGGCCCCGCCCTGTTCCGGCAACCGGACGCGGGCTCTGGCCCACCGTATGAATCACCCCACGAGCCCGTGGGCACCGTCCTGAGGCAGAGGGCAGCCCATGAGGACGATCACCGACAGCGCGACCGTACAAAGCGGTCGCGCTTCGGCGTTTCCGCGCTCCTACTCGCGGGCGACCTCCAGCTCGGCGCCCAGCGCCGAGAGCGTGGGCAGCAGAGAGCCGTAGCCGCGTTGCAGGTGGTAGATGCCCTCGATCGTCGAGACGCCCTCCGCCGCGAGGGCCGCGATCACCAGCGCGGCGACCGCCCGAATGTCCTGCCCTGCCACGCGGGCAGCGGTGAGACGGGACCGGCCGTGCACGGTGATGGTCGGCCCATCGGAGGTAACGGCGGCACCGAAGCTGCGCAGCGGGCCGACGTGGCTGTCCCGGGCGGTGTAGATCCGCTCCTCGATGCGCGAGACGCCGGGTGCCTGGGTGAGGAGGGCGGTCAGCTGCGGCTGGACGTCGGTGCAGGTCGCGGAGACGGTGGCCGTCTGGACGGGCCGGGGACCGGCCGGGCACCGAGCGAGCGTGCCGCCGTCCGACGAGACGAGCTCGATCCCGGCGTCGGCGAGCATGACCACGAGCGCGGAGGGAAACGTGCCGATGGGCACGTTGGAGAGGTGGACCGTTCCACCGGTGATGGCGGCGGCCAGGGCCAGCGTGGCGGCCTCCAGCCGATCCGGTGGAACGGGGACGGTCCCGCCGGTGATGCGGTCGGAACCGGTGACGTGGAGGGCAGTGGCCCCCTCCCACGTGATGCCGACGCCGCCTGCCGCGAGCATCGCGGCGCTCGTCAGGACTTCCGGCTCCGTGTTGGGGTTGAGGATGGTGGACGTGCCGGGGGCGCGGGCGGCCAGCAGCATGGCGGTGACCGTTGCCCCCAGGCTCGGCCCCCACTGCTGGGTCGTCACGTCGACGGTGAACGGCAGCGGGTCCTGACCGGGCAGGCGGGCGCCGATGTGGGTGCTGGTGACGTCGAGGGTGGCGCCGGCGGCTTCCATGGCGGCCAGGTGCCGGTCGATGAGGCGGTGGGCGAAGGCATCGCCGCCGGGCACGGGGAAGCGGACCTGACCGGCTCTGGCGAGCAAGCCGGCGGCCATGACGGCGGTGGTGCGGATGCGGCTGCCGAGCTGGTCAGGGATGACCGGGTGCCAGGCTGTGGCCGGGGTGATCTCGAAGCGGTCGCCGACGATCCTGGCCGGGGTGCCGGTGTGGGTGAGGATTTCCGCGCAGACCTGGGTGTCCAGGATGCCCGGGATGCCGGTGAGGACCATCGGTTCGTCGACGAGCTGGGCTGCGGCGTACTGGTGCAAGGCGCAGTTCTTGCTGCCCTGCACCGAGGCCGTGCCCTGAAGGCGGTGGCCGCCGGTCACGCGGATGGTGCGGGTATCGGTGAGGGACGGCAGGAGGGTCTGCTCGGTCACGGGTTCCTTCCCCTGGTGATGTGGGGCGCGTTGGAGGGAGCACGGCCCCGGCGAGGAGGAGCGCCGGGGCCGCGGGCGGCAGGGCTTGTGGCCCCGCGGGTGGGCGGGGCGCTCAGCGGCTGAGCCCGGCCGCCGTCAGGGAGCGCGCGCGGGTCTGGAAGCTGACGGCCAGGGCCTTGTCCAGGGGCATGCGGTCGACGTGCCCGTACGTGCGGGTGAACAGGCTCTGGTCGGCGGTGAACGAGCTGATCTCGTTCATGCGGGCGGGGGCGTGGGTGATGGTGCCGCGCCCGGCGGCACGCAAGACCGCGTGGGCGAGGTCGAGGACGGACACCGCCGTGCCGGAGCCGCAGTTGACGACGGGCAGCAGCGCGGGCGCGCCCAGAATTCGGGTGAGCATGGTGATCGCGTCGTCGATGTACGTCAGGTCCCGGGCCTGCCTCCCGTCGCCGTCAACCGTCAGAGGGCGGCCCTCGGCGGCGGCGTCGAGGAAGGCGGGGACGACGGCATCGGGGTCCTCCTCGGGGCCGAAGGTGTTGAAGAACCGCACGACGCCGAGCTGGCGCCCGTCCTCCACGAGGGACCGGTAGACGCCGACCAGTTGCTCGGTGGCGACCTTGCCCGCCGCGTACGGGGAACGGGGGGCGTACGGCGCGCTCTCGGCGAGCGGGCCGGTCTGCTCGCCGTAGACCTCGCACGAGGAGGCCATCAGCAGCCGCCCGGCGGTCGAGCGGACGAAGGTGTCGATCATGTGCCGGTCGACGGCGGTGTTGTGCTCGAAGTTGCCGACCTCGAACGAGGCGGGGACGGACTTGAGTGCGGCGAGGTGCACGACCGTGTCGATGCCGTCCAGGTCCCGGGCGGTCAGCTCCCGTACGTCGCGGACCAGGAGGTCCGCCGGGCGCGGACGCCGGGAGTCGACCGACAGGTTGTCCAGGGTGGTGACCGTGGGACCGGCGATGCGCAGCGCCGGAGTGAGGGCCGAGCCGATGAAGCCGGCGCCGCCGGTGATCAAGATGTTCAAGGGGGTGCCTCCGCAGAGGAGTTGAGCGGCGGACCGGCCCGTGTGCCGTCCGCCTGCTCCCGCAACCGTCCGCCCTGGCGCACCCGATGGGGAGCCGCTTCGGCCGGTCTCGCACACGGTGTGCGAGACCGGCACACGGCGTGCATCCGCACGCCCTGCCGTCGGGCGGCGACAGGCAGTAGTGTCGTGCGTCCCGTCGGTGCGCAGGAGGTGCCCATGGGCTCGAACGATGAATTAGGCAAGATCTTCCGCGACGCGCGCCGCGCCCTGGACCTGACACAAGGTGAGGTCGGTCGGGAGGTCGGCTACTCCGCGTCGGCGATCTCGCGGATCGAGCGCAACCGGATGCGCATCGACCTCGACACCCGCCTGCGCCTGGCCCGGGTGCTCCACATCCCTCCTGAGCGGGTCAGCGGGTTCCCCGCCCCCGCAGGCCCGGTGATCGATACCGTGGGCAACGTACCGATGTCGGACGAGGAGGACGCGATGCGACGCAGGACGACACTGCTGGGGGCGCTCGCCGCCGGAGCATCGGCCGTCATCAGCACGGGCACGGCCGAGGCGCTGCCGGTCTTGGACCTGGACGACGCGCTGTTCCGTCTCCCGAACACCGGACCTGCACCGCTACGGACGCTGGCCTCCGCGACGGCCGCTGCGCGGGAGACGTTCAGCGCCGCCCGGTACAGCGACCTCAGCCACGCCCTGCCCAGCCTCCTTGCCGCCGCCGAAGCAACCAGGGACGCCACTGCCGGCCAGGCCCGGCAGCAGGCCAACGGCATCCTCGCCCGCGCCTACGTCCTGGCCGCCGAACTCGCCGCGAAGCAGCACTCGGACACCGCGTGGGTCGCGGCCGATCGCGCCCTCGTCGCCGCACGGGCCAGCGGCATGCCCATCCCCATCGGCGAAGCCTCCCGCGTACTCGCCATCACCATGCGCCGCTCCGGCCGTTGCGCCTCCGCCGTCCGTCTCCTCACCCACGAGGCGGCCCAGCTCGACCCTGCCGAACTGCGCGCCGGAGCCGTACGCACCACCTTGCTGCTCACTGCGGCTTACTCGGCAGCCGCTGGACACGACCGCACGACGGCGCTCGCGCTGCTCGACGAGGCCGACGAGTCCGTTGAGCGTCGCGCGCACGCCGCCCCCGACGGGCTGTTCACCGTCGAGGCCACCAAGACGCAGGTCGACGTCTACCGCATCGGCGTCCACAACACCCTCGGCACCCCCGATGAGGCAGTGGAGCTCTCACGCGGTCTGAACATCGGCCTGATGTCGACTGCCGAACGGCGTGCTCGGGCCTGGACCGACACGGCCCGGATGTGGCACGCGCTCGGCAACGGGCAGCAGACATTCGCCGCCCTGCGCCGCGTCGAGCGGGAAGCAGCCCAGGAGGCCCGCCGTCCCGCGCTGCGGGCGCTGACGGCGAACCTCCTCTACGGTCCGACGCGTCTCCCGGGACTCAAGGAGTTCGCTGTCCGCACAGGGGCCGTGCCGGCCTGAGCGGCCCGGCCCACCCGCCTCCTACGAGCGGGGATGGCGCGCGGTCACGGCGCCGGGATGAACCATGCCGCGGGCTCGTCCTTCTCGACGATCGCGATGATCTGCTGCATCCGCTCGCTCATCGGCGGCAGGGCGTCCAGTGCGAACCAGCCGACCTCGACCGACTCGTCATCGCAGACCTGGGGCACCTGGCCCGGGTCTGCCGGGCGGCACGCGAAAACGATCTCCAAGTATTGAGCCCGGTCCCCGTTGGCGTGCTGTACCGGCGGGGAGTGCGTCACCGCCGCCAGACGCTCGACCACCACCCGGACTCCGGTCTCCTCCTCCACCTCCCGCGCCGCTGCGGCGGCCGGGGCTTCGCCCGGCTCTACGATCCCGCTGAGTGGCGTCCACAGGCCGGCAGCCGACCTGCGTTGCAGCAGCACCTGCCGGTTCTCGTTGCGGACGACCGCGACCACTCCGGGAAGCCACAGCAGACAGTCGGGGCCGACCGCCCGCCGAAGATCTGACACAAAATCAGGAACCATGTCCACACCCTAGGGCGCCCCGAGTGCCGGGGGTGGCCTTTCCGGGCGCTCTGCCGTGCCGAACACCACCATGCGCCCCACCGGAGCGCGCGACACTAGCCCTGCTCGACCTCCACAGTGCGCGGACCTGCCTGACCAGGCAGTTTCTCAAGCATCCAGGAGGAAGCACCCATGACCGCGTGGACCCCGAAGCTCACCAACTTCGCCGGCACCGACGGCACCCGCGGCTCCGGCCACTACGCCGTCTCGAACGGCATCTGCACCTTCAACGCCATGATCGTCGCCTACAAGGAGACCAACGCCAAGGACGGCGCAGGCTTCGGCATGACCCTGCCGGTCCCCGCTGCCACCGGCTCCCGCGTGGTCTTCCAGCTCAGCCTCGACGGCCGCGACGCCGACCACGGCATCTGGACCGGCGAGGCGCTGATCCACGCCGGCTCGACCGGCAAGCAGGTCGACCGTCTGCGTGTCACGGGCACGACCAACGGCGCGGCCCTTCAGAACATCAACCACTTCTACGGCGACGCCGAGGGCGCGGCCGAGGCGGAGACCGTTACCGTCTCCGGCTCGTACGTCATCGCCTGAGCCTGAACACCCCGAAGGGCTGCCAGACCCCGCGTCCGGCGGCCCTTCCGTATTACGCCGCGCGATCTGCGCCTGCCGCTTTCCGCCCGTGTCCTGCGGCGGGAGATGCCGGTTTTCACTGTGTGGACGATGACAGCCTTTACATCAACGAGCCGCGGGTACCGCTGATCACCCTCAGCGAGGCCCGCGAGACCGTCGACTTGCTCCTGAGCCTCGGCGGCGACCACACCAGCGACGGCCGCCGAGCGAAGCAGCTCGCCTCCGACATCGCGCTCCGTCTACCCGAGCCCGAGTAGTATCGGTCATGTGTTCGATATCTTGCCGCCTGATCGGGAACGCCTACTGATCATCAAGGCGTACCTGGCGCGGCAGCGGGCGGAGGCCGAGACGATTCGGACCTACCTCGACGTCCAGATCCAGCAGGTCGACGAACGCCTGAACGGCCACGGAGGACGTACAGCTCCTCCGCTCGCACTCCCATCGGGCGCCAGGCCGAGCCCGCCAGTGGCCAGCGCTCCGTCGGCACCCCTGGAGGGGTACGCCATCGAGTGGCGCCGCTCGCCTGAGGGACCCGTGCCAGAGCGAGTCCACGAGGCATCGTGCATCTTCGCCCCGAGGCCGGGGCCGAAAAGGGCCCGCCTGGTCGATGCCCACAACGCGCGCGAGCTGCTGACACGGGGCGTCGGGTCCTGCGATCAGTGCCACCCCGATGTGGCCCTGGGAATGGACATGTGACCGAGCGGGAAGTCGCCAGGGGCGATGACCAAGACCGAGGCTCCGATCGTCGTCCACCGGCCGAGCCCGACCGGCGGGCGCAGGATCACGCTCCACGACAGGATCCTGGGTCTCGCCTACGACGACTGGGATCTCATCGAGCTGCTGCGCGGGGCTGGGGTCGATGAGCCCGAACTACTCGTCGCCCGCGACTCGACGCTGATCGAGTGGCGCGGAGGCGAGCCACACGTGTATGAGGCGGCCTGACCAGAGGCGACCCGGAGTCGGACCGCCGCCTCAGGCCGTTGCGCAGTCAGGGCACGCGACGGCTTCGAGGTCGACGCAGACCACGCACTCCTGCTCCCCGCCCCCTCCGCAGCCGGCGGCTGGCGCGTCGGCGAGGTCGAGCCCGCACAGCGACCGCTCCGGTGCGCAGCAGTAGGTGTGGGCGATCGAGGGGGACGTCGCGGTGGGCAGTTCTCCGCGAACCCGCGCGATGACGGTGCGGGTCGCCTGGTCGAGAGCTGTGAGGAACGGGTCCGTCATGGCACGGAGCGTACCGCCAGGACTACGAGGTGAGCACCCGGCTTACCTGCCGGACCTCACCGCGCTGCCCGTCCCGGACGCCTCGCTCTCTGCCTGGCAGGCGGGGCAGACGGGCATGGCGCGCGGGATACCGCCCCCATATCGGATCGTCAGCCCCCGGCACCGCGCGCACGGCCCCACCCGGGACGGCTCGCATCCGAGGATGATCGCCGCCGACGAGGCGTCGGTGGTGGGGTCCAGTCGTCGGGGGGTGTCGCTCATGCTGTCGAATCTACTCCGGCTCGTGGCTCGATCAGTTCAGTGGCCCGCGGCGAGGGGATTGGCCCGGCGGCGGCTCGGTTCGGCCTCGTGTATCGCCCGCGGGACCGGCCTCCACCCGGCCCCGGTGACTCGTTTGGCGGCCTCGGCGAGGCCGGAGGAAGCCGGGTCTCCCTGGGTCCGAGTACTGGATGCCATGCTCCGATCGGGCGCTTCCGGCATGCCGTCATCCCCGTCATGTGTGGCAACTTGCTTATGGCCATGTGTTACTGGGCAGCACCTATCTCCAAGGAGTGGTGAATGGCGTATCGCTCACACGAAGACGTTCGGCTCCCCGCTGCGTACTGGGAGCACTTCACGCAAACGGTCGCTCCATTTATGGACGGCTTGAGCGGAGGGCGCAGAGTTCGCGAGATTGAGGCGGTTATCCATTTCGACGACTCCTCTGCCTTTCGTGTGGGGCCCGCTCTGCAAGATATTGATATGTGGTTTCGTTGGGCTTACGCGTTGGATCGGGCCCGTGATTCCGCAGGCGGTCGACCGCCTCGCTTGCTGCTGCTGCAACCTGTGTCGCCGAAGGAATTCACCTTCCGCATCGTTCGAACCGAAGAAGGCTCGCTCCGTGTGCGCCTGCGGAGCGGCATGTCTACCGCTCTGATCGGAGCGGCTGCCGTGGGGGGTCTGCTTGAATTCTGGAACAATTTGACTGGAGTCGCACCCCTGGGGTTCATGTTCGACGATGGCGCGCGCCGTGAACTCCCTGCTGCGCCGCGCGAGGTCAAGGAGCAAGAGAAGGGGATTTTTGGCGTTAGGGAAGGAGGGCGCGCGCCAGACTATGATGACGGTGAATTCGAGATTACTTTGGAAGGTGATGTCAAGGTCACCTGTAAAGTGCGCATTCCGTCTCGTGTGGTTGAGGCGGATAGCGAATTCATGAAAGAGTTCTACGATGCCTGCGCGCAGTTCGATGACGGCTCTTGAGAGATAGGGCGGCTTTGTGATGTTGCGCCGGCCCGGGACGCGATCTAGTTGAGCAGGCCGCGGCGACGCGGCTTGTGCAGGGGCTCGGGCTCGTACAAGGCTAGGAGGACGGCTTCGGCTCGGTCTGGCGACTTCATACCGCGCCCCTTCATGGCCCGCTTGCTCTCGACCTGGGTGTAGCCGCTCGTCGTCGACAGCAGCTTCGGCGTCGACAGCTGCGCGGCGGCCTTCTTGTCGACGTGGAGCCGCAGCCGCCCCCGGCCCGAGGACGGATCGGGCTGGAGCAGGGATCTGGTGGCCAGCCACATCTCGTCTCGCTTCCGCCACGGTCGCATGACCGCTCCGGGGTCGTCCTGGCTGGGCGATTCCGACACCATGACGCCGACGATCTGCGCCGTGTGCTGCCCGGTCTCCGCCCAGCGTTCGAGCATGCTGACGACACCGTGACCGATGCCGTTCTGGTCGACCTTGACCCGGACCGGGTGCGGTGAACCGAGAGCGTTGGCGAGCCGCTGCGCCGCCCGTATCTCCTCCAAGACCTTCTCCGCGACGGAGACCTGGTTGTCGTTCGCCGCGCCGGCGGAGGCGTGCCGGAACTCGACTGCGTCCCCGACCGCGCGGTAGACCGTGAACTCATCGCCACCGTCCGCGGCCACGTCTACACCGAGGCGGACCCACGCTCCGTCGCGGACCGTGTGCGTGGCGGTTTCGCCCTCCAGGCCGAGGTCGCAGATCCGGCGCCAGCCGTCGCCGACGGGGTCCTCGAACGCCATGGACGATTCGACCCAGCTCGGCGGGATGACGACGCCGCCACCGCCCTTCGGGAACCGGGCGAAAACCTTCGCGATCACATAGGGGTGGTCTTCGCCGTACGAGCGGATCGTGCGGTCGACCCAGTCCTGGTCGGGCATGTGGTCGGCGAGGGAGTGCCGCTCCACTCCGGCCGGACAGTCCGTGCAGTACGGGGCGCGCTCCCCGGTGATTGCGGGGGAGTCGAGGGAGGAGATCGGGATCGTGACGGTGGTCGGCTCGGCCGGGTCGTCGCCCTCGACGCACAGCTCCTCGAACCACGAGGCCGGATCGTCCATCGCCGGGTTGCCGATGGCCAACATGGCGGCGTGGCCGCCGGTGAGCAGGTTGTTGGTGCCGTGCCCGATCATCGGGGCGATGCCGCCCGCCTCGTCGACGATGAGCAGCAGGTGCGGCATGTGGATGCCCTGCATTGCGGCCTCATCGTTGGCCGGGGCCGAGAAGCCGTACGCGGCAACCACGTCGTTCCCGTACGGGTCGGGCATCTTGTACTGGACGGTGTCGCAGTAGCCGGGCAAGCCGGCACGCGGGACGACCTTCCGGATGTGCGGCCAGAGCTGTCGCTGCACCTGCCGGAACCGCGTCGCGGTCGTGATGCACAGCGCGGTCCCGACCGGGTACACGTTGGTGAACCAGACGGCCGCGCGGGCGGCGAGGTGCGTCTTGCCGACGCCGAAGCCCGCGGGGACCGCGACGCGCTTGTGGCCGACGATCGCGTCGAGCACGGCCCGCTGCTTCGACCACAGGCTCTCGCCGAGAACGTCCTCGACGAAGCCCGATGGGGAGTCCCGCCACAGGCCGTACAGCGACCCGGTGGCCCTCTCGACCTCCGTCATCACCACCGCCCGCTCCCGGGCCGTCAGGTGGTGCTTGAACGCGTTGCGGCGCTCGGTGGGCGACAGGCGCAGGAGGATATCGGCGATGTTCGCCGCGTCGCGGGAGACGACACCCGGACGGGCCGATCGCAGCGCGGACGCCGGAGGGGCCACGGGGGTGGCTCTCGGCTGTTCAGGCTGCGTGCGGGACATGATCGGGAAGGTGCCGTCCGGGCAGTTCTTACGTCGCGGTCTGGCCGAGGGCCCATGCCCAGACACCCGGCCAGACCACGCGCTTCCGGCGGTGACTACGAACCGCGCCCTGTACGCGACACCGGAAGTCTTCACGCACGAGGCCCCGCGCCCCTCCGGGGGGAATGGGCTGGGGGCGCAGGACCTCGGCACCCTCTAGTACGTTGCGCGGCGAATCCTGTTACACCCCGCCGCAGGCGGGCGGCCGACCACGGCCCGAGCTACACCAGAGGCAGGAGGCGTACCCGGCGCGGCGCCGACAGTGTCCCGGCGAGGTCCTGGAGCATCCGCCGCTCCTTCTCGGCACGGTGCAGCGCCTCGGTGATCAGGGACGCCTCCGCCACGGCGACGGCCCGCTCGTCGTCGGTGAGCCGGAACCAGGGCTTCGTCCGGAGCCCGGCCGAGCCCAGCACCTCCCGGCGGGTCTCGTAGTAGTGGCGGGCGAGGGTCAGCGGCGGCATCGAAGTCGTCATGCCTCGTGGAACGTCACCCGCTCGATTCTGTGACAGCCGCCGCCCAGGCGCCTCGATGCGGCTGACCCTAATCCCTCCCGGATGCCGACGGTGTCTGAGCGAAGCGAAGGCACCGTAACTACTTAATGGGGGTACTTGATGTTGGTACTAAAGGCGCCTGACCTACCGGAAGCCGGTCCGCCGGAGTCCGGTTTCACCGGCGCCGGAAATTCAGGCCCCGGTCACCGGAGACTGAAAACCCGGCCCCGGTGGTGCTTCGGGGCCGGGCAGGGAAGCGCGGGTCAGCGGGTGCGTGCCTTGGACGCCGCGTTCTTCAAGTCGCGGACGTACTTCGGCGTGACGCCTCCGAGCTCGGCGATCTTGCTAGTGGGCCAGGAGTACGGCTCCTCCGTGAGCGCAAGCGCCGCCTTCCGCAGGAACGGCAGAGCGGCCTTCCTGCGGGCGGTCGCCACGGACACCGTCTCGGACAGGTCCGGCAGCCGATCGGCCGCGCCCTCGACGTACGGCAGGCCGGCCTTCTTTGCCGCCGCGCGACGCTCCTCCGCGGACATCCGCTCGTCGTCGTCGGCGGTCAGCGGGGCCGTCCGCTTGCCGTACAGGGCGAGGGTGCGCATCTGCCGGAACGCGTTGGGGAGCATGCCGAGGACACGGCCAAGGCCGCGGACCCCGTCGTAGAAGAACAGCGACAGCGCTGCCTGGTTGCGCTCCTCGGAGTACGCGGTGATCTCCAGGTCGGCCTGCTGCACGATGTCCATGGCCCTCTTGAACCGGTCATCGGTGCGAGCCAGTTCCCCGAGCTCTTCCTTGACGGCCAGCTCAGCATCGGCACGGAGCTTGGCGTGGTCGGGGATGCGCAGCAGGTGGTGAACACCCTTCTGGGACCTCTGCGGCTCGACACGGGGGGTCGAGCCGTCGGCAGTTCCGAGCGAGTGGTCGGTCATCTTGGCCTCCGTCGTATGTGGCACCGGGCCGGTGCCGGCGACGGCTGGGGCAACCCCATGCCGAGTGAACACGGAAATAGTACAGCCCACGGCGTGGAGGTGTCACCGCGGCCGTGGCTTGCTCCTCTTGAGCACCGCAAACCCGAGGCTTCCGACCAGCAGCATTCGACCGGTGACGTCCCCTGCCGTATTTCCCTTCGGCTGCCCCGACTCCTCGGTGAACGCGAACCGGCCCACCCTCAGCCCGCCCGTGCCCCTGAGCCGCCCGAGACCGAGCAGCCGGATCACCGCCACCACCCCAGGTACCCAGCACGACGCAGCGGCTTGAACTCCTCGCTCTCCGGCCGCCACGGCGCGCCCGCCCTGTACGCCGCCCGAGAACAGACGGCGAACACAGACCAGGACCTTCGCCCCACGCTCACCGTCATCCCGCACGGCTCGTACGAGGCCGCGCCGAACCGACGCACAGACCCGATCGAGAACAGCGTCCCCGAGTCCTCGCCGCCCGACCGGCTCACTGCCCAGCGCCCCCACCGATGCCACACCGGCGGGAGCAGCCACGACGCCTCCGTCATCGGCCCGCCACCCGCACCAGGGACCGCGCGCCGTCCGCCGCCAGCCGGTAGACGCCCCCGCCGCCGTACAGGACCTCAACGTCTTGAGGGCGCTGCGGCCGGCGCACCTTCCAGCCCGCGTCGTACGCCTGCTGCGGATGGTCCTCGAACCACCCGTTACACAAGGTGCACACCAGGAGAAGGTTCTGCGGCTCGTTCACCCAGCCCTCCCGAGCTCCGCCCATACCGCGGTTCACCCGGTGGTGGATCGTCAGCCCGTACGCCCGCTCGCACCGCACGCACCGCCCGCCGTCACGCTGATGGACGAGGTCCTTGACCTCGTCCGTCGGTCCGGTTCGCCGTCGAGCCACGATCGGTCTCCGTCCTGCCCCGCCGCCGGGCCGCGGGTGCGGCCCGAGCGAAGCCGGCGGGGCGAGCGGCAGGAGAGTGGAAGGCGGCCGTGCCTTACGTCTCGGGCTCCTCGCCGGGCTTCGAGGGCGTACCGTCGTGTTCCTCCAGGGCCCGGTTGACCGCGTCCAGGACCGCGACGGCATCCGGGATCGTCGCCCCCCAGACGTCCACCTTCCCGTGGCCGAGGTCGCCGAGGGTGAACTCGAAGAGGGACGAGGACGCCTCGCAGTCGTACGAGTACGTGCCCGGCGGCGCCTCGGCGAGTGGGCCGTCGGCGTAGTCGAGGTACGGGAACTCGATCTCGTCGACCGCCCGAGCGATCACCTTGTTCGGGATGTGGTCGAGCGTGATGGTCGCCCGCCCCTCGTCCACGCACACGCAGCCACCGCGACCGTCCTCCTCGTACTCAAGGCGCAGGATGGGGTGGCTGACCGGCCGCGGGTAGTCGGTGAGCGGCGGGAAGGCGGTCTTCAGCGCGGCGACGGCGGCCTCCAGGGCGTCGTTCCACTGCTCCTCCCAGGAGTCGATGGCGGCGGCGATATCGGCGTGCATGGCTGCTCCGTTCGGTCTCCGAGCACGCAGCCACAAGGGCTGGCCCCGGCAGGTGTAGGGACGAAGGAGCAGCATTCGGACGTCGCCCGCTAGTGTCGTGCGTTCCGCTCAAACGGGTCACCCTCGCCCGCAGCCACCCGCAGGGCCCCCGACCCGTGGCGTAGATCTACTCCGGGCGCCGCCCGCAGTTCGGGCAGGGCAGTTCGAGCCCCGGGCTGTAGACGGCCTCGCAGACCCGGCAGACCGTCAGGTGGATGTAGTTGCAGTCACAGCAGTCGTCAGTGCACGAGGACGGTCCCGGACACACGTACGGCTCGCGCTCGGGCAGGGGGCGCGGCAGCCGAGCCTTCGGCGGCAGGGTCTCCAGGTACGCGAGGTAGTCCGGGCGCTCCCGGGTCGGGCACCCTGCCGGGCAGGGACCCGAGAGCCAGGAGTCGTGCCCTGGGATCGGGTCGGCCTCCTCGCAGCGGGGTGCCACCCATGGGTCCCAGGCGGCGGGACTGTTCGAGTGGCGCAGGGCCGTCGCGGCTTCGGTGTACGACTCTCCGGTGGCCGACTGGCGGCGACGTACGGGGCCCTTGCGGGCGTGGTCAGCGGGCATGGCAGCTCCATGGGCATCCAGAGGGGGGATCTGAATGCGCTGGCGCCGAGCACCTTGTCCGAGCGCGTCAGCGGAGCCGACCACGCGGGCCTGCGCACGGCCCACCCCACGAACCCGCAGGGCACGCCGAGCGTAACAGCCCCCGAGCGCCCCGACGGGTGTCATCACTCGTACGAGCGACAGGGTGGCGGCCCCGCCTGTCCCTCGGCCACGATGCTCGGATGCAGGATGACGAACCGCTGGAGGAGTGGGCTCGCCGGCGCGACGCCCGCCAGGCCGCCTCGAAGGGCAAGAGGCGCGCGGTGCCGCTCGGCGAGGGGCCTCACCGCGGGGCCCACGTCGACCCCGGCGCGCCACGAGCGATCGAGGAGTGGACCGGCACGGAATGGACGGTGGTTGGCCTCGTCGAGGACCTTGCCGCCGCTCAGGCCCTGTTGTACCCGCCGTCGCCCGAGCAGGAGAAGCCTGCCGAGTGGGACCGGCCCGCGATGGGCAGGGGCCGAGGGCGGCATCGGAAGCCGACCCCGGCGGAGGAGCAGGACCGGTAGGTTCAGGCTCGCGGATTCACGAACGCCCCGAGCGGCTGTGAGGGATGCGCGGTTGAACCAGGGTCTGCGCGAGCTGACCCAAGTTCCGCACCACCGTGGTGTGCATGGTGGTGTTCAGGTGCGCCTGGTGCAGGGCATTCGCGTACTCCTTGTCGGGAGCCACGATGTCGCAGTAGGGCACGGCAAGGCTCATGGCGTCGATGTCGTAGATGTCGTTGGGCAGCCACTTCTTCGTACGGTTGCTGTGCATCCGGGCTTTGAGCACCGTGGTGACGCGCATGCTCGGCATGGACAGCACGAAGGCGTTCAGCGTGGCGATGTCCTTGTCGACGGCATCGGGGGCAAGGCCCCTAGCGATCAGCTGCGCGAGCAACTGGTCGAAGAACCCGACGATGAGCTCGCGACCCGCAATGACGTTGCGAAGTTCGGATTGCCGCCTGAACCGGTTGGGGTTCTCCCGTAGCCAGCCTTGCAGGACGCGCTCGGATTCCGCTCGCTGTTCCTGCTGGACCTCAAGAGACTTCGGGTCGTATCCCCGCGCCGCCAGCTTGGCTGCTTCGTCGTCGTCGGGGCCGGCGAGCATCCGGCGTTCGACCTCACCCTGGAGATCGGACATCAGAGCGCGGAACTTCGCAGCACCGATCTGCTCTTCCAGGTCGGCAGTGGAACGAGGGCCGCGGACCGACAGCTTGCCGGGCACGCCGAGCGCGTGGCCGAAGCCGATCTCCACCAGGCTCATCGGTGCCGGAGGCATCGCGGATGGACCGAACAGCGAAGTGAGCGCGGCGTCGATCTCCCGTTCCAGCACCGCACTGCGCGGTGGGAGGGTGGCGTACCCGGTGAGCTCTTCCATCACCGAGGTCACGTCCTGACGCTGCTTGGGGTCCTCCACCTGCCCGAGTTCCCTGTAGAGCTCGGGCGACAGCACAAACAGGCTCCGTTGGTCCCTGACCGCAGCACGGCATGCCTCCAAGGCGGCGCGATGCGCCGTACCAGTGGCCAGCCCCTTAGCGGCCTTTGCCAGGTTGATCCAGTGGCACAGGTCGAGATAGACGAGCTGCTGGGACGCGCTGGCCGGTTGCCACAGGGTTGGAGGCCAGCAGAGCTGAGGATCGGTCACAGAGTGAAGTATCTCCGTGAAGCAGATGGAACGCCCCAGGATTTCCGACCGGCACATTGGCTTCGGCGGCCGGGGAGTTGACCTCCCTCGGCCGCCAGAGCGCCGGTCAGACCGCCAAGTCGTATTCCTCGGGCCAGGGTTCGTCGGTCCACAGGTCGTCGTAGTGGTACAGGCCGGTCAGGTAGTCCCGGACCCGGCGTTCCCAGTCCACGCCGTGGAGCACCCCCAGGACATACGCGGCGACGGCCGGACATACGACATCACCGGATTGCTGGAACTGGCTGGAGCGGGAGCCCTGCCACGGGTACGACGCCCGGAAGGAGACGAGGACCCCGGCCTCAGCGGGCGTGAGCCGCAGTCCGTCCCGCTCGCGGACCCAGGTGCGGGTCTTGCCCGTCAGGCACCAAGAGGGCTTGTCCGCCGAGTAGGTGTTGCCGCCCTTGGCGCGCCCCGTGGCCGGGTCGACGGGCCGCTGGCCGCGCGTATTCACCCGCTCGCCCTCGTCCCACCCGAGTGCTTCGGCCATCGTGGTGGTCGGCAGGGGCTCCTTCGGCGGCTCCAGGGTGACCCAGCGGTACCGGGAGGCGATCATGAAGGCTCGCTTCCTGCGGGAGGCGACGCCGAGGTCTGCGGCCTCCAGGATGGCCCATGTGGTGCGGAACCAGTCGGCGCCGCCGAACTCGACGCTCAGCTCCTCCAGGATCTCCTCGGGCAGGTTGTTCGACTGCTCCATGACCATCCACTCGATGGGCGCACCAGCGGCCTGCAGGGCGAGCGGCCAGAGGACCACTTCGAGCATGAGGCCGATGCGCGGGTCGGTGAGGCCGTCGAGCATGGCGCGGACGTCGTCCCAGGTCTGCCCGTTTCGGGGGGCGTAGCCCTCGTGGTAGCCAAAATCGGCGCACAGCGGGCAGTCGTCTTCGAGGTCGGGGTACAGCTCGTCGCAGCAGACCTCGTCGAGACGGATGAAGCCCCCGGCCTCGCCGACGGCGGCGATGGCGTCGCGCAGGATGCAGATGTTGCTGCGGAGGAGTCCGGCACGCTTCCCGGCGGTGGAGAAGCTGGGGCACGGTGGGCTGATGATGACGCCGACGGTCTCGCGCAGCGCGGGGTGCTCGGGATCGAGCTTCGTGATGTCGGCGCATATTCGGACGTGCCCGGCGGCGACGGCGGTGGCGCAGGCGTCCGCGCTCATGTCGACGCCGACGACGTCGTAGGCGGTGAGGCCGAGGACGGTCTTGAGTCCTTCCGCCCAGCCCCCGGGGCCGGCGCAGAGCTCGATGACGCGCTTGCGGTCGCCAGGCTTGGAGGGGAGGAGCCAGCGGCCCGGCCAGGGCGCGGCGATCTGGTCCAGCTCGGCCATGACGCCCGCGGGGATGGGCTTGTCGGCGTAGTGGTAGTCCAGGAGGACGGTGTCGAGGAAGTCTTCTTCGGCGGCGGTCAGCTCGGACACGAAGGATGCTCTTTCGCTTTGGGTCGGTTGCCCGGTTGCTCTCCGGGCGGTGTCGGCGGCTGCTCTCCGCCAACAGAGAAAATAGTACAGCAGACGTCGCCGTGAAGTCGAATGTGCAGGTAAGCGCGTTGCTCGTGACGTGTGCTGGCGCTGTGCGCGCGGTTCTGGCGGGGTGGCCCCTGTCCCTCAGTCGGTGGGGCCAAGGGCAGAGAAGCGCGCCCGGCGGATAGGCCGGGCGCGCGGAAGGGGCGGAGCGGGTCAGCGGGCGAAGAGCGGCGCGAGGCTGATCAGGTGGTCGATGCCCACCCCGTGCAGCTCGGCGGCGACCGGCGAGCTGTCGCCGACGGGCGCGCCCGGGTCGGCGGGCGGAGCGACGTATCCGAACGGGCCGCTCGCCGTGCCGACGCTCAGCCCACCGTCGTCGAGGAGGTCGACCGTCGTGAACTGCGTCAGGTGCGCGGCGAGCCTGCGGCCCAGGGCGGTCTTCACCCCCCGGACGCGGCGCGGCAGTTTGGCGGGCTCGTCCAGGAACAGCGGCAACACGGCCTCCACCTCCCGGACGGGGCCCGAGAGCGCGAGGTCGACGGCCGGGTTCGCGCCGACCAGCGTCGCCCGGTACTCCATGCCGCTCCCGCTGCGCCAGACCAGAGAGTCGGAGTGAGGCAGCGGTCCCCGGCGCTCGGCCGGCTCGGCGCCGTGGGCGCGCAGAGCAGCCCCGATCAGTCCGAGGTGGGCCAGGCGCACAGGGGCGGCGTCGGCGGGCGCGGGTGCCTCGGCGAGAGCGGTCGCGTCGTCGAGGCGCGGCAGCACCAGGCGCAGGATCTCCCGCGCGATCGGCTGCGGGGCGAGCCGGTCCGTGACCGCGTCGGGGCGGTACGGCTCCCGCCCGTCGAGCTGGAAGGCGAGCTCGGTGCGCCACGCCTGAACGGCCACGATCACGGCCCCAGTGCGGCCGGTCTGCGTGAGGCGCGCGGCCGGACGGGTGGTCCACCACGCCGAGTAGGCGGCGGCGGTCCAGGCGTGGCCGTCTCGGTGCGGCAGGTGCTCGACGATTCGGTGGGCGAGTGCCAGTCCGGCGTGCCCGGGGGCGATGACGGTGCTCATGGGGTTCCTTCTCTTCGGGTCGACCGGCGTTGCTCTCGCCGGGGAGTGGAGCGGCGGGAGGCGGCTTACGTCGCCTCTCGCCGTGGGCTGCCCGGTGTTCACCGGGCGGGAGGGAGGGATGGGCGGCACCGTGCGGCCTGGCCATCGGGGTGTCAGTCGTGCAGCCAGGAGCGCAGTTCGCGCGGGCTCACGGCGTAGTTGTCGCGGGCGATCGACTCGAAGTCGGCCCGGGGGTTGTCGAGGAGCGTCAGCGTCGCGTTCACGATCAAGTCGTCGATGTCGTCGGGCAGACGACGGGGGCTGGCCCCGGCAACGAGCCGCACGCTGTCGTCGACAGCGCGGGCCACCTGGTCGCGGGTGAACTGCGCGACGTCGTCGTCCTCGCGGGTGACCGGGGTGCCGTTGCGGTGCTCCCGGATGGCGGCCCACGTGGCGTCGGGCTCGTCGAGCAGAACCAGCACGGCGGCCGATGCCCACACGAAGCGGTCCTCGCGGTCGGATCGGTTCGCCTCGTCGGTGGTCAGGTCGATGCCCGCGCTGATCGCTTCCCTGACCTGGGTGCGGGTGAACAGCTCGGGTACAGCCGGGACGGAAGCGGTGTCGAGGGCGGCGTTCAAAGGGTTCTCCGGTGTGGTCGTGGGTGAGCCGGCCGGAGCCGCAACGGTGCGGCCCCGGGGATGTGTGGGGCGCGCCCGGCGGCGCGCCCCAGGGTGGTCAGGCGGCGGCGCTCAACAGGCGCATCTCGCGGATCTCGCGAATCCTGTCGGCGACGAGGTGCGCGAGGGGGAGCAGCCCGTCGGCGGCGGAGGCGTACAGGAAGTGGCTGCGGCGGCTGCTGTCGTCCTCGTCCTCCAAGAACAGGTCTCCCTCGTCGTCGACGCCGAGCACGAAGCCGCGCACGCTGCCCGTACGCGTCAGGTGCGCGCCGACGCCGAAGGAGAAGGACTCGGCGTGCCAGTGGGAGCCGAGGAGCTGCACGGCGGCGCGGCCGATGTCCGAGACATGGAACGGGTACTCCGTGCCAGGGGCGGGAACGTAGCGGCCGTGCTCGTCGTGGGGGAGCGTCACGGTCACCGCGTCGGCCTCCTCGAACGCGACGATGGCGTTCAGGGCGGCCGTGGTCGCCGCTTGGTGCTCCGCGCGGCCGGACGTGGTCGGGCGGGCCGGGGCCGGGCTGACGGCTCGCAGAGCGCGGGTCAGGCGCTGGAGCGCGACGCCCCAGGGCTGTTCCGAGCTGCGGGGAGCGGCGTAGTCGCACATCTCGTCGAGACGGTCGATGAGTTCGGACGGATCGCGGTGCAGGAACGCGGCGTAGGCGCGGTGCGTGACGCGGGCGTCGGCGGCGAGCTGGGAGGCGGTGACGACGGCGGTGGTCATGGGGTGGTGCCTTTCGGGTGGGTCGGCGGCCGGTTGCTCTCCGGCCGGGAAGGGGCGCGCCCGGCGGCGCGCCCCCCGGGGGGTGGTCAGACTGCGGCGACGGCAGGGGCGGTGATGGCGGGGCAGTCGTAGCCGAAGCAGAAGCAGACGAGGAACTGGCCCCACAGGTCCCCGTAGCCGCACGAGCAGGTCGCCCATTCACGGACGCTGAATCGGACATCGTGGCCGGAGCACTTGGGGCAGGAGACGTGCTTGGCGACTACGGCCTGGCGGTTGCCGGGGCGGTGGTTGTCGACGTCGACCTCACCGGCCAGGCGCATCCACTTCGCCAGGACGCCGAGCACGGCGGTGAACCACGTCTCGGTGTCCTCGGCGGCAGCGGTCGTGTCGGCGTGGAGCCGGTCCAGGTCCGCTACAAGGGCGGCTTCCTCGGCTGCGTGCCGCTCCATCAGGGGCAGCAGCGGCTCCGGTATTGGCAGGGCGACGGCCGGAGAGAACGGGGCGACGATGTACGGCAGGACGCTGAGGGGCAGGCGTGCGTCAGGGTGAGCCCCCATCAGCTTCTGAGCTTCGGCGAGCGGGCGCATGACGGCCGGAAAGTTGAACGGGGTGGCCCCACAGGCTGACGCGGCGTCGTCGAGGTGGACAGCGATCGAGTGGAGCGCGCGCATCGTCGCGGGCGGAGCGAAGCGATCACGGCAGACGGCGGCGGCGACGCGGGCACGGGTCGCGACGGCGGAACGGGCAGGCAGGGAGAGGTTCACGGTGTGCTCCGGAGAAGGGGCCGGGGCGCTGGGCGCCCCAGCGGGGATGGTGGACGATCAGCCAGCGGCGGAGGAGGGATCGGAGCGTTCCGCCTCCCAGTCGCGCGTGGCCCGGTCGAGTACGTCGGTGCCGTCGGTGTCGGAGTCGATGTCAGCGAGGTGGAGTAGGTCGGTGATGAGGTCGGTGATCTCAGCGGCGGGGAACGCCTCGCGGAAGAGGTCCCAGGCGGGGCGTGCGTGGTCGGCCAGGGTGCGGACGGTGTCGGACACGGGTCTCTCCAGGGGTTGGGCCGGGGCGTGAGGGTGCGCCCCGGCCGGGGCTTGTGTCCGTCAGGCGGCGAGAGCGAGGCGCGCGAAGAGGGCGGCGGCCTGCTTGTCCTTCGGCCGGTAGACGGCGAGGACGGCGGCGATCTGCGCCCGGGTCCACAGGGCGAACTCGACGAGCTTGGAGACGCGGCCCTTGAGCTTCTTGCGCTTGGTGCCGGTGGCGGCCGGGGTGTGACCGAGGGCCTTGGCCTTGCGGGTGACGGCGCCGGAGAAGCGGTGAGCGGTGGCCGGGTCGAGACCGCCCGCGATCAGGTGGGCGGAGACGGCGGCGACGCCGGTTGAGACGGCCTGCGCGGCCTGATGTGCGGCGCGGTTGTCTCGGGCGCGGTGACGGAGGACGGCGGCGGCGCGGCGGGCGTTGGCGGAAGCCATGGGGATCTTCTTTCGCTTCGGGTCGGTTGCCCGGTTGCTCTCCGGGCGATGTCGGCGGCTGCTCTCCACCAACAGAAAAAATAGTACAGCAGGCGTCACAACGTGTCTAGCCGGGAAGGGTGATCGGATCGACTTGGGTCATCTACCTGCGTGTTCCTGTGCTGGGCTCCGATCTGGACGGCTGTCGGTGGCGGCTGCTGTGTCTACAGATCCAGGGTGAACAATGTGTCTTCCTGCGGCGGCTCCGCCCCACGCGCCCGCCTGCCCGGGGCGGGCGGCGCCCCCACCTCGTCACCGAACAGGGCCTCCGTCCCGTACGAGTCCGGCACGGCCGGCACGCGGCCACCGCCCCCGGGAGGTCGGAGGCGCAGCGGCGCAGTCATGTCGAAGTCGGCCCGGGTCATCTCCCGCCAGTCCCGCCCCTTCACGCCCCGACCTCCGTCGCGGCGACGGGCGCGGTCACCGTGCGAGCCTCGCCCTCCGACTCCGAGACCTCCCATCGCATCGCGGTCGCGGCCTCCACCTGCGCCCGAACCTGTTCGTAGGCGAGCTGCGCCGCCTCCTCCGGGTCGGCCGCCTCCACGTCCGCCGACCACGTCACGCTGAACGGGCGCCGGACCGGCCCGCTCGCGGCCTTGGCGCGCTCCACCCGCTCGGCGCGCACCACGATCACGGGCAGGTTGGCCCGCTCGATCACGCACGGTTCGCCCGCCTCTGCCGGGGACAGGCACACGTACCGCCACGCGAGATCCGCAACACGAGCGTGATCGGCCAGGGTCCACGCTTCCAACTTGGCGCACTCCTCACACGCCCTGCCAGCGCACCCGGGAGGCGAGGTGGGCGCGGCCGGGAACGGCTGAGGGCAGTGGTCGACGCGGCGCGCCCCGAACTGCTCGTCGGTGAACGCGACGACAAGGTCCCCGGCTTCCACCTCCCGGGCCCGAACGGCGACCGCGTCGTCGAGCGTGAGCCCGTAGGGCAGCGGCGAGTCGAACTCGTCGTCATCCGTCGGCCGGTCGTCGACGTGAAGGGACACGGTGCCGTCGGCGAGCGTCATCAAGCGCATGGGGGTTCCAATCCTGTCTGGCGGGTGGGGAGATGGCCGGTCACGACTCGTCGTCGGGCTCGTGGCTCCGGTACGGGAAAGGGCTGTCCGGGTCGTCCAGGAAGGCGAGCACCGCCCCCGTGAACAGCTGCCGGTCGTCCGGCTGGCCGAAGTCGAAGTAAGCCGACAGGCGGTCGAATGCGTCGTTGGCGGCCCGCTCGACGCGCTCCCGGCAGTAGCGCCGCACGGGCGTCGGAAACGCCCCGTTCCTCGCCCACGCGGGCACGATCACGAGAAGTTCGTCAGCGTTGTTGAGCTGGCAGACCGGGTCCAGGCCGTCGCGCGGCCAGACCGTGAGCGCGACCGGATCGGTGAGGTACGTGAACGGGTCCGAGCGGACGGCGGCGCACATCTCGCACGGGCACGCCGGGTCGAGGGGGCGCGGCCGGGCGGCGTACGGGACGCAGCCGTACGGCAGGTAGCTGACTCCGGCGGAGTGGCCCGGGTCGTGGCCGTAGACCTCCCCGAGCACAACGTCCCCGCGCCGGACCCGGTCGGCGCGCACGATGCGCACGGCGGCGGGGTCGAAGTCGTACGGGTGAGTGCCGGCCGGGCGCGCGGACAGGAGGACGGGGCGCGTCGTCGGGTCGAGGTCGAAGTACGTGGGCATCGCGGGTCCTTCCCGGCAGGGTGGGCGGGGGCGCAGCGGCGCGGCTGCGCCCCCGGGGTGACGGTGGTCAGTGCTGCTGGCGCCACTCGGCGTCGAGCGCGACCAAGGCGCTCTCGAACTCCGGGCTGCCCGGCGTCTCGTCGAGGTCGGCGATCAGCGTGCGGCCGTCCGGGTTGTCGGTGCGGGAGCCGTCGGCGTTCGTCCATCCGTACGGCGGGCGGCTGGCCACCGTTACGCACAGATCCATCGCAGAGCCGACGCCCTTGCACTCGGCAGGAACCGTGCGCGGGCCGCAGATGCGGTTGCCCATCGTCCGGCAGTCCCAGCCGCTCTCGTCCTCGTCGATCCGGCCGTCCCGGTTGTCGTCTCCGCGCTCGGCGGACAGCGGAACGGCGACGACTTCCACCGGGTGGCCCGCCCGCCCGGCGGGCGAGGTGCCCTCGGTGAGAGGCGAAGCCGAGGCGAGCGCGAGAACCGTGCCCGCCGCAACGGCGACGAGGAGCGCCGCGGGGCGCGGCAGGTAGGGACGAAGGCGCGATGAACGCATGGGAGTTGTCTCCAGAGGGGGGTCGGGGGCCCGGTTGCTCTCCAGGCCGGTGGTGCGCTCCGAACGCTACACAGCGATGAGGAAAAAGTACAGCAGGCGTCGCTTGGTAGTGAGCTGGAGAGTGTTGTTGGACTTGAATGCTTAGTAAATGGTCGTGATGTTGCGCATCGCGTGACGTCTGCTGTACTCTTTTTGTGTCGGCGGGAAGTGGTCGCCGACAACGCCCGGAGAGCAGCCGGGCACCGACCCAGAGCGAAAGGCACCACCATGTCCGTCAGCCTCGACAAGACCCCCTACGCCTTCACCGTCTTCCTCGTCGATGGAGCACCCTTCGGCGTCGCCCTCACCCCCCAGGACGACGACGAGCGCGACGCGATGTACCTGGAGGCGCACTTCGGCCTGTGCCTCGACGTGTACGAGGTGACCGCGATCGACCGCTACGAAGCCTTCAGTAAGGGCGTCGAAGCCCACGCCAGCCTCGTGGCGATCAACGAGGCCATCGAACGCGCCGAAGCCTGACCTTCCCGCGCTTCCCGGCCACGCCCCGCCCCGCACGGCGGGGCGGGCCCCATCCCGCGCGCCCAACACCCGATGCCGGCGCCCCGCACCCCATGACCCTCCCCTCGCAGAGGAGCACCCCCATGCCCACCCCGACCTTCACCATCAGCCCCCGCCTCTACCCCCACCACTACGCCAACGGCCAGGGCGGTGGGCAGGCCGACCACACGCGGTACATCAACGGCCGCCCGTTCTACTTCGAATGGGCCTGGAACGCCGAAGGAGCCGTGGAGCTGCGCGTCCGAACCCTCGTGCCCAACCCCACGCCGTACCTCGCCGAGGGCTGGGAGACCATCCACGACCTCCGCAACTTCTAGGCCCCATCAGGGCCACCGCGCCCCGTGACCAACCAGCACCTCTACGCGTGCGCGCGCGTAGAGGTCTCGCAAAACTCGCGAAATCTCGCGTTCCACCCCCATGTGAGGACCCCTGATGACCACGGCCATCACCACCCCGGTACTGACCGCCGAGCAGGTAACCGTTGCGCTCGACTGCTGGGACCGTCCCGTTGCGGTAGTGCCCGACGCCGTTGCCGCCCGGCTCGCCGCCGCCTCCTGCGAAGAGGTACGGGACTACGGATACGGCCATCACGAATCCCGCCGCTTCGCCGCCGACTCGTACGAGACGCGGGCCGTCCGCGCCATCTTCAAGGCCCTCGTCGACTCCCACCCCGACGAGCCGGGTGTCCGCCAGTTCGACCGGTACGGGGTCGGCTACTTCTACGGCTTCGTCGTCGGCATCTCCGGCTGGGACTGCTCCACCGGCTTCTGGAAGGACCGCGAGGTCGCCCGGAGCCTCTCCGTGGCTGGCATCCACGTGAACCGCGACGGACGCAGCCACTTCGGCTCCTAGCCGCTCACCGGCGCCCGCCACGAAGGCGGGCGCCGACCCACCCCACCAGCAGCAGAAGGCAGTCCGCCATGCCCATCAACCTCGTCAAGCCCCTCCGTACCTTCACCGTCCTCCACCAGCGCGGAGAAGTGCTGCACGTCGTCCCCGCACGCGCCGAACTCCAGCCGGACGGATCGCTCGGACCGTACGCCGCCGCCTGGCAGGACATGTTCGCCCGCGGGCTCAAGGCCACCGAAGTCCAGGCCGTCGACCGCCGGTCCGCCGTACAAGCCGCTGCCGGAGAGGTCGGCCCGTACATCTCCGAACGCGACTGGCTGGTCCGTCACATCGACACCCGCGTCGGGCGCAGCGACTGGCCGGACCTGTCCCTGCCCGTACGGGAGCGCACCACCGTCATCGACGTCCTCCTGGAGACCGGCTTCCAGCCCCACGTCGACCCCACGGGGCCCGCCATCGAATGGGAGCCCGCCACCACCACCGAACGACGTGACTGGCTCGCTCGACAGCCGACAGCCGTCCTCCTGCGCTGGTACGGGCACGCGCGCGGCATCAAGCGTCCAGCTGTGACGCCCTGGGGCTGACTCCCCTCCGCAGACCTCCGGGGGACGACGGGCCCCGCGCCGGCCGACCGCTGCGCGGGCCCGGACCTCCCCTCCATCCCGACCCCGAAGAGGTATCCGTGAACACCGACAGCTCCGCCCGTACCCTGGCCCACCGCTCGACCCTCACCGTCCCCGACGCCACCACCATGCTCGACACCGTCCGCTGGGTCTCCGCCCAGTGGCTGAAGGGCAAGTTCGGTTCGAGCGCTGTTCCCGCCGGAACCGGGCAGCACACCATCGCCCCCAGCACGGTCCTGCTGACCGAAGCCGCCTACGACGACACCGGCGCCGAGTACGCCACGCGAATGCAGCTCCGCGAATACCAGCCCTCGGCCACCTGGCGCACCACCATCACCGCCGTGCGATCCACCACCGGCCCGGGGACGGTCGGCGTCGACCTGGAATGCTTCCCCAGCAGCAAGCGCCCCCCGCGCACCGCGAAGCCGAAGATCGTCCGAGAGCTCGTCACCGAGCTGGAGGCGTACGACGGTCCCTCCCGGCTCACCCCCGAGGCCCTGCGCGTCACCGCGGAACAGGTTCCCGCCCTGGTGACCATGCTCCGCACCCCCGACCGGCACAAGCCCCTGATCGTCGCCGCCCGACCCACCCAGAGGCATCCGCTGTGGGTGGAGCGCGTGGCCGGCACCGTGCACGCCGTCTCCGGGGACGCCTCGGCCTACCTGCTGTGGGACCTTCCCGCCATCGACGCCTTCCGCGAGGCCGTCGGCTACGACCACCGCGTCAACGCTGGTGCCGTCCGCGTCTACCTACCACTCGTCGACCCTGCGTGGGCAGCCGACGGGGCCCGGCACCGTGTCCTGGGAGCGCCCCGCTGGACCAACCCAGAAGACCGGGCATGGCGCAGCATCACCACCAACATCCTCTCCATCGCGCGGGAGCAGCCGATGCCGCAGCAGCTCGCGGCCGTCGAGTTCCCGAACCGGGTCGCCGAACAGCACCGCCAGGAGCGCCAGGAGACCCTGGACAAGGCCCGCCAGGTCGCGAGCGCCCCCTCCGGCGAGCCCGAGGATCAGCTCACGAAGCTCCGCGCGGAAGTGACCCTGCTGAACGGGCTGCTGGGTCAGGCCGACGAGGAGCTGACGGAGCTCGGCCGCGCCAAGGGCCTGACCGAGCGAGCTCACCTGTCCGCCCGCAGTGAGCTGGCTGCCGTCGCCGCTGAGCGAGACGCCGAGGTCGAGGACCACCTCGCCACCCTGGACGCACTGTCGCAGGCCCGAGCGGAGACGGACCGGCTCCGGGTGATGCTCCTGCGCCAGGACCGCCATGACGAGGCGGAGCAGGCCGGAGCGGGGCTCCCCGGCGTTCCTGGCTCGTTCGAGGAGCTGTGGCAGCGACTGGAGGAGTGGGATCGCCTGCTCGTCACCGCAGACCGGCGCACCGCCCTGGGGCTTGACGTTCACCCCCAGGCGCGGACCTGGGCGGCGAAGGCGTGGACGGCCCTGGGCGCCCTCGACTCCTACACGGCGGCGGCCACCGACGGTTTCACCGGGAACTTCTACCAGTTCTGCCTGACCCCACCGCCCGGGGCCCGTCCCTACCCTGTCCGGCACGTCGCGATGGCGGAAAGCCCGCCCACGATGGAGAAGTACGGGCACGAGCGCCTTTTCCCCGGCCCGGACGGACGCCGGGTCGAGATGCAGGCCCACCTCAAGCTGGGCGCACGCGGCACGGTCGCACCCCGGCTGTACTTCCTGGACGGGGCGAAGAGCACAGAGGGCGCGGCTGCCGGCCGACTCGTCGTCGGGTACATCGGCCCTCACCTGCACAACCAGATGACCAACTGATACAGCGTGCGGCGCCATGGGGCGCATGAGGCTTATTGATCTGGGATTACTAGACCAGCGGTGACGCCTGCTGTACTATTTTCCTTGTTGGTGGAGAGCAGCCGCCAATACCGACCCGAAGCGAAAGGGACTCCTGTGTCCGTCGCCTTGTATATGCCCACCGTCGAGGAACTGACCGCCATATGCGGCCCGCTCCGTGCGGTCCTCGCCGACTCCGGCCCCATCGGCATCCAGCCCGAGCACGCCGATGTCTACTCGTTCGAGATCCTGGGTGGCCGCACGCTGCGCGAGTCCGTCATCAACGACGTGACCGGCCCCGTCCTGATCATCCGCCTCCTCGACTACCGCGACCCCGTCGCCGAGTCCCAGCGGTTCGCCGTCGAGAAGTGGTCCACGGTCGGCTTCCGCACGGTCGACCACACCGCCCGCATCGTCTGCGACGCCGAGTACGAGCGACAGGTCCTCGCCGAGTTCGCCAACCCCTCCCTCCCCGTCGGCCCGGAGAGGTCCACGAGCAGCCTCGCCGCGTTCTACGACGCCACCGACGTCCTCTGACGCCCTCCCACCAGGGCGCAGGGGCACATACGTCCCTGCGCCCGCCTCACCGGCAAGGATCCACCGTGACCACCACCCTCGCTCGCAAGGCGCACGCCACCCCGACCCCTGCCCAGCGTCGCGCACTGCTCGCCGCACTCGCCGACCCCAAGGGACGCGTCCCCGAATACACCAGCACCCGCGTCCTCGACGCCATCTACCTCGCCCGCTGGGTGAACGAGGTGACCAACACCGGCCGCGCCGCCTGGAACGCACGGCTCCACGGGTACGAGGGCCCGACGTTCCTCTCGATCAACTCGCGCGGGCGCGCCGCGCTCCTCACCGAGGCCGGGCGCACCGCGCTCCGCGAAGCCGGACCGGACGGGCGACTGCCGGAGGGCACCGCCTGGCCGACGGCACGGACGCTGCACCGAGACGGCCTGGTCGAGTACCGCGACGCCAACGGCATCGTGTACCCCACTGACGGCGACGACGGCGTACGCGGCCCGCTGTACGCCCCCCACGTGACCGAACTGGGCCGCCGCATCGTCACCGGCTTCCCGCAGGCACACCGCGCCGCCTGACCCTGTCGTATCCGCCGCGCCGCCCATCTCCCGGCGGCGCGGCCCCGGCGGAGAGCAACCGCCGGACCGACCCCCAACGAAGGAACTCCCATGTTCAACACCCTCGTGGCCGAAGCCCTCACCGCCGCCGGCGTCCCTTGGTTCATCGAGGAGGGCGAAGACCTCCTGATCGCGCACCGCCCCGGCACCACGGAAGACGAAGCCATCCACTCCGAGCAGGTCACGGTCACCCGATACAACTCGGGCAAGCCGGGCTACGTCGCGGTGGCGTACGAGCCGGACGGGCTCCCGGACTACGCCGAGACCGGGATCGTCTTCGACGCGCCGCGCGGCGACATCCACCAGTGCGCCCGTGCCGTCGCCGAATGGTTCGCCGAGCCTCGCCCGACTGCCGGAGGCGTGCTGCTCGCGGCGCTCGCCGAGCGAGGCATCACCGCCCACAGCGACGACGTCGGCATGAGCTACGCCATCCCCGTCGGCCCGGCCACCCCCGCCGCCGACGTCCGCAACGGGCTGCACCTGACGGTGGGCGACCGCAACCCGTCGGTCGAGCACGTCCCCGCCGCGCACACCGGCTGGACCCTCTTCCTCCACGACCAGAACGGCGAGCCCGTCGGCAACCCGCTGTTCAGCAGCGGCGACGGCGAAACCCCCGTCGACTGCACCGCAGACTCGGCCGCCGTCGCGAACATCATCGCGAGCGTTGTGAACCACCCCGCCTGATCGCCCCGCCGTCGCCGCCCACTCCACCTGCCCCCACCTGTTGAACCCACCCGGGGCGTGGCCATGAGCCGCGCCCCGACCCAGCCGGAGAGCAACCGGCCACCGACCCGAAACGAAGGAACTGCTCGTGCTGTCCGAGAGCAAGCTGTCCTACTGCATCGTGAAGATGCCCCCGGCCAGGCGCCGCGCCATGCTCGCCGCCATCGACATCGGCGGCCATCTGCCCACCAACACCCCTGGGAGAGTCCTCGACTCGATTCCCGAGACGTGGGCACGCACCGACACGAGGACCGGGCTGCGGTGGCTCACCGAAGCGGGAGCGAGCGCTCTGCTGAACGTCGACCGCTTCCGTAAGCTCCGGCGCGCCGACCCCGAGAAGGGGATCGTGACGGGGCTCAGCTACGCGGAAGGACGCGGGTTGACCCGTGACGGCCTGATCGTCTTCCTCGACCCGCGCGGGCGGCCGGCGGACCCCACCGACAGGTGGATCACCGGTGCCGTCCCCTATATCACCCCGCGCGGCCGGAAGGTGGTGGGTATGCCGCTCGCGGCCCCGGCGCTCACCGCACGCTTTCCCCTGTGGTCCTGGGCCATCTGGAGACGCCCCGGGCAGCCGGATGTTCATGTTCAAGTCCACAGCTGGCCCATGCTGGACGGGAAGGTACGCGTATGGCTGCCTAAGGAGCACTGGAATCGGCCAGAGCGAGAGGTGCCGGTGACCGAGCTGCGCCCCCTTCCTCGTCGAGTCCGTGTTCTTCCCCGGCCGGCCCCGGCGTCCGGTCCGGTCAGGTCCGCCCGCGCCCGCCTGGCCCGCATACAGAGGGCGCCCTTCCGCCGGGTCGGGCGCTCCGGCCACCCGTAGACCTCCGGCCGCTGGCAGCTCCGCGACATGCCCGTCACGCCACGAAGTCCCCCGAGACCGCCCTTGGTCTCGGGGGACTTGTTCGTTCGAGTCGGGCTCGTGGGTCAGGCCGCGCGCACCGAGGCCGGGAGCATGGCGCCGACGGCATCCGTGATGAGGTTGGCGGCCTGCTCGATGTCGGCCTCGGTGGTGGTGTGCCCGATGCTGAAGCGGAGGGTCGCTCGGGCCTGGGCGCGGGTGAGGCCGATCGCGGTCAGGACATGGGAGGGCTCGCCGCTGCCGGTGTTGCAGGCCGAGCCGGTGGACGCTGCGATGCCCGGAAGCCGGTCGAGGAGGTCGGCGGCCTCGATCCCGGGCAGGGTGAGGCTGAGGTTCCCGGGCAGCCGCCGGTGCCGGTGACCGTTGACGGTGGCGCCGGGCACCGAGTCCAGGAGGAGGTTTTGGAGCCGGTCGCGCAGGGCCCGGACGCGAGTCGGGGACGGGACGGCGTCGCTGGTGACGAGGTGAGCGGCGGCGCCGAAGCCGACGATGGCGGGGACGTTGGGCGTGCCGGCGCGCAGCCCGCGTTCCTGCCCGCCGCCCGTCTGTTGCGCGACGATGCGTGTGCCGCCCCGCAGGTAGAGGGCGCCGATGCCCATGGGGCCGTGGAGTTTGTGCGCGGACACCGAGGCGAGGTCGACGCCGAGCTCGGAGACGTCGAGCAGCCCCCACCCGGCGCTCTGCGCGGCGTCCGTGTGCAGGACGATGCCGCGCGGGCGGGTGATCTCCGCGATGGCCGCGAGCCGCTGGAGGGTCCCGATCTCGTTGTTCGCGTGCATCACTGAGACCACCACCGTGCGCGGGGTGAGAGCCGCGGCGATGTCGGCGGGGTGGGCACGCCCGTGCTCGTCGACGCCGACGCGGGTCATCGTGTAGCCGTGGTGGTCGACGAGCCGCTGGCAGGCCGCCAGGACGGCCTTGTGCTCGATGGCGGTGGTGACGACGTGCCCGCCGTGCGGCCGAGCTTCGAGGGCGGCACCCATGATCGCGAGGTGGTTCGCCTCGGTGGCCCCGGAGGTGAAGACGATCTCCACGTCGCTCTTCGCTCCGACGAGGTCGGCGACGCGCCGACGGGCGTCCCGCACGGCCTGGGAGGCGGCGCGCCCCCGGGCGTGGGAGCTGGAGGGGTTGCCGTACTCGCGGGTGAGGTACGGCAGCATCTGCTCCAGGACGCGTTCGTCCAGCGGAGTGGTGGCCTGGTGGTCGAGGTAGATCGGTTCGGTCATGCGGCCCGTTCCTCGCGTCGGGCGGCGGCCGGAGCCGTCGCGGCGTACTTGCGCTCCCCGTCGACCAGGTCCCAGTAGATGGTGCGGGGCTCGTCGAACACGGAGAAGGCGGTGGCCAGGCAGCGCCAGTTCTGGTTCGGCTGGGACCGGGCCAGGAAGAAGGCGTCCTCGAACAGCCGCTGCGTCCGCCGGGCCAGCAGCTCGCGGGTGGGCTGCGGGCCGAACAGGTGCAGGAAGCCCTGTTCGCGCAGCCAGGCTTCCGCGTGTGCGGCGCCGACGTCGCCGTGCAGGTGTCCGCCGTCGGTGAGGGTCTGGGTGGCCAGGCGCTGAAGGCGTCGCTGCCGGCGGGCGTCCTCGCCGCCGGGGCACAGGTCCCCGGTGATCTTCCACTCGTTCCACCGGGGTGCCTGGAAGCGGTCGAAGTCGACGTCGTCGAGGTGCGCCGTGACCTGCGGCGGGATCTGTCCTCGGGTCAGGTCGGCGACGTCGTAGCCCGGCCCGAGGGCCTCCAGGGTGAGCGACCCGCGCTGTCCCCGGCCGGGCCGGTCCATGCGGACGAGGACGGTGAGGCGGTTGGTGAAGCGGTTCGTGGGCTCGGCGAGGATGACGGCCCGGCCGTCGGCGAGCAGCGCCGCCGCGCGGGAGGGGATCTCCTCGACGGGGAAGGTGTTGCCGCCCCGGTAGTACTGCTTCTTCTCGACGCCGCCGTCGGAACGGATCATGAGCGTCTGCGTGCCGACGGCGGCGGCGAGCACGCGGGCGGCGGTGCGGACCTCGGCCGCGCCGTGGCCGGGCTCGATGGCGCAGGCGTTGAGGACGGGCAGCCCCAGCGAGTGCAGCAGCGCCATCGTCTGCCACTTCGGCCAGCGCCGGTCCTTGGCCGCGGTCGTGAGTTCGCTGGAGTGGAGCGCGTGTAACGGGCGGGGCAGGGAGGTCGCCATCGGGCTGTTCCCTTCGCTGGGTCAGGCGGCGTGGGAGCCGCGCAGGTCGGCGGTCAGCGCGGCGTACGTGAGATCGCGGTTCTCGGTGAAGGGGTGGTCGCGCCAGTCGTAGAACTCGGCCATGCCGAGCTGGTCGGCGCAGACCCGGCGGACGAACTGGCGGGCGAACCCGGTCGACGGCCAGTAGTAGTGCTCGCCGGGCCTGGGGGAGAGGTAGAGGTAGGAGCTGTCCCCGGCGGCCGGCAGCTCCGCCATGGACGCCAGCCGCAGGCCGGGGCCTCCGGTCTTCTCGTACGCGGCCGTGATCCCGTCGGGGTCGGGGACGGGGATGAGGTGCAGGTGGCAGTGGGAGCAGCACGAGGCGCCCAGCTCGCAGTCGCGCGGGCCGTGCTCGGCCAGGATCACCGGCCCGTAGCGGGCCTGGATCAGCGTGCGCATCTGCTCCGTCTCCTCGGCGACCCGCTCCAGGTCGGCGGACGCGATGTCGGCCGCGGCGTCCAGGTGCTCCAGCGGCATGAACAGGCTGTAGCCCGGCGTCAGGGCGCCGATGGTGGGCAGCAGCACCCACCCGTTGGAGGTTTCGGTCATGATCCGGGTCTTGCTCTCGCGCGCGGTGAACTCGGTGCAGAACTGGCAGTCCATGAGGGTTACCTCCGGGACGGGCCGACGGTGAACTCGTCGGCGTATCGGCTCTTCAGGTCGGCCGCACGGCCGTAGAACGTGTGGGGCGTGGTCTCGTCGTCCTGGACGCCTTCGAGGGCGAAGACGACCAGGCGGGCCACCGGCATGCCGTGGTGCAGGCGCAGGGCGGCGGGGCCGGTGTTGAGGAGTTCGAGCGTCAGGTGGCCGTTCCAGCCCGGCATGACGAACGGGCTGGTGACGTGGACGGCGAGACCGACGCGAGCCAGGTGGCTCAGCCCGCCGATCATGCCCATCAGCGCGCCGCCGAGTCGCAGCGGCTCGGCGACCGCGCCCAGCAGGACCCCGCCCGGCGCCAGCTCGTAGGTCTCCCATTCGGTGACCGGCTCGCCGTAGAGGCTGTCGATGCTGGACTGGTCGGCGAGGTCGATCACCTGCCGGCCCCGGTCGATGAGGGGCTGAAGCGGTGCGCCGAGTGACAACAGCAGCCCGTTGCCGCGCAGTTGACCGTCCCAGTCCATCGTCCCCTGCTCGATCGCGGAGGAGATTGACGTGGCTGAAAGCATGACGCACCCCCTGAGACGTGGATCGCGGTGGAGTTCATCGCCTTCCGTTCGAAGGTGACTGCTGAGATGTTCCCGTGGATAGTCCGCGATATCCATATGTCCGATTGGACATTGAAAGGTTTTCTCGGGGTGAAATGTGGAGAAGTTCAGTTTTGCTGAACGCTCGGACAGTGCAAGCTAGTTGAGGAATCCTCAGGGAGGAGCGCCATGACGTCTTCGTTACCGCTGGGGCCCTTGAAGGTGCAGGGACCCGAAGCATTCTGGGCTGATCTGCTGTCCTGCTCCCCGCATCTTCTGGACCTGACCTGGGACCAGATGAGGACGCTGATCGTCGTCCACCAGGCCGGGACCGCGCTTGCCGCCGCGCGGGTCCTCGGGCGAGAGCAGTCGAGCGTGCAGAAGCAGCTCGACATCATCAACCGCAACTACCAGGCGCTCACCGGCGAGATGCTGGTGGTCAAGCAGGGCCGCGGCATGGACTTCCTGTTCACCCCCACCGGTCTGGAGGTCGTCGAGCGTGCCCGCGCCACCTTCGCCGACTGGCTCCAGGGCGTGGCCGACTCCCGCCGCCGGCTCGGCTCCACCCTGACGGTGGGCACGACCGAGTTCACCCTCGGCTTCCTGGGCAGAGTGTGGGAGCGGGTGGCCCCGGAGTTGCAGGAGCGGGAGGTCGAGCTCAAGGTCGTGCACGTGCGGACCCGGGACTTCTGGAGGCGCCTGGACTCCAACCAGGTGGACCTCCTGTGCGGAGGGCTCGCCGCCGAGGTCGCCGTCGGCCGCATCGCTCCCGAGTACGACTTCCTCGAATGGCACCGCGAGGGCCTGGCCCTGCTCACCAACCTCCCCGTGCGCGAGCTGGGCGCCAAGCCCGTCGGAGTCGAACGCCTGAAGACGCTGCCCCTGGTCATCCCCTCCCGGGGAGTGATCACCGACTTCGTCGAGCGCTGGTACGGCCCCGACTTCCGAGCACAGCTCCAGATCGCCGCCGAGATCGACGACATTTACTACGGCCTCGCCCTGCTGCGCTCCCGCATGACCTACGGCTGCATGCTCTGCGCCCGCTCGATCGGCGAAGCCGCGGTGGACGGACGACTGCCCACCGGGGAGGGGTTCCGGCTCGTCGACTTCGCCGATGACTTCGACCCTATGCTCGAACTCGTCTCCGGCGTCTTCGCCCGCAAGGGCGAGCGCGAGACCTACGACTCCTCCCACCCGCTGAACATCCTGTGGGAAGCCTTCCGCGAGGAAGCAGCCTCCGGACGCCCCCTGCCCCTGTGACCCCGAAGGAGTCCGCCCCGTGCTGCTGGCCTCGGTCAACCTCAACAAGCGACTCGGCGCCGCCGGCGCCCGCTCGAACCTCGCCGCGTGGCTCCGCGAGCACCGCGTCAAGGTCCTCCTCGCGCAGGAACCGTTCAAGCCCGTCGACCGGACCCCACCCGCGATCGGCGGCTTTGTCTTCGCCGGTGGAGACGGCGGCCTGGCCGTGTGGGTCAGCGAGGACCTGCTGCGACCCCAGGTCTCCTCACCGCGGCCGTGGGTCCAGCGCGTCGAGCTGGAGTGGCTGGTCGTGCTGCAAGTCCACCTCGACGCCTACACCAGCACGAACCGTGCGGCCCAGCTGGCGGAACTGAGGGAGATGGCTGCCGCCGAGCAGGGGCGACCGCTGCTGATCTGCGGGGACTTCAACCTCGCGCCCCGGCCCGAAGACGGCATGTTCGGCGACGACCCCAGCACTTTCACCGGCGAGGCCGAGCGCACGGAGCTGCGGCACCTGATGCAGGATGCGAGCGTCGTCGACACCACCGCCGACGAGGTGCCCGCCTTCACCTTCGAGCGGGTCTTCTCGGGCAAGCTCAGCCGCTTCCGCTGCGACCTCGCGCTCCTCAGTGATCACCTGGCAGTCACGACGACCGTCACGGCCGACGCGTCCGTGCGGACCGCCCCCAGCGCCTTCACCGACCACTCCGCCCTCCTGCTGGAACTGCCCGTCACGCTGGAAGCCGCCGAGCCGGACGATGTGCTTTTCGCCCTGAGCGACCTCACCGGCGAGGACGCCGCCGCTCCCCGAGCGAGGAAGGAGTACCAGCCGCACAAGACCGCCATGAGCCGCCAGGCTCCCTCACCGGCCTCCCGGGCGGTCACCGAGTACCTGGCCGCGTCCCTCGGCGTCCGGACTGTCCTGGACCACGGGTGCGGCCGTGGCGCAGACGTTGCCCACTACCGGGCGGCCGGCCTGGAGGCTGAAGGGTTCGACCCGTACGCGGCGTTCGGCTGGCCCCGCCCCGATCGCGCCGGGTTCGACCTGGTGACCTCGATGTTCGTCCTGAACGTGTTGCCGGACCCCTGGCAGAGGATTCAGGCACTGAGGGACGCCGCTTCCTTCGCTCGGCCGGGAGGACACCTCGTCGTCGTCACGCGCTCCCCCGACGAGATCGCGAAGGCCGCAGCGGACGGCGGCTGGCCGGCACACCACGACGGCTTCTGGTCCAGCGAGAGCAAGGGGACCTTCCAGCGTGGCATCGACCCGCACGAGATCACGGCCCTCGCCCGCCAAGCAGGGCTTGCCCCCGCCGTCGGCGCCCCGATGCTTCCGCTGCCAGGGGTATGCCATGCCGTCCTGCTGAAGCCTGAGGCGTAGGGACGCCCCAGCCCAGTCCTACCGGCACTGCCGTTGGCCTGCTGCTGGCCCGACCGGGTGCGGGCGGCAGGTCAGCGGTTGCCTGTCCAGACGACCCGATCAGCGAAGCCCCCGCGCTCATCCGCCTTGGCGCACCGGATCTTCTCCAACTGCGCCGGATCCACGCCGATTTCGGCGACGAGGGCCAGCAGCACTTCAAGAACGTCCGCCGCTTCGCCCTTCTTCGCCTCGTCGTCGGCCTCAAGGAACTCGTCGACCTCTTCGAGGAGCTTGGCCTCAAGCCGCTGGCGGTACTCCTTCCGGTCCGCGATGTACGTGACCGGCTCCTCGCCGTTGTCGCGGATGATCTCCGGAATCCGGTCCCGTACGAGCTTGCCTTCCAAGACGTTGCTGCTCACGCCTGTTCTCCAGCGCTGATCGCCACAGGGAGGCCCCAGTTGCCGCCCCTCGTGCCACAGCAGCCTAGGGAAGGCGCCTCCATCTTCGCCATGAGAACCACCAATCCCACCCGTTCGGAGGGGCGCGTCTCGGCGACCACAGGCGGGGCGACTAGACCAGGGGTGACGTCTGCTGTACTATTTTTCTTGTTGGTGGAGAGCAGCCGCCGACACCGCCCGGAGAGCAACCGGGCCACCGACCCGAAGCGAAAGCCACCCACGTGCATCCCGCAACCCTCTTCGACGTGCCCGCACCCGCGGTGACCGTCCCCACCCTCCCCGCCGGTCCCGTGAACCCCGGCCGCACCCTTCGCCAGTACGGCGAGACCGACCGCTGGAGCTACCTCGGCACCCACCAGCCCTCATGGCTGGAGCGCCCCGAGTTCGGCGGCAGCATGGTCGTACCGCTGTGCGTCTCCCACCGTCGACTCGCCGCCCGCCGCACCCTGCCGCGCGCCAGCACCCCGTGGATGCTCGACAGCGGAGGCTTCACCGAGCTCAGCCTGTACGGCGAATGGACGGTACCCCCGGCCCAGTACGCCACCGCCGTCCGCCGGTACGCCGACGAGGTCGGCGAACTGGAACGCTCCGCGATCCAAGACTGGATGTGCGAACCGCAGATCCTCGCCAAGACCCGCCAGAGCATCTACGACCACCAGAGCCGGACCGTCGCCTCGTTCCTCAACCTGATGTGGCGCGACGACGAGCTCCCCTGGATGCCCGTCCTCCAGGGCTGGACTCTCGACGACTACCTCCGGTGCGTCGACATGTACGCCGCCATGGGCATCGACCTCACCCTGGAACCGCTGGTCGGCCTCGGCTCCGTCTGCCGCCGCCAGTCCACCAAGGAAGCCGTACGCATCGTCGAGCGACTGCACGGACTCGGCCTTCGCCTCCACGGCTTCGGGTTCAAGGTCACCGGCCTCCGCGAGGTCCACCACCTGCTCTACAGCTCCGACTCCCTCGCCTGGAGCTTCAACGCCCGCCACCACGCCCCCCTGCCGGGCTGCACGCACAAGACGTGCTCCAACTGCCCCCGGTACGCCCTCGCGTGGCGAAACCGCCTCTTGGCCTCCCTGTCCGACTGGCACCAGGACACCGCCGTCTCCCTGCTCCACCTCGCGGCCTGAACCAGCCGTTCCCGCCCGGGGCGCACCAGCCGCCCCGGGCCCACCTCCAGCCTCGAAAGGCCCGCGCCATGACCGCGCTCTTCCTCTCAGCCTTCCTGCCCGACACCCCCCGCAACCGCGACAGCCTCGCCGCCGCCGGGAAGCGGATGACCGAACTCGCCTACCGCACCCGCACCTCCCCAGTCGACGAGCCCGACGGCTGCACCCGCACCCGCTGCGCCGGAGTCCACAACGGCTACCCCGGCAGCGAACACCGCTGGGCCCTGCACTGCTTGCTCTGCAACCAGGACATCGACGTCTTCCCCAGCCACATGCGCAAGCGCACCGGAGCGAACCCCGCCCCGCCCCGCCGTCACAAGGGCTGCACCCACTCCGGACCCCGCCGCGCCGCCAAGCGCGCCGCCCGCTACGCCGAACTCGGCATCGCCCTCCCCGACTGGGACACCGACGCCCACGCCGCGCTCGCCACCTGACCGGCGCCGAACCGGGGCGCGACACAACCGGCGCGCCCCGGCAACTCTCCCCACCACTCCCACCACGACCAGAGGTAGCCATGACCACCACCGACGTCACCGTGAAGAACAGCAGCGAGCTCGCCCAGGGCGACATCGTCCTTACCCACGGCATGCGTATCCGGCTCGACTTCGGCGCCGCCCACACGCGCCCCTCCGGCACCTTCTACGCCTGGACCGGAACCGTCCTCAACCTCGACGACATCCGCGACCAGGGCATCATCCCCATGTCCTGCCTGCGCACGCAGCGATGGCACGACGGCAAGGGCTGGGTCACCGACCGCGAAGACGTCTATGTCGTGCAGGGGATCGACTACCGCAACTGGCTCGTCGAGAACCCCTCCTAGTTCCTCCCCGCTCGGGGGCGCGCCCCGCGCCCCCGCCGCCGACAGCCCACATCCTCGCGGCCCGTACGCCGCCGTCTCCCGGCCGGAGAGCAACCGGCCACCGACCCGAACAGAAGGCACCCATGTCCAGGTACGAGTCCATGCGCTGCACCGCCTGCACCATCACCCACGACCGCCACGCCCCTCGCGAGATCGCGGGCCACCGCTTCCGCATGCACATCGGACGCCCCCGAGCCTGGCGCCTGGCCATCTCCTGGGAGCGCCAGATCGGCAGCGCCACCTACATCTTCAGCCTCGTCCCGGCCCGCAACCGGCCCCAGCGCAACGGCGGTGAACTCCTGGTCCACCGAGTCGCGGCGACCGGCACGACCGAGCAGGTCCACTACTTCCGCATCCCGTCCACGCCGGACTACTACGCCCTGCTCGACCAGGCCGGTTCGCCCCTCAACTGACCCCCACCCGAGGCCGCCCGCCCTGCGCGGGCGGCCCCGCCCCAGGAGACCTCCCATGTCCCGCACGACCCGCTCCCACACCATCGCCACCCACTTGACCAACGGGGGCCTTGCCCACCTTCGCCTCACCGAAGCCGAGCAGCGCGACGGACACCCCGGCCGGCACGACGCCGACGGCTTTGCCGTCCGGCAGCACACTGACCGCGCCGGCACGCCCGTGGTCATCGCCGGGGCCTACGGCCCGGACTGGTTCGCCACGATGCGCGAGATCATCCACCGCCTGGAGCAGCCGTACATCAGGTGCACCGTTCTCACCGACGAGCCCGGCCTCGCCGACCACGAGGTTCTGGTCCGCTGGGCCACCTCCGCCGAGCTTCAGGAACGCAAGCGTGCCCAGACCCGAGCCCAAGCCCCGCTCCTCGCGCTGCTCCGGCAGAACCAGGCCGCAGCCAAGGCGGACGCTGAGCGGCAGGCCCTGGAGGACGCCGGTCAGACCAGCCTGTGGTGAGCCCTGACTCAGCACGCCCAGCGAGCTGACACGGCCGCGCCTCGCAGGCGGCCGATCGGGAACAGGCCGGGCGGGCCCCGGGCCTCAGCGGGCCCGCCCTTTTCACCACGCGCCGAGTCCGAGATCTGAGCCGATGTCCAATCTCCTCGCGCGGCGGCCCTCTCGTCGGCACACTGGGCCGATGAGTCTGCTCGACGCCGCCCACTACACGCCCGACGAGATGCTGAGGCACCCTCGGCATATCGCCATGCAGCCTGTGCTTGTTCGCCTCATACAACAACTCAGGGCCATCGGCTCAGCGGCGGACGGCTACGAGTTCCAACGGGAGCTAGCTGAGCTGCTACTCGCCGTGGAAGGAGACCGGCGCGAGCTGAAGAGGGCGGCGGACCGGGTCAGGAAGGGCAAGGGGCCGCACCCGCAGGCCCCCGAGCCCCAGTCCGGCCGCGATGTTGCCGAGCATGCGACATGGCTCTTCGAGCACGACCTCTGTGCACGGCTGGCCCGCCAGCTCCGCTCGGTCGGCGACGGGTTCGCGTGGAAAGCCTTTGGGTTCCACCGCCCCTTCATCATCGCCCTCAGCCGCAACGACCCTCCCGGCCCGATCCACGGCAAGGCAGGATTTGCAGTCGAGCAAGCCCGAGCCGAGAGGGCCTACAAGGAGGATGGGCAGTTCGCCCTCCTGCACGACCTCACCAACTGCCTGCGCATCGGGGACATCACGATCTGGGACGAGGTGAACCCGCCGCGCACCGAGGAGATCAAGACCAACCCGAACAACCGTCGCAGCGCCCAGATCCGGCGGATCAACCAGGCCCGCGACGCGGTCCTGGAGGGTGCCCATCTGCCGGGCGACAACCTCGCCGAGCGCCTGTACGAGCTCGATCTCCCCTTGCGCACTCACGTGGACCTGCTGCCGTCGGCTGCCGAGCACGCTGCCGAGCATGGTGTCTTCGCCGCCCCGCTGCCAGGCGCCCGGGTGCTGACCTTCATCGATCAGGTTGCGTGCTCCCGGCTCGGGATCACCGACCAGAACAGCGGCCCCGCTGATCGTCAGCTCCAAGCTGCCCTCCAGAGCGCCGGCATTGCCAGAGACCGCCTGGACAACAACGTGCACGCCACCAGTCTCGACAGCGCCGCCGGTGATCCGAAGCGCGTCCCATGGGCGAGCTACCGCCTCGACTCCGCTTTGTGCGCGAGGCTCATCGGCGACTACGTCTCGTTCAACGTGGAGACCTCCGGGCCGGTCCTGGCCAGGCTGTTGCAGGTTGCCGGGCTGGATGCCAGGTGGGTGCGCCCGTCGGGCAGCCGCGCCGCGCTCAAGGTCGGCGAGGTCGTGATGGAAATTCATCAGCAAGACGAATCGACGGCAGTGTTCCTGCCCGGCGGCCTGAAGATGACCCAGGGGATGACGTTGCAGGTCACCAGGTCAGAGATCGACCGCTATCTCATCGAACTGCTCAAGCCCGGGACTTGGGCCGCTGGCATCAAGCACCTGCTCCGCGCGCAGGAAGTGGGTAGGCCGTGGCCGCACTACCGGGACGAGCACGAAGTCTGGGTCTAGCTCTGTGCCGACGAGGGCCTGCTCGTCGGCACAGAGCTACTGGGCGGGGTGGGCGGTGATCCACTCGTCGAGGTCGCCGCCTTCCATCCAAATGAGCGGGCGGGCAGCGAGCCACCCGGCAGTGTCGTCCTCGTCGGCCGCGGTGGCGGCGTACGTCTCGATGCGGTCAATGATCACGTACGCCTCCGTGTAGAAGCCCTTCGGCGCGGCAGGGTCGTTGTTCATCGCCTTACGGATCTTGCGGACGTCATCGACGTAGTCCTGGAGCCGGATGGCGCAGCCCTCGCCGTTCTCGTCGACAGAGCTGCCGTTGAGGCAGCCGATGTCGTGCGTGGCCCACCAGTCCATCGTTTCCCGCCACTGGGCCGTGACCGGCTTCGCGGGAGCCTTCGCCGCGGGCTGCGTGGCAGCGGGCTTGTCGCCGGAGGTCGCGTGCGTCGCTTCCGAGCAGGCCGTCACGATGGTCATCGTCGAGGCGGCGAACAGAATGCTCGCCACTGTCTTTCCCCACCCCTTGATCATGGCTCGATCATGCCACGGCACCCCTGGTGACCTGCGGCGCAGTACAGGGAAGGGCCCCGGCATGTGCCGGGGCCCTCCTGAAAGCCGGTGCGCACGTCCCACCCCCGTGGGAACGGGCACACCGAGTTCGTCACGCCAGCAGGCCAGGCGCCGTCGGCGCGGTCGGGAGGAGCGCACCGAGGGCCTTCGCCGCGGCGATGACGCTGCGGTCGGCCAGATACGGGCCGACGATCTGGATCGCCAGCGGCAGACCGTCCCGGTTCTTCCCCGCCGGCATCACGAGCGACGGCAAGCCGACCGGGGAGGCCAGGTTGATCCAGCTCGTCTGGTCGTAGAAGCTGCGCCGCACGCCGTCCACCGTGATGTACCGGTCCGCAGCAGGGACGGACGTCTGGTCCAGGACAGCGGCCGTCGGCGCGGCCGGGGTGATCAGCAGGTCGTGCGTCTCGAAGTACGCCGCCCACTTCGCGCGGAGCTTCTGCCGCTCCTCGTCGGCGCGCGCCCAGTCGCGGTGCCGCATGGTCCGCGACTTCAGGTACAGGGCCGAGGGGGAGTCGTCGGGAACGGACTCGGCGGCCTTGACCTCTCCGGCGAACGCGGCGTCGGACGCCGTCGCCGACGAGGTGGCGTACATGAGCTGGGTGAACAGGGTGTTGCTCTTGGCGAAGTCGACGGGCCGGGACGTTTCGTCGAGGACGGCGCCGGCGGCGCGGGCTTCACGGGCCACCTGCTCCAGCAGGTCGCGGGTCGCGGTGTCCACGCGGCAGAACTCGTCGTCCGCCCAGATACCGATGCGCTGCCCGCGCAGCGTCGTCGAGACCGGCGCGGGCAGGTCGACGCGCCAGGCGTCACGGTCGGCGGGCGCGGGCGCGGCGAGGACGTCGAGCAGGAGGTCGAGGTCGTCGGCGTCGCGGGCGATCGGCCCGAGGGTGAGCATGTCCGAGCTGGTGAGCCACCCGGGCGGGCGGGGGATGTGCCCGCGGGTCGGGACGATCGGCGACGAGCTCCGCGAGGTACGGAGCGCGAGCACACCGCAGTATGCGGCCGGAAGGCGGAGCGATCCGGCGAGGTCGGAGCCGACCTCCAGCGGGCTCATGCCGGTGGCGACGGCGGCGGCCGGACCCCCGGAAGAGCCACCAGCGGTGTGAGCGGACGAGAAGGGGTTGCTGGTCGTCCCGAACAGGCTGTTGGAGGTCTGGAGGTCCTGGCACATCGGCGGCACGTTCGTCTTGCCGACGATGACGGCCCCAGCCTGCCGCAGGAGCGCGACGACGTCCGCGTCCCGGTCGGGAACATGGCTGGCCAGGTCTGGACTTCCGCACGTCGTGCGCAGTCCGGCGGTCTCCAACGCGTCCTTGACCGTCATCGGCAGGCCGTGCAGCGGTCCCAGGGTCCGCCCGGTGCGCGCCAGGTACTGGTCGGCCTTCTCGGCGGCGGCGCGGGCGCCCTCGACGTCGAGCGTCGCGACCGCGTTCACGCCCGGGTTGACCTGGGCGTGGTGCGCGAGGACCTGGTCCAGCAGCTCCCGGGCGGTGACGGTGCCCCGCCGGAGAGCGGCGAGCTGCGCGCGGGCGCTGGAACGGTACAGAGCGGACGTGCGGCTCATGGCGTCCTTCACGTTGGTGGTGGGGGAGGCCACGGCCACGGAGGGCAGGGAAGCTGCGGCCACGCCGGTGGCAGCGGCGGTGAGCAGGGTTCGACGATTCACGGGCGGGTGGCTCCCGATGTGGTGGCGGGCTCAGGTCGCGGCGCCGGCACGGTGAAGTGCCGGGCGACTCGGACGAGGTGGGCGAGTTCCTGGCGAGGGTTGAGCGCGTCCAGAGCCGCGTCGGCGTACGACGAGGGGGCCTCGACCGGGCCCTCGTGGCGCTGGACGAGGGCAGCGTGGATCTGGGCTGCGGTGACGGCGGCGACGCGGTCGCGGCGCGAGCGCCACCACGCGAACCGTTGCTGCTCGGCAGCCGCGCGTGCCTCGGGGGCGAGGTACGGCCGAAGCTCGATCTGGGCGTCGCGGATCTCGACGGACCGGCGGTACAGGTGGAAGGAGACGTCCGTCGAGTCGGAGCCCGGCTCGACGAGGACGATGCTGGGCTCGGCGGCGGACACCGCACGCCACAGCGGCTCCAGCGTTCGGTACTGCCGGGGCTCCTTCCGGGCGGTCCAGGAGGCGGCGATCTTGTGGGCGACGAGCGGGATGAAGTACCCGATCTGAGTGATCGTCGCGCCGATATCGCCGCAGATCCAGGCGTACGGCTCCAGCGGCTTGACGCTGAATCCGTAGGTCGCACCGAAGATCGCCAGCAGGCGGATGCCGCTGTACCCCAGGGTGATCACTGCGCCGACGGCGATGATGCGCAGGCCCCTGGCGATCCACGGATCGCTGGTCTCCCGGGCGTACTTCCAGCACACGCGGGCGAGGTAGATCTCGGCAGCGGTGTAGGTGCACATGTACAGCAGCAGATAGGTCTGGAAGACCGGGTCGTGCGCGTAGTACAGCGTGAAGTCGGTCGGCCGCTGCGACACGGGCGTGAGCAGGGCGAACAGCACGGCCATAACCACGATGACCGTCAGCGCCCCGGACATGAGCCACCGGACTCGGCGGGCCGCCTCGGTGGCCGGCTTCGTCCAGAAGGCCAGGACGCTTGCCTGGAGCCCGAGGACGAGGACGACGCAGCCCTGCGCGAGCGGTACGGCGATGTTGGTCACGCCGAGCCAGCCGTCGATACGCACCCATACCGGGGTCAGCGAGATTGCGTAGCTCAGGGCCGAGAAGAAGTACGTGAACGCCAGCGCGGTCAGTGCTGGGTCACGCCTGCCCGCCCGCAGGTCGCGCAGGAGCAGCAGGAAGCCGCTCCCCGCGATGACCAGGCAAAGCGGGTGAAGAAGGTCTTTCAAGGTTTTCTCTTACATATCAGGCATCGCGCCGCATGAGAGTGCGCGCGATGCGATTCGCCGACTCGCTCTTGGAGGTCGGGCGGCTGGTGAGCACATGTGCCTGGAGGAGGCTCCCGACCGCTTCTGCCCAGCGTTCGGGGTCCTCGTCGTATTCGGTACGGCCGAGGACCGTGACGAGCAGATCGTCATCGAGGAGGTCCAGGTCGAAATCCTCTGCGGGCGCGGCGCCACGGTGGCCCAGGAGGAGGTGGGCCAGCTCGTGGGCAATGATGTGATCGCGGTGAGCAGGGCTGGTCTCGGGGTCGTACCCGATGTAGTTGCCCTCACCCCTTCTGACCACCAGGCCGCACGGCAGGGATCCGTCGGTCTTCTCGTGCGGGGCGATGTGGATCGGTTCGCCGATCTTCGCCTCCACGAAAGGGACGAGGTCCCGAACGCTCGTCGCCGGGGGGAGGCCCAGAGACTCAACGAACTCGCGACACTGGCCAACCAGCGGATCGACGGCAATCGCCTCGGCGCTGATGGCGCGACGTGCACGGCGCCTCATGGGGTTGCTCCTTGTGCTGGTGATGCTGCGCCCCGGTCAGATCTCGGCCGAGGCGGACGGCTCTGGCGGCAAGCCTTCGAGCCGGCGAACGTGTTCGATCATGGCCGCAGCCGCATCCAGGCCCTGAGGAGACAGTCCGACCGCACGCATCGCGATCCCTGTCACGCGGGCATCCTTCAGCCGCTCCAAGTCGGCCGTGCTCACGCCTGCCGATTTGAAGCGCTCCAGCGCCTCCAGCTGCGCCACCAGCTTCTCCGGGTCCACGCCCTGATTCATGCGCTGGGTGAAGCTCTTGAGCTGCCGGTGCAACTGCTCCGGGGTAGCCCCCGTGGCCTTGAGGCCGTTCAAGCGGTTGATCATGACGTTGACGGCCGCGGCGGTGGCGTCGTTCGCCCAGTAGTCCCGAGGGACGGCGAACATGTCGGCCAACGCGTCCATGGTCTTCTTCGTCGGGTTGTCCGAGCGCCCCGTCCGGAGCTGCCAGATGTAAGTGCCCGACGGCGCCGGCATGCCCTCCTTTTCGAGCATCCGGACGACTTCAGGGTTGCTGAAGGGCCCCCGGGGATCGTTCGTGCACAGGAAGTCGAGCCGCTCCGCGAAGCTGTCGTCTTCCGGTGGTTCCTGTCTATCGGCATCGGTCACGATGGCACCTCCCCTCCTAGATTCATCTCACTTCAGAGAACCAGACCGGATCGCCAGGTTCCGGTTGGGGAGGCTATCAACTCAGGTTGACGCAGCTCGCGGCAGGGGGGTGCCCACGATCCTGCTCCAGGGGTGTGTTCACCTGGGTGCACGCCTGCGCGGCATTTCGCCCCACACCGAGGGGGCCCGTTCACCTCAGTTCATCGGAACGGTACTCTCCGGTTTGTTCTCGGCTACGCTGCGAACTCAGGTTGCCCGCCCTGCTCTGAGCTGGGGGCTTGCGACGCATACGCGGGCACCTTCCGGATGAGAGTTGACCAGGGCCCCCGCGACCGCGCGGGCCCGCTCTTGGGGATGGGACGGATGGACGTGACGCTTTCCGCCGCCGAACACGGCTTGGATGTCGGGCTGCTGCTGCCCTCACTGGGGCCGAGCTCGCGGCTCGTTCTCGGACGAGAAGCCGCCTTCTGTGTGGGGCCGGACGTCGCGCCGGCCGACGCGATGGAGCGCGCCGTCGCCACCGCCCGCCGAGCCCTCCCGCTACTCCTCAAGGGCACACCCGCGGCTCTCGCGGCGAGCGAGAACGTCCTCTCCGTGGTCCGCGAACTCGTCGACATCACCGCCCGGGACCGGTCCAGCACCGACATCCTCGGACGCATCACCTTCGACGGCGCGCACGTCACGGTCTCCGTCGGCGAGAAGCGGCAGCCCCTTCCTCGCCCTGAGGTCGAGCCCGGCCTCTACCTCGTCAACCGAATCGCCGACGAGGTCGGCCAATATCGCGGCGACGAAAACGGTTACGTCGTCTGGGCCGCCGTGAGCGGCGAATAGCGAGTACGAATTCACGTGCAGCCGCGCCTCGCGATCGCTTCGGGCGCGAGGCTGACCGGCCGCTGGTGGCGCAGGTGGCTGCATCCCGCTCGCGGGGCGGTCGAGGCTGGGGCGGTGAGTGATTCGCAAGGCCCCCTGCGGGCATAGCCTGCGCGAAATCTCCCAGGAAATAGTCGGCGCGCGGGCGCGACGTCGTCAGGGGCGGGTCCGAAGGCTCCCGGAAATGCCGGCCGGACGAAAAGGGGCGGGCTTCGGGTGACGCAGGTCACGCATGCCGTCCACATGTTGGACGCTTGGGCCGGAGTCGGAAGCCTTCGGAAGACCTCCTGGGCGACGTTCATGGGAGCTGCCGGGCCTGCTGTACGCTTCGGCATCGTTCATCCGGCAGACGGCGCCAGTCACCTGGTTCCAAGACTGTCCCGCGAAAGTAGCCGCGAAAGTAGCCACGAGACCCCGGTCTTAGGGTGTTCGTGCAGGTCATAGCGTTTTGGCTACTGTCCCCGGCGTACAGCCCGACTCGTCTGCCCCTCAGGCCACTGACCTGCGATATCACAGGCCAGTGGCCTCTTCTGGTGAAATCGTGCGCGTCGCCTCACCCCGGTCCGTGCCGCGGCGAGCCGGAACTCGCGGCCACGTGCACAGCCGCGGAAGCAGCCGTCGCGAGGCCGCCTGTGCTCGGGTCGAGGGCCCCCGTCCGGAGGCGGAGGCCCCTCACCTCAGAAGGCGCCGTTCAGGAGCCACCAGGTCCCGTTGGTCCGCTCGCCCGCCCGGAGGCCGCCCGTGCCCGTGCCCGGGTACTGGACCAGCCAGCCGGGTTCGGACATCGCGAGGAGGTCCGGCCGGCCGTCGCCCGACCAGTCGCCGTTGGCGATGAGGGTCGTCATGGCGTTCCAGCCGCCCTTGCCGACCAGCACGCGGGAGCCGAGCGCGCCGGGCTTGCCCGGGTAGAGCCAGAGGCGGCCGGTCGACGCCTCGCGGGCGTAGAGATCGGCCCGGCCGTCGCCGTTCATGTCGCCGACGCCCGTCAGGGCGTTCATGCTGTTCCAGCCGCCGGTGCCGATGAGCTTGCGGGCACCCAGGGTGCCCGTGGACGTACCCGGGTACAGCCACAGCCTGCCGGTGGACTTCTCCACGGCGAGCAGGTCGGACCGCGCGTCGCCGGTCAGGTCGCCGAACGCGGTGATCCGGCTCATGCTGTTCCAGCCGCCGGCGCCGATGAGCCTGCGGGCGCCGATGCCGCCGGTGCCGGTGCCGGGGTAGAGCCACAGCTTGCCGGTCGCGGTCTCGCGGGCGATCACGTCCTCGCGGCCGTCCCGACTGAAGTCGCCGTGCCGGACCAGGGCGTTGAAGGCGTTCCAGCCGCCCGTACCGACCAGCCTGCCGCTGTCGTCACCGGGCAGGAACCAGAGACGTCCGGCCTCGTCCCGGACGAGGACGTCCGACCGCCGGTCGCCGTTCATGTCGCCGAACCCGGTGGCCTTGGGCGCGGTCTCCGAGTACCAGTAGGGGTACGGGGTCGTCTCGCACTCGCGGGTGGTGCGGACGAGCTTCACCGAACTGAAGGAGGCGTCCGCGCCGAAGTGTGTGGCGTAGCGGTGATCGGGCTCCAGGGGGTAGTAGTTCTGGTTGCGCCCGTAGTTCGCATTGTCGTAGAGACAGGCGATCATGGACGTGCGGTTCTGGACCGTGTCGAGTTTGTCGTTCCAGGTGCCCAGCGTGGCCCTGCTCGTGTTCGTCTTGAACATCGGGCCGGTGCTGTCGCCGGACTGCCGGGCGCAGAAGTACCCCGAAGGGCAGCCGTTCACCGCGGCCTCCGCGGGCGGGGCACCCGCCCCGAGCAGGCCGAGCGAGGTGAGCCCCAGCGCGGCGGCCGTCGCGGCCAGGCGCCGAAGAAGTGGTCTGTGCATGGAGTTCCTCCCCTGAACGCGGTGCGCCCGTGCTTTCGATCCACACCGCAAGGAGGACCGTAACCGCAGTCTCCGTCCAGCTGCCGAGCGGTTCCCCGGAGGGTGGTGCGGGGTGCGGCCACCGGCCGCCCGCCGGTGGCCGGCCGGATACGGGGCGGAGGAGGCCGAACCCGTCGCCCTCCGGATCGGACAGGACGGTGAGACGGACGGCTCAGGCCAGCACCTCCACCGTCCAGTGGGGTTCGCGGTCGTCGGTGCGGATCACGACCGGCTTGGGGGCGGGGGTGGGCTCCTCGAAGAGGTCGCGGCCGAGGGCGAGGCCGTTCTGGGTGATGACGTAGGTGCCGGTGCCGAGGGCGGCGAGGTCGGTGACGGTGGTGACGCCCTCGGGGGTGATCCGCTGGAGGCGCCAGACCGAGGCGGGGGTGTCGTCGGGGCGGACCAGGGCCGGGGTGCGGTCGGTGCCGGGGGCGGTGACCCGGTCCTCGGTGCCCTTCACGGTGAGGCGGAAGCCGCCGTCGGCCGCGCCGACCGCCCACTCGGCGGTGCGGTGCTGTTCGGCGGGGAAGCCGATCAGCATGCCCTCGTGGACCCCGACCGGGGCCCCCTTCGCGTACAGCCTGACGATCCGGTCGTGCTCCGACATCGCTCCTCCAGCGGGGACGGGCGGCTTGGTGCCCCCGATACTGCCCGGGGCGTCCGCCCGGTCGCCGCAGGCTGTCGGAGGGCTCGCCCGACTGGCCCATCCCCGGCGCCGGAGCGGGGCGCGAGGCGCTCCGGCGGGTACGGCTGGGGCATGACGCTTCCTGTGGAACGGCTCCGTGAGCCGGCCGTGCGCGCCTTCGTCGCCGCGCTGAACTCGAACGACCGGGCGGCCTTCGCCGACGCGCTCGCACCCGGCGCGACCATGTCCGACGACGGGTCCGAGCGGGACCTGCGGGAGTGGACCGAGCGGGAGGTGTTCGCCTCGCACGGGCGGATGGAGGTGGAGAGCGAGGGGGAGGCCGGCCTCGCGCTGGTCGCCACCTACAGCAACGACACCTGGGGGGCCATGCGGACCGCCTGGCGGTTCACCGTCGAGGGCGGGAAGGTGTCCCGCTTCGAGACCGGGCAGGCCCCCGCGGAGTGAGACGTCAGCCGCGGCCGACGTAGGGCATGGTCGTGGCCATCACGGTGGCGAACTGCACGTTCGCCTCCAGGGGGAGGGCCGCCATGTGCGTGACGGTCGCGGCGACGTCCGCCGCGGCCATCACCGGTTCGGCCGCGAGCTCGCCGTTGGCCTGGAGGATGCCGGTCTGCATGCGGGCCGTCATCTCGGTGGCCGCGTTGCCGATGTCGATCTGGCCGCAGGCGATCCGGTACGGCCGGCCGTCCAGGGACAGCGACTTGGTGAGGCCCGTCATCGCGTGCTTGGTGGCCGTGTACGCGATCGAGTGCGGGCGCGGCACATGGGCGGAGATGGAGCCGTTGTTGATGATGCGGCCGCCCTGCGGGGACTGCTCCTTCATGGCCCGGAAGGCCGCCTGGGCGCAGAGGAAGGCGCCCGTCAGATTGACGTCGACGACCGCGCGCCAGGTGTCGTAGGACAGCTCCTCCACCGGGGTGCCGCCGCCCGCGAACGTCCCCGCGTTGTTGAAGAGCAGGTCGACGCGGCCGAAGCGGTTCCGTACCGCGTCGAAGAGGGCCGCCACCGCCTCCGGTGAGGTCACGTCCGTGGGCACGGCGAGGACGCGGTCCCGTGCCAGGCCCTCGGCCGTCTCCTCCAGGGGCGCGAGCCGCCGGCCCGCGAGCGCCACCGACCAGCCCGCCTCCGCGAGGGCCCGTGCCACGCTCCGGCCGATGCCCGAACCCGCTCCCGTCACCACTGCGACGCCCATGCCGAACCCGCCTTCCAGCTCCGTGTCGCCCCCGGCCGCGCAGCGTACGCCAGACGCGTGCCCCATGAACTCATCCGTCCGACACGTGGATGACCTGTCCCCGACAAGGCGATCGCGGGCCCCTCGCACACCTGCGGACACCGACCGTCAGGGATTGGGCACCTGGCGCCCGCATCGCAGCACACCTCGGCCCATGGCGAGGAACTCCGCGCCGCCGCGCGCCCCTTCGGCCCGCACCTGAGGTTCGTCAACGGGCGGCGCGGCTACGTCACGGTCGCCCTCGGCGAGGAGAGCGCCCGCGCCGGCTTCCGTACCGTCCCGTACGTGACGACGCCGGGCGCCCCGGTCACCACCGCGGGCTCCTTCGTCACGGTGGCGGGCGATCCGGGCCTCAGGCCCGCGTGAGCTCCTGCGGATAGCGGACGCCGACGCGGTCCCGTACCGCGTCGAGCGTCCGCATCACCGCGAGGGTGCCGTCCAGCGGCACCAGCGGCGACTCCGTCTCACCGGCCCGCAGGCAGCGCATCACCTCGGCGGCCTCGTGGCGCAGCGAGTGCGGGTCGTCCGTGTTCACGAACTCCTCCGGCTCGGCGCCCTCGCGGTGCAGCGTGAACCGCTCGGGGAAGAAGAAGCCGCGCGGCACGTCGATCCGGCCCTTCGTGCCGGTCACCGAGGCGGTCAGCGGGGTGTCCGCCTCCAGTGAGCACGACAGCAGTGCCGAGGCGCCCGACTCCCAGCCCAGCAGCATGCCCGTGTTCAGGTCGACGCCCTCGGGGGAGATCCGCGCGTGCGCCTGCACCGAGTCCGGCTCGCCGAGCAGCAGGTGGGCGAAGGACACCGGGTACACACCCAGGTCGAGCAGGGCCCCGCCGCCGACCGCGGGGTCCCGCAGCCGGTGGTCGGGGCCGAAGGAGCCGGCGAGCCCGAAGTCGGCCTGCACGGTCCGCACCTCTCCGACGGCCCCGTCCCGGACCAGCTCGGCGAGGCGCCGGATCAGCGGGTTGCAGTACATCCACATGGCCTCCATGAGGAAGAGGCCGCGGTCCCGGGCGAGCGCGACCAGCTCCTCCGCCTCCCGCGCGTTCAGCGTGAACGCCTTCTCGCACAGGACGGCCTTGCCCGCCTCCAGGGCGCGTCCCGCCGCCTCCCGGTGGGCGTGGTGCGGGGTCGCCACGTACACCACGTCGACCTCGGGGTCGGCGAAGAGGCCGTCCCAGCCGCCGTACGCCCGGTCGATCCCGAACCGGTCCGCGAAGGCGCGCGCCGACGCCTCCGTACGGGACGCCACCGCCACCACCTCGGCGCCGTCCAGCTCCGCGAGATCCGTCGCGAACCGCTCGGCTATCCCGCCGGTCGCGAGCACGCCCCACCGTATGCCGTCACTCATGCCGTCCCACCCCATCAGTTTCGTCGCGTCCGGTCGAGCTGAGAGCATAGGCAAGGTTTCAACGAAACGGAGCAGTCGATGCCGGAAAGCGGCCAGAAAACAACACAAGGAAACATAGCCGGACCTTCCCCGGCCGCTTCCGCCCCTGTCGCCCGACAGGTCGGACTGCTCGTCACCCTCGTCCTCGGCGGGCTCACCGCCCTTCCCCCTCTGTCCATGGACATGTACCTGCCGGCGCTGCCGGAGGTCACCCGCTCGCTGGCCGCCCCCGCCGCGACCGTGCAGCTCACCCTCACCGCGTGCCTCGCCGGCATGGCCCTCGGCCAGCTCGTCGTCGGCCCCATGAGCGACAAGTGGGGCCGTCGCAGGCCCCTCCTCGCCGGCATGGTCGTCTACGTCCTCGCCACCGCCGTCTGCGCCTTCGCGCCCACCGCGGAGCTGCTCATCGCCTTCCGGCTCCTCCAGGGCCTCGCCGGCGCCGCGGGCATCGTCATCGCCCGCGCCGTCGTCCGCGACCTGTACGACGGCGTCGAGATGGCCCGCTTCTTCTCCACCCTCATGCTGATCTCCGGCGTCGCGCCGATCATCGCCCCGCTCATCGGCGGCCAGATCATGCGGATCACCGACTGGCGGGGCGTCTTCCACGTCCTCGCGCTCATCGGCGTCGCCCTCACGGTCGTCGTCTGGCGCTTCCTCCACGAGACGCTGCCCCCGGAGCGGCGCCAGCAGGGGGGCGTCGGGCAGGCCCTGCGCACCATGCGCGGCCTCCTCGCCGACCGCGTCTTCACCGGCTACATGCTGGCCGGCGGGCTCGCCTTCGCCGCCCTCTTCGCCTACATCTCCGCCTCCCCCTTCGTCGTCCAGGAGATCTACGGCGCCTCCCCCCAGACCTTCAGCCTCCTCTTCGGGCTCAACTCCATCGGCCTCGTCGCCGTCGGCCAGATCAACGGCAAGCTCCTCGTCGGCCGGGTCAGCCTCGACAAGGCGCTCGGCTGGGGCCTCTCCGTCATCCTCCTCGCCGCGGTGGCGCTGCTCCTGATGACGAGCGGCGTCTTCGGAGAGGTCGGCCTCGTCCCGATCGCCGCCGGACTCTTCGTCCTCATGTCCGCGATGGGCCTGGCCATGCCGAACACCAACGCCCAGGCGCTGATGCGGACCCCGCACGCGGCCGGCTCCGCCTCCGCGCTCCTCGGCACCTCGTCCTTCCTCATCGGCGCGATCGCCTCGCCGCTCGTCGGCATCGCGGGCGAGCACACCGCCGTCCCCATGGCCGTCGTCCAGCTCGCCTGCGCGGCCGCCGCGCTCGCCTGCTTCCTGCTCCTGTGCCGCCCCTGGCGCGCCACCCGGGCCACCTGACCCCGGGCGGACCGGTGCGGCGGGCCCGGCTCGAGGCGGAACGGGGGCGCGGAGGCGACGCCTAGACTGGATCGGTGAACGTCTCCACCCCTTCCGCCGAGTCCCTGCGTGCCGCCCTCGCCGGGCTGCTGGACGGGCTCCCGCCCTCGCAGACCGCCAAGGCCGTGGAGCGGCTGATCGCGCACTACCGGGGCACGACCCCCACCGACGCGCCCGTGCTCCGGGACCGTTCGGACGTGGCCGCGTACGCGGCCTACCGGATGCCCGCCACCTTCGAGGCCGCCCGCGCCGCCCTCGGCGCGCTGCGGGACGCGGCGCCCGGGTGGGTGCCGGGCAGCCACACGGACGTCGGCGGCGGGACGGGCGCCGCGAGCTGGGCGGTCGCCGAGGCGTGGGCCGGGGCCCCGCCGCGTACCACCGTCCTCGACTGGGCCGAGCCCGCGCTCGCCCTCGGCCGAGAGCTGGCCGCGGGGGTCCTCGACGTCGCGTGGCGGCGCGAACGGATCGGCACCGCGCTGCGGCTCGACGACACCGACCTGGTCACCGTCTCGTACGTGCTCAAGGAGCTGACCGAGGCCGACCGGGCCGCGCTCGTCACCGAGGCGGCCCGGGCCGCGCGCGGAGCCGTCGTGATCGTCGAACCCGGCACCCCGGACGGCTACGAGCGGATCATCGCCGCCCGCTCCGTCCTGATCGACGCCGGCCTCACCGTCGCCGCGCCCTGCCCGCACAGCGGCGCCTGCCCGATCGAACCCGGCACCGACTGGTGCCACTTCGCGGCCCGGGTCAGCCGCTCCTCGCTGCACCGCAAGGTCAAGGGCGGTTCGCTGCCGTACGAGGACGAGAAGTACGCGTACGTCGCCGCCACCCGGTTCCCGGCGATCCCGGCCCCCGCCCGCGTCACCCGCAAGCCGCAGCTCCGCAAGGGGCTCGTCCTCCTCGACCTCTGCGGCCCCGAGGGCCTGGGCCGCGAGACCGTCACCAAGCGCCACGGCCCCCTCTACAAGCGGGCCCGTGACACCGAGTGGGGCGACTCCTGGCCGCCGGAGCCGGAGACCGACTAGGGCCGCAACTCCTGCGTGCAGCACTTCACGCTGCCGCCGCCCTTGAGGAGTTCGCCCAGGTCCATGCCGATGGGGTCGAAGCCCCGGGCCCTGAGCGGGGCGAAGAGGCCGGTCGCCGTCTGCGGGAGCAGCACGTGGCGGCCGTCGCTGACCGCGTTGAGACCGAGCGCCGCCGCGTCCTCGTCGGTGGCCAGGAGGGCGTCGGGGAAGAGCCGGGCGAGGACGGCACGGCTGCCGGGGGAGAAGGCGTCGGGGAAGTACATGACCTCGTCGGCCGCCTCGTCGAGGACGCACAGCGCCGTGTCCAGGTGGTAGTAGCGAGGGTCCACCAGCTCCAGGCCGATCACCGGCCGGCCGAAGAACTCCTGGGCCTCGCCGTGGGAGAGCGGGCTGGAGCGGAAGCCGGTACCGGCCAGGATCCAGGAGGCGGTGACGGCGAAGTCGCCCTCGCCCTCGTTGACGTGCTGGGGGAGCCACAGGTCCTCCTCCGCCCAGCCGCTCCGGCGGAACCAGGCGAGGTGCGCCTCGGCCTCCGCCGTCCGCTCGGGGTAGGCGAACCGGGCGCCGAGGACCCGTCCGCCGACGACGGTCGCGCCGTTCGCCGCGAAGACCATGTCGGGCAGCGCCGGGTCGGGGTCGAGGAGTTCGACGGTGTGCCCGAGGGCGAGGTAGCGGTCGCGCAGGTCCTCCCACTGGGCGAGGGCGAGCGGCAGGTCGACGGGTTTCGTCGGGTCCATCCACGGGTTGATGGAGTACGTCACCGAGAAGTGCGCGGGTGGGCACATCAGGTAGCGGCGGGGCGAGGACTCGCGCGGAGTGGGGCGCAATCGGGCCTCCTCACGGACGGGCGGCCCGCGGGGCGGGCCGTGGTTCGGTGGAGCCATGGTCCGCTCTCGCGGCCCCGAGCGCAGTGGACCGTTCGGGTGGTTCGCTCCCCGCACACCTGGGCGATCCCGCACCACCCGGAGGACGAGACGGCTCGTCTCGCCGGATGGTAGGTTGGTGTCATGCCCGCACACCAGGACACCGCCGGGACCCCCGCGCCCCGGACACCCGCCGCCAGGACGTCCGCCGCCAAGGCCCCCGACGCCTCCCGCCGCAGCGAGCGCTCCCGCCGCGCCATCTTCGACGCCGCCCTCGCCCTCGTCTCCGAGACCGGCTACGCGAAGACCACCGTCGAGGGCATCGCCGCCCGGGCCGGCGTCGGCAAGCAGACCATCTACCGCTGGTGGCCCTCGAAGGCGGCCGTCCTCCTCGACGCCTTCCTCGACCTCGCCGCCCGCGCCGCCGAGGAGGCCGGAGCGGCCGAGGGGCAGACCGAGCTGCCCGACACCGGCGACCTCGCCGCCGACCTCCGGCTCGTCCTGCGCGCCACCGTCGACGAACTCAACAACCCCCGCTACGACGCCCCCACCCGCGCGCTCGCCGCCGAGGGCTCCACCGACCCCGAGCTCGGCGCCCGCTTCACCGAGACCCTCCTCGAACCGCAGCTGAACGTCTTCGCCCGCCGCATCGAGGCGGCCCAGGCCGCCGGCCAGGCGGACCCCGGCGTCGACCCGCGGCTCGCCACCGAACTCCTCGTCGGCCCCCTCCACCACCGCTGGCTGCACCGCACCGGCCCGCTCACCCACGCCTACGCCGACGCCCTCGTCGACCTCGCCCTGCGCGGCCTCGCACCCCGCGCGTGACGGGCGTGAGCGTCGTCACCGGCCCCCGGTTCCCCACTCCGGTCACCCGGGGAGCAGGATGGTGGGACCATGGGCAAGAGCCGAACGGGCGAGCATGAGGTGTGAGGGGATAGATGGGCGACGGCATCGGCCGCTACCGCGGCACGGAGAGCAAACTCGCACAGTGGCTGCGCAGGCGCCCGAAACGCACCGCGGCCGACGACGGGAACACCCGAGAGACGCTGCTCCTGGCCATCGCCGCCGCCGGCCTGCCCCTGGCCCCCGCCGCCCACCCCGTCGGCTACAGCTGCTCCTGTGAGCGGATCGGCTGTCCCACCCCCGCCCGGCACCCGGTCTCCTTCGCCTGGCAGACCCAGTCGACCACCGACCGCGCGCAGATCGAGCGCTGGGTACGGAACCAGCCCGAGGCGAACTTCATCACCGCCACCGGCATGGTCCACGACGTCCTCGACGTCCCGCTGGCCGCCGGCCGCGCCGCCCTGGACCGGCTCCTCGCCGAGGGCGTCGAGGTCGGGCCCGTCGCCCAGTCCGCGGACAGCACCGGCGACGGCGGCCGGATGCTCTTCTTCACCGCCACCCGCGGCACCCCCGAGGACGAGGACGAGTGGTGGCCCTGCGAGCTGGACTGCCATCCCGAGACCATGGACGAGCATCCCGGCCTGCGCTGGCACTGCCGCGGCAGCTACGTCCTGGTCCCGCCCGCCCGGCTGCCCGGTGACGAGGACGACCACCCGGTCGTCGGCTGGCTCCGCGGCCCCGAGCACGCCCTGCCCGACCCGCTGAACCTGCTGGAGACGCTCACCGACGCCTGTGCCCGGCACGCCGCCCAGCGCGAGGCGGACGGCGACGACGAGCACGCCGCCCACTCCGTCGCCTGGCCCCTGACCCGCTGAGCCCGCTGGGTCCGCCGGGACGGTCGGTTCCGCCGAGCCCAGGGAGGCCGTCGAGCCCGCTGTGTCTGCCGGGACGGTCGGTTCCGCCGAGCCGAGGGAGGCCGTCGAGCCCGCCCCGGGCTACGAGCCCTCGACCGCCACCACGCCCTGGAGCCTGCCCGCGAACGTGACCGTGTCGCGGTCCGCGCCCGCCGGCTGCACCAGGACGACCTGGCTCGACACCCACTCCTTGGTCACCGTGTTCACGATCTCGCCCTTCATCAGGGCCCGCAGCTCGGGGCTCACCTTCGGCCGGTAGCCCTTCGCCGTCGTCTGCCGCTCGAAGTGGCGGCTCGCGAAGAAGACCAGCGCCCCGCCGTCCTTCGTGCCCAGCGCCAGCGGCGCGAAGTCGCCCGTGTCGGCGGCCCGGTCGATGAACTGGACGGCCAGGCCGGGCCGCTGGGCGTTACGGGCCCGCTTGTCGCGCCACTCGGTGGTGTGCGGACCGGCGGCGAACGGACCCGTCCCGCCGTCCGTCAGATACGCGGCGTACCGCTCGCTCAGCTCGCCGGGGGCGACCGCCACCGCATCCGAGCCGGCCGCGACCGGCACCTCGTCCCCCTCCGCCTCGGCGAACTCGGGCACCTCGTCCGGGCCGAGGATCACCAGGTGCGCGGCCTTCCACGCCTCGTCCGGGCCGTTGCGGACGAAGGCCACCAGCCAGCGGTTCTCCGCCCCGGCCGTGCCGTCGTCCCGGTTGGCGTCGGTGTCGGCGACGAACCAGCGCGGCCAGCCCGCCTTCCGGGGGACCAGGAAGCGGGCGTCGCGCAGCTCCAGCGGCTTGTGGTCCGGATTGCCCCCCGGCTGGGTCACCGACTTCGACTTCAGGCCGGCCTGGTTGATCGCCCCCAGCGGACCGGTCACCTGGCGCGCGTCGAGCGCCGGGTCGTTGGCCTTGTCGGCCCGGTTGAAGGCGGTGACGAAACCGGCCAGCGCCGCCGTCGCCTCCTCCGCCGTCGCCCCCGGCACCACCGCGGTCTCGCCGTGGACGGTCACACAGCCGCTCGCCGTCAGCGCCACGGCGGTCACCGCGGCGACGGACGCCAGGGCCCTCGCGGGACGCCGTCCCCGCCGCCCCCCGGACCGCCGGGTCTGCCGCTCCAGCCTCAGCCTTCTCATCGGTCGCCTTCTGCTTCTCCACGCGCACGGACGGACCCGACCCTATCGGGGAGGGCGAGGGCGCGAGCGCCGGGACCGGATACAGCGCCCACACCGTGACCTGAGGGGCCGTCGGCCCCCCGCACCGGCTCAGCCGGCGGCCACCGCCACCGCGTCCGGGCGCGGTCCGTCCCGCCGCGGGACGACCTGGGGGACGCCGGTGCGCGGGTGCGGGAAGACCTCCACCGGCTGGCGGTAGACCCGGCTCAGCAGCTCCTCGTCGAACACCTCGGCCGGCGGCCCGTCGGCGGCCACCCCGCCGCCGTGCACGATCCCCACCCGGTCCGCGTGCGCCGCGGCGAGCCCCAGGTCGTGCAGGACGACCACCACCGCGTCCCCGGCCGCCGCCCGCTCCCGGCAGACCCGCAGCACCAGTTCCTGGTGACGCAGGTCGAGCGCCGCCGTCGGCTCGTCGAGCAGCAGCAGACCGGTCCGCTGGGCCAGCACCCGGGCCAGCGCCACCCGGGCCCGCTCGCCGCCGGACAGCGCGGAGAACGGGCGCGCGGCGAACTCCGTCACCTCGGTCGCGGCCATCGCCTCCGCCACCGCCGCCTCGTCGTCCGCCTCCCGCGCGGTCCCGGCCCACGGGGCGCGGCCCATCCGGACCACGTCCGCCACCGGGAAGGGGAAGGACAGCTCGGCGGTCTGCGGCAGCACCGCCCGCCGCAGCGCCAGTTCGGGCGCGCTCCACCCGGCCGCCTCCCGGCCCCCGATCCGTACCGTCCCCGCCTCGGGTGCCAGGTCACCGGCGAGCACGGACAGCAGGGTCGACTTGCCGGCGCCGTTGGGCCCCACCAGGGCCAGCACCTCGCCGGCGCGGACCTCGATCCGGGCCCCGTCGAGGACGGTCCGCCGCCCCCGCACCACCCGGACCCCGTCCGCGCCGGCGACGGACCCGCCCGGCTCCACGGCCGCCGGCAGCGCCTTCGTACGCCTCCTGAACACGTCGATCACGCCCAACCACCCTGCTTCCTGCGGGTCCTGCGGAGCAGCCAGAAGAAGAACGGGCTGCCGATGAGGGCGGTGAGGACGCCCAGGGGGAGTTCGGCGGGAGCCGCGAGGGTGCGGGCCGCCAGGTCGCCGGCGGTGAGGGCGACCGCGCCGCCGAGCGCGCTGCCGGGGATCAGGAAGCGGTGGCCGGGGCCGTTCGCCATCCGCAGCACGTGCGGGATGACCAGGCCGACGAAGCTCACGATGCCGGAGACCGCGACGGCCGCGGCCGTCAGCAGCGCCACCACCAGGATCAGCGCGATCCGCAGCCGCTCCACCTCCACGCCGAGGTGCCGGGCGGGCCGCTCGCCGAGCGCGAGCAGGTCGAGCCGGCGGGCGTAGAGCGGGGCGACGGCGAGGCCGAGCAGCGCGCACGGCAGCACCGCGAGCACCTTCGGCCAGGTGGCCTGCGCCAGCGAACCCAGCTGCCAGAAGGTGATCTGGCTGATCTGCGCGTTGTCCGCGAAGAAGATGAAGAGCCCGATGAGGGCGCCCGCGAAGGCGGTGACGGCGATGCCGGTGAGGATCAGTGTGACGACCTCCGTCCGGCCGCCCGAGCGGGACATCGCGTACACCAGCACGACGGTGACGAGACCGCCGGCGAAGGCGAAGACGGTCACCGTCCAGGTGCCGAGGAAGCCCGCGCCCAGCACGATCGCGCCGACCGCGCCGACGGCGGCGCCGGACGAGATGCCGATGACGCCGGGTTCGGCGAGCGGGTTGCCGAAGACGCCCTGCATCAGCGCGCCGGCGCAGCCGAGGGAGGCGCCGACGAGGAGGGCCAGCACCACCCGGGGCAGCCGGATGTTCCACAGCACGCTCTCGGCGGTCCGGTCGAGCGGGTGCCCGCCGAGGCCGATCCGGTGCTGGACCGAGGCGAGGACGTCGCCGAGCGGGATGTCGTACGCGCCGATGCCCGCCGACAGCAGGGCGAGCAGCAGCAGCGCGGTGAGCAGCCCGCCGGTGAGCAGCGCGGTGCGGCCGCGGCGGGGCGCGGGGCCGGGAGTCTTCCCGGGGCCCTCGGCGGCCGTCGGGCCCGCGGGGGAGGCCGCGCGGTCCTGGATCGCCGTCACTTCTTCTCCCCGTACAGCTGGTCCACCAGCGAGGCGAGCACCTGGTCGGTGCGCGGGCCGTAGTTGAGGAGGACGCCGTCGTCGACGGAGACGACCCGGCGGTCGGCGCCGGCCGGGGTCTCGGCGACGCCGGGGATCTTCACCAGCCCGTCGACCCCGCCGACGGACTGGAGGCCCTTGGTCATGACGAGGATCGCGTCGGGGGCCGCCTGGGCGAGGGCCTCGGTGGTGATGGGGGTGAAGTCCTTCTTCAGCCCCGACTCCTTGCCCGCGTCGACCGCGCCGGCCGCCTCCAGGAGCGAGCTCGCGCCGGACTCGGCGCCGCCGAGGAGGTAGACCGCGGCCGAGCCGCGCACGTAGAGGAAGGCGACGCGCGGCCTGTCGGCGTGGGCGGGGATCTTCTCGCGTACGGCGTCGAGCCGTTCGGTGGTCCGCTCGCGCAGCTCCTCGCCGGCGGCGGGCACGCCGAGCGCGGCGGCCACGTCGTCGATGCGGCTGCCGACGTCGTCGAGGTCCTTGGCGGCCGGGACGACGACCAGCGGGACGCCGGCGTCACGGATCTGGGCGATCGCCTCGGCCGGTCCCGTGGTCGACTCGGCGAGGACCAGGGTCGGCTTCAGGGAGAGGACGCTCTCGGCGGAGACGTCGTGGGCACGGGTCACCACCGGGAGGTCCGCGGCCTGTTCGAAGGTGGCGGTGACGTCCCGGGCCACGACCCGGTCGCCGAGGCCGAGGGTGAAGACGATCTCGCTGAGCGAGCCGCTGAGCGGCACGATCCGCTCCGTCGAGTCGACGGTCACCCGGCGCCCGTCGGCGGAGCCGACGGTGACGGGGAGCTCGGGGGAGGCGGGGGAGGAGAGCGGTTCGACCCGGTCGGGGGCGGCCGCCGCCTTCGCGGCGGGGGCGGCCTTCGGGGAGTCGCCGCCGCCGCACCCGGTCGCCGTGAGGGCGAGGGCGATTACTGCTGTCAGCGCTCCCGCGAGGCGAGTTCTGCGCACCGGACACCGTCCTGTCGTTCCGCTTCGGAAGTTCGTGGCCCGGCTTCCGCGGAAGGGGTTCCCGCCGGGACCAGGGATACCTTAGGTTAGCCTTACCTCACCCGCTAGCCCTCGGAGGGGTGCTCCATGTTGCTGTCCAGACCCTGCCGCGCCTTGGCCGTGACCCTGTTCGCGGCCCTGCTCGCCGCCCTCGTGCCGGCCACCGGCGCCCACGCGGAGAGCCGCCCGGTGCAGGGCGGCCGACTGGACTGGGGCATCAAGTCCTCCTTCCAGAGCTACGTCACCGGCCCCATCGCGCAAGGCAGTTGGAACCTCACCGGTGGCGCGGCCACGGTCGGCTCCCAGTACCGCTTCCACTCCGCGCAGGGCTCGTACGACGCCGACACCGGCGCCTTCGAAGCGGCCTTCGGCGGCGGCGTCCACTTCACCGGACACCGCAAGGCCGACGGCACGAACGAGCTCGACCTCACCATCAGCCGGCCCCGGATCCGCGTCCAGGGCGGCGCCGGCACCCTCTACGCCGACATGGCGAGCAAGGCCAAGGGCAGCGGCCGCAAGACCGTCAGCTCCCAGGTCCCGCTCGCCACCCTGAACCTCGGCGGCATCGACATGCGCGGCGGCACCGGCTCCGTCTCGCTCGCCAACGTCCCCGCCACGCTCACCGCCCAGGGCGCCACCGCCTTCGCCGGCTACTACCCGGCCGGCACCGCGCTCGACCCGATCAGCCTCACTGTGGACGTGCAGGCCGCCCCGGCGACGAAGCCCCCGACCACCGCGCCGCCCACGACCGCCCCGGCCACGACCGCCCCCGCCACGGCCACGCCGAAGCCCACGGCGACCTCCGGCACCGCGCTGAAGACCGCCGCCGTCGACTGGGGCGTCCGCCGCACCTTCCGCGAGTACGTCACCGGCTCCATCGCGCAGGGGAAGTGGACCCTCGCCGACGGAGCCCAGGACGGCGGAGCACTCTTCCGCTTCCCCTCCGGCACCGGCCGTTTCGACCCCGGGGCGGGCACCCTCGACGCCGCCTTCGCCGGCAGCGTCCGCTTCACCGGCACCCACATCGACCTCACCCTCGCCGAGTTCACCGTCAAGGTGACCGGCGGCACCGGCACCCTCGCCGCCGACGTCACGAGCGCCGGGAAGACCGAGAAGAAGGTCCCCCTCGTCACCTTCCCCGCCCGCGGACTCGCGCCGAAGAACGGCCTCGCCGTCGTCACCGAGGCGCCCGCCACCCTCACCGAGGGCGGCGCCCGCGCCTTCGGCGGGATGTACAAGGCGGGCACCGTGATGGACCCGGTCTCCCTCGCCGTCTCCGTCGACGCGGCGGCCGCCCTCCCGGCCCTGCCCGACCTCGGCAGCGAGCCCACGGCCACCCCGTCCGCCACGAGCTCCCCGTCCGCCGCGAGCCCCTCCGCCTCCGCCGCGCCGGTGACCGCCGCCGCCTCCTCGGACTCCGGCACGCCGGTCGGCGTCTACGCCGGAATCGGCGCGGGCCTCCTGGCCGTCGCCGCCGCCGCGTACGTGCTCCTCCTCCGCCGCCGCACCCCGCAGCCGGTGGACACGGCCGGCCCGGCCGACACGGCCGGCCCGGCCGACACGAACGGGGCGCCCAAGCCCACCGACTGACCTCCCCCCTTCCCAAGCCCCCCGCGCACGGGCCCGCGCAAGACGCCCGTGCGCAGGTCCCCCACACCCTTGTGCTCCCCCCGCACACCCCCCGAACCCCCCGTTCCCGCCTAGGAGACCACCCGACATGGCCACCCGTATGCGCCGCCCCGTCACTCTGGCCGCCGCCGTCACCACGGCCGCCGCCCTGAGCGCCGGGGCCCTGACCCTCGCGCTCCCCGCGGCCGCCGCCGACACCCCGGCCCCGCCGCTCCCCCTCGTGGACGGCACCCTGGACTGGGGCATCAAGCAGTCCTTCCGCAACTACCTCGCGCAGCCCTTCAGCAAGGGCAAGACGACGATGGAGGGCGGCGCGACCCAGGCCGCGGGCAACGGCGTCTTCACCTTCGTCGACGGCGCCGGCACCTACGACATGACGAGCCACGCCACCGCCACCGCCTTCAAGGGCGGCGTGCACTTCGAGGCCCACGACGGCGCCCTCGACATCCGCATCTCGGACGTCAAGCTCAAGACCACCGGCTCCGCCGCCCCGACCGGCGAGATCACCGCCGACGTCGTCACCAAGGAGAAGGACGGCACCTTCACCACCCGCGGCGACGTCTCCTTCGCCGCGCTCGACATGACCGGCATCCGCCCCGGCCAGGGCGCCGGCGGCGCGATGGTCTTCAAGGACATACCGGCCAAGCTCACCGAGAAGGGCGCCGCCGCGTTCGCCGGGTTCTACAAGGAGGGCGACGCCCTCGACGCCGCCACCCTCACGGTGAAGGCCGGCGCCCGCCCGACCCCGTCCACGACGCCGCCCACCACCCCGCCCACCGCCACGCCGTCGACGACCCCGCCGACCACGCCCCCGACCACCCCGCCCACCACCGCGCCGACCACCCCCACGACGGCCCCGACCACCACCGCGCCCACCACCCCGGCCCCGACCACCACCGCGCCGAGCCCGACCGCCACCACGACCACGCCCGCCGAGGAGCCCGGTGTCGTCGCGGGCCGGCTCACCTGGGGCGTCCTGGAGCGCTGGCGGGTGTACGTCGCCGAGCGCTGCGGCGGCACCGTCACCCCGGCCGCCGGGGCGACGAAGTCCGGCTCCGCGTACGCCTTCCAGGTCGACGGGGCCGAGCTCGACGCGGACGCCCGTACCCTCGACGCCTCCTTCACCGGTCGGGTCGACTTCGTCTGCGCCGCGCACGGCATCGACTGGCGGATCGGCGGCGTGAAGATCGCCGCCGACGGCACGAAGGGCAGCATCACCGCCGACGTCACCACCGCCGACGGCACCAAGAAGGGTGTGCGCTTCGCCGAGCTCGACCTGGCGAAGGCCGACTGGACCCCGAAGGACGGCGTCGTCACCCTCGCCGCCCTCCCGGCGAAGCTGACCGCCGACGGCGCCGCCCTCTTCGCCGCCCCCGGCGGCGCGTCCTTCTACGACGCGGGCCTCGCCCTGGAGCCGGTGACCGTCTCCCTCGCCCTGGACAAGGACGCCACCCTGCCGCCCACGGGCTCCACCGGCTCCACGGGCTCCACGGGCTCCACCGGCACCAGCGGCTCGGGCACGACGGGCTCGGGCACCACCGGCTCGGGCACGACCGGCGCCGGCACCACCGGAGCGGGCACGGTCGGCGGCGGTGGCACGGTCGGCGGCGGTGGTACCGCCGGCGGCTCCGGCGCCCTCGCCGCCACCGGCTCCTCCACCCCCACCGGCCTGCTGGCCGGCGCCGCCGCGCTCATCGTCGCGGCCGGCGGGGCCGTCGTCGTCGCCGCCCGCCGCCGCACCGGCGGCGCCCAGGGCTGACCGGCCCGCACCACCCGAAACACCCGAAGACCGCCACCCCCCAACAGGCAGGGCCGCACCCCGGAAACGGAGGTGCGGCCCTGCCGCATGCCCCTGGATGGTTCAATTCCGCCATGAACACGACTGTCACCGATGTCACGGAGATCGACGTCCTGCGGGTCTTCTGCGCGGGCGACGGCCGCCACGGCAACGCCCTCGGCGTCGTACGGGACGGGCGCACCCACCCCGACGAGGCGTCCCGGCAGGCGCTCGCCAAGGAACTCGGCTACAGCGAGACCGTGTTCGTGGACGACCCCGAGCGCGGCGTCGTCGACATCTACACGCCCGGAGTGCGGCTCCCCTTCGCGGGGCACCCGCTGGTCGGCGCCGCCTGGCTGCTCGACCTGGAGGTCATCTGCCCGCCCGCGGGCGAGGTCTGGGTGCGCGGGGACGGCGAGTTCACCTGGATCGAGGCGCGCGCCGAGTGGGCGCCGCCGCGCACCCTGCGCCGGTACGGCTCCGCCGCCGAGGTGGAGGCGCTGGAGGTGCCGCCGCCCGGTGAGTGGATCTACGCCTGGGCGTGGGAGGAGGAGGCCGCCGGGCGGATCAGGGCGCGCGCCTTCCCGGGGCGCGGCGACGGGATCGACGAGGACGAGGCCACCGGCGCGGCGGCGCTGCTGCTCACCGCGGAACTGGGCCGGGCCCTGAACATCACGCAGGGCCGGGGTTCGCAGCTGCTCACTGCCCCCGGCCCTGACGGCATCGTGGAGTTGGGCGGACGGGTCCGCCTGGAGGGCACGCTCACGCGCTGAGCGTGCCCCGCCGGTCTCAGGCGCTGAGCGGGAACTCGACGCCCAGCTCGCGGAAGACGCCGGTGTTGAAGGCGAAGGCCCGCTTGCACTCGTCGACGATCCGCTGCTTCTCCAGGTCGTCCGCGTTCACCTGGTCGAGGAGCTCGCGGTAGGTCCGCTTGAACGCGGCCGGGTTGCCGATCGCGTCGAAGACGTAGAACCGCACGCCGTCGCCCTTGCGGTCGAAGCCCCAGGTCCGCTCGGCCTTGTCCCGGATGATCTGGCCGCCCGACAGGTCGCCCAGGTAGCGCGTGTAGTGGTGGGCGACGTACCCGGCGGGCCAGGTGCGGGCGCACTCGGCGACCCGCTCCGCGTACGCCACGGTGGCCGGCAGCGCCGAGACGCCGGAGCGCCAGTCGGGGCCGCGCAGGTGGGCGAGGTCCGCCTCCAGGGCGGCGGTGCGGAAGAGCTCGGGCTGTATGAACGGCCCGGCGACCGGGTCCTCGCGCAGCGCCTCCGCGCCTTCCTCCAGGGCCTGGTACACGAACCAGAGCTGCTCGGTGTAGCGGGCGTACGCGTCCACGCCCAGTCGTCCGCCGAGGAGGTCGCCCATGAAGGACGAGGTCTCCGCCTCCGTGTGCTGCTCGTGCGAGGCCGTGCGGATGAGGGTGGAGAAGGGCGTGTCCAAGGCGTGCCTCCGGGACCGATGGGGCGGGAACCAGTAGACCCGATTTTGCAAGGTTAGGCTTGCCTAAGTCAACTGGTTCCCGACGGCCTGTCGGTAAAGCTTGTACCCCCGGGGGGCGTCAGGGCAACGTAAGAATCTCCGCTCCGGTCTCGGTGACCACGAGGGTGTGCTCGAACTGGGCTGTCCGCTTGCGGTCCTTGGTCACCACCGTCCAGCCGTCCTCCCACATGTCGTACTCGTGGGTGCCGAGGGTCAGCATCGGCTCGATGGTGAAGGTCATGCCGGGCTGGATGACGGTGGTGTGGTGGGGCGAGTCGTAGTGCGGGACGATCAGGCCGGAGTGGAAGGACGAGTTGATGCCGTGCCCGGTGAAGTCCCGCACGACGCCGTAGCCGAACCGCTTGGCGTACGACTCGATGACCCGGCCGATGATGTTGATCTGCCGGCCGGGCTTCACCGCCTTGATCGCGCGGTTCAGCGACTCCCGGGTGCGCTCGACGAGGAGCCGGGACTCCTCGTCGACGTCGCCGCACAGATAGGTGGCGTTGTTGTCGCCGTGGACGCCGCCGATGAACGCCGTGACGTCCAGGTTCACGATGTCGCCGTCGCGCAGCACCGTGGAGTCCGGGATGCCGTGACAGATGACCTCGTTGACCGAGGAGCAGAGCGACTTGGGGAAGCCCCGGTAGCCCAGGGTCGAGGGATAGGCGCCGTGGTCGCACAGGAACTCGTGCGCGACCCGGTCGAGCTCATCGGTGGTGACGCCCGGGGTGATGTGCTTGGCGGCCTCCTCCATCGCCTGCGCGGCGATGCGGCCGGCGGTCCGCATCCGCTCGATGGTGTCGGAATCCTGCACCTCGGGCCCCGTGTACGGGGTGGGGGCGGGCTTCCCGACGTACTCGGGGCGGCGGATCGAGCCCGGGACGGAGCGGGTGGGGGAGAGCTCCCCCGGAACGAGAAGCGACTGGCCAGACATGCCAGCGAGTCTAACGACCGTGTCTGGGGCAGCATGGTCCCGAGGGAAGGAGCCGACGACCATGGCCCTGTTCAAGAAGCGCACGGCCGGAAAGCCGGGCGAGTGGTACTACTGCCTGGAACACAAGAAGGTCGAGGAAGGGCCCGAGTGTCCGGCGAAGAACCGATTCGGCCCCTACGCCACCCGTGACGAGGCGACCCACGCCATGGAGACCGCCCGCGAGCGGAACCTGGAGTGGGAGACCGACCCGCGCTGGCACGACGCACCCGGCCCCGACGAGAGCCGGGACTGACGGCGACGGACGGCCGGGACCGTGGTCCACCACGGCCCCGGCCCCGCCGCCGCTCACCCGTCCCGGCTGGCCTCGCCGCGACTCGCACGGCCTTGCCTCGGGCTTACGTGGCCCCGGCCTCGTAGCGACTCGCACGGCCCCGCCCCGTGCCGTTCACACGGCCTGGCCTCGCCGCCGCTCGCGCGGCCCCGGCCCCCGCCGCAGGTCACACGGTCCGGTCCGGCCGGAGCTCACACGGCCCCGGCCCCGGCCTCGCCCGGCTCACACGGACCCGGCGCCCGCCGCCTCCTGCTGGGCCTTGCGGCGGAGTGCGTCCTCGTCGGTCTCGGAGTCGTAGCGGAGCAGCTTCGGCAGCGCCAGGCAGAGCAGGCCCACGGAGGCCACACAGGCCACGCCGCCCGCCCACACGGCCGTGCGCGTGCCGGTCCACCCCGCCATCACGCCCGCCCGTACCTGGCCGAGCTGCGGGCCCACGCTGTACGACAGCACCTCGATGCCCGCGAGCCGGCCACGCAGCTCCTCCGGGATCGTCTGGTTCCAGATCGTCGACCGGCCGAGCCCGCTCAGCATGTCGCCCGCGCCCGCGAACGCCAGGCACAGCAGCACCAGCCACACGTTCCCGAACCAGCCCGCGCCCGCGATCGCCAGGCCCCAGCCCGCCGCGCCGCCGGCCACGAGCAGCCCGTGCCGCCGCACCTTCGACGTCCAGCCGCTGGTCAGCCCGAGCACCAGCGAGCCGACCGAGCCGGCCGCGTACATCAGGCCCAGCGCCCAGGGCGCGTCCAGGTCGTCCGCGAGGAAGGGGAAGATCGCGTTCGGGAAGGCGAAGAACATCGCCGCCATGTCGATCGCGTACGTGCCCAGCAGCACCGGCCGCGACCAGGCGTACCGCGCGCCCTCCGCGATCGACCGCAGCGACGGCTTCTCCGCGTCGTGCGCCGGCGGCGCGGGGGAGAGGCGCCGGCACATCAGCACCGACACCACGAAGCCGGCCAGCGTCACCGCGTACGCCGGGGCGTGCCCCGCGTAGGCCACCACCAGGCCCGCCAGCGAGGGACCCGCGATCGCGCCCAGCTGCCAGCGCAGCGAGTTCAGCGCGGCGGCGGCGGTCTGCTGGGCGTGCGGCACGATCCGCGCCATCAGCGAGTCCAGCGCGGGCCGCTGGAGCCCGGCCAGCGCCGACACCCCGGCCGCGACCACGTACAGCGGCCACAGCAGCGGCTCGTCGAGCAGCGAGTTGAGGAGCAGCAGCAGCGCGAGCAGTCCGAGGCCCGCCTCGGTGCCGATGATCACCCGCCGCCGGTCCACCGCGTCCGCGAGCGCCCCGCCGTAGAGCCCGAAGACCACCAGCGGCACCAGCTCCACCGCGCCCATCGCTCCCACGGCGAGCGGCGAGTCCGTCAGCTCCTTGATCTGGAGCGGCAGGGCGACCATCGCCATCGCGCTCGCGAAGAAGGTGACGAGCCCCTGACCCCACAGCAGCCGGAAGTCCCGTGAGGAGCGCCAGGGCGCGGTGTCGGGGAGCAGGGCGGTGAGCCGGGCGCGGAGCGTGGGCGGAGCGGGGGAGGGAGCTGAGGAGGACACGAGAAGCCATCCTGCGCCGCGACGATCGCCTGAGGCAACCGGATTCGGTCACCAGTGGGCGGGCGGCGGCGAGGTGAGCCGGTCCGCCAGCACGGAGAGCCGGTCGCGGAAGCCGCGTCCCCGGGGCGACGGCAGCGCGTTCTCGCCCGCCGCCGCGCTGACCAGGTGCTGCACCGTGTCGAGGTCCACCCCCGCCGCCTCCTCGACCGCGAGCGCCTCGTGCGCCAGTCCCCGCACCTCCGCGTCCCCGCCGTCCAGCGACAGCACCGTCGCCCCCGCCCGCCGGGCGTCGTGGACCCGCTGGAGGAGGCCCGCCCCGGGCCGCTCCGGCGCCACCACCAGCAGGGTCGCGCCCCGTCCCGCCGCCTCCAGACGGTCGAGGCCGACCGCCAGGTGCGCCGGGCCGCCCGGCCGCGCCCGGTGCCGCACCAGTGTCGGCGCCAGCTCGGGCAGCCCCGACCAGGCCGCCTCGTCCACCAGATGGGCCGCCAGGTGCCAGGGCTCGTACGTCTCCGTGCCGACGAGCAGCAGTCCGCCCCGCTGCGGCACCACCGAGGCGCGCAGCGCCCCGGCGAAGCGGCGGGCGGCCGCCGGCCACTCCGTCCCGGCGAGCACTTCCCGCAGCAACGCGACCCGTACGGCATCCATGGCGCCGCATCCTGCCCCGGCCGACGCCCGCGCGCCCGGCGGTTGTCCCCGATCCACCCGAACGGGGACCGAACCGGTGGGTAGGGTCGCCCCATGACTTCCTCGACTCCCCCTCGTACCCCCAAGGACCCCTGGGACCTCCCCGACGTCTCCGGGCTCGTCGTCGGCGTCCTCGGCGGCACCGGCGACCAGGGCCGCGGTCTCGCCTACCGGCTGGCCGCCGCCGGCCAGCGGGTGATCATCGGCTCCCGCGCCGCCGACCGCGCCGAGGCCGTCGCCGCCGAGATCGGCCACGGTGTCGAAGGCGCCGACAACGCCGGGTGCGCCCGCCGCAGCGACGTCGTCATCGTCGCCGTGCCCTGGGAAGGGCACGCCAAGACGCTGGAGTCGCTGCGCGAGGAACTGGCCGGCAAGCTCGTCGTGGACTGCGTCAACCCGCTCGGCTTCGACAAGAAGGGCGCCTACGCGCTCAAGCCCGAGGAGGGTTCCGCCGCCGAGCAGGCCGCCGCGCTCCTCCCGGACTCCCGGGTCGCCGCCGCCTTCCACCACCTCTCCGCCGTCCTCCTCAAGGACACCTCGATCGCCGAGATCGACACCGACGTGATGGTCCTCGGCGAGGAGCGCGCCGACGTCGAGATCGTCCAGGCGCTGGCCGGCCGCATCCCCGGCATGCGCGGCGTCTTCGCCGGCCGGCTGCGCAACGCCCACCAGGTCGAGTCGCTGGTCGCCAACCTGATCTCGGTGAACCGCCGCTACAAGGCCCACGCGGGCCTGCGCGTCACCGACGTCTGAGACCACCCGCGGGCCCGGCGCGCCGCCGCCGTCCGGGAGCCCCGCCGCGCGCGGGGCGGAGCCGGAGAACGGACGCTTCGGGGCATGGGGGACACTGGTCGGGCACCGTCAGCCGTACCCGACAGGAGCCGACCCCCATGCCCCGTCTCGCCCTCTACGCCCTCGCCGTCTGCGCGCTGGCCGTCGCCGCCGCCGTGATCTCCTTCGTCAACGGCAGCTTCATCGGCATCGTCTGGGTCCTCCTCGCCGGCCTCTCCTCCAACATGGCCTGGTACTACGTCCGCCGCGCGAAGGCCGAGAAGGCCGCGGCGGCGGCCGTCGCCGGCTAGAGCGGGCAGTACTCCGGGGCCGGCGTGCCCTGCCAGAAGCGGAACAGCTCCGAGCCGCAGTAGCGGTTCAGCCCGTCGACGCCCAGCGAGCGCATCAGGGCGTCGACCGCGTCGAAGAAGGCGCCGTTGACCGCCGGCACGAAGAGCAGGCCGATCACGACGAAGAAGCCGTAGGGGGCGTACGGCGCGATCTTCCGCTTCAGTTCGTACGACAGCCAGGGCTCGACGATCCCGTAGCCGTCGAGGCCCGGCACCGGAAGCAGGTTCAGGAGCGCGGCCGTGACCTGAAGGAACGCCAGGAAGGCCAGCGCGTAGCGGAAGGCGGGCGGCACCCCGTCCAGCGCGTCCAGCCAGAACGGGGCCGTGCACACCACCGCGAACAGCACGTTCGCCAGGGGGCCCGCCGCCGAGACCAGGCTCTGCTTCCAGCGGCCCCGGATCCGGTCCTGCTCGATGAAGACCGCGCCGCCCGGCAGACCGATCCCGCCCATGATCACGAAGAGCACGGGCAGGATCACGCTCAGGACGGCATGGGTGTACGCGAAGGGGTTCAGGGTGAGGTAGCCCCTGGCGCCCACCGTGACGTCCCCGCTGTGCAGGGCCGTGCGGGCGTGCGCGTACTCGTGCAGACAGAGCGAGACGATCCACGCCGAGACGACGAAGAGGAAGACCGCCACCCCGGGCAGGGCCGCGAAGTCCACCCACACCGCCCATCCGGTGACGGCCATGACGGCGAGGACCGCCAGGAAGACGGGACTGATCCGGCGCTCGTGGCGGCGGACGGCGGCCGAACTCATCACGAACTCCCCTGGGACGGACCCGCGCCGCGCGGACGGGCTGTGGACGGTGGCGGACGGGCTGCGGACGGTGGGCCGGGTGCGTGTGCCGGGCCGGGTGCGGACGGCGGCCGGACGGGCGCGTAGGTGCGTGGGCCGGTGTGTGCGGGTGTGTGCGGACGGTACGGGTGGGTGGACGGGCTGCGGACTGTGTGCGGGAGAACGTACCGGTCCGCCCCCGGGTTCCCCCGCCTCCTCGCGCGCCCGCGGCTCTCCCGGAGAATGGGGGCGTGCGTTACTGCCTCCTGGGACCGACCCGCGTGCTGACCGCCGACGGCGACGAGCTGTCCGTCGGCGGCCCGCGCGTCCGCGCCCTGCTCACCACGCTCGCCCTGCGGCCCGGCCGGGCGCTGCCCGTCGCCGCCCTCGTCGACGAGGTCTGGTACGGCGACGAACCGCCCGCCGACGCCGTCGCCGCCCTCCAGGCCCTGGTCGGGCGGCTCCGGAAGGTGCTCGGACGGGACCGGGTCCACTCCGCGGAGGGCGGCGGCTACCGGCTCGGCGCCGCCCGCGAGGACGTCGACCTGTTCCGCTTCGAACGGCTCGCCGCCGAAGGCTCCGCCGCGCTCGCCGCCGGGGACCCCGGGCGGGCCGCCGCCCTCCTCGACGAGGCCCTGGGCCTCTGGCACGGGCCCGTCCTCGCCGACCTGCCCGACCGGCACGCCGAGGCCGGCCGCTGGGAGGCCCGTCGCCTGGACGCCCGCCGCACCCGCCTCGACGCGGCGCTCGCCCTCGGCCGGGCCGCCGACGCGCTCCCCGAACTGACCGCGCTCTGCGCCGGCCGGCCGCTCGACGAGCCCCTCCAGCTCCTGCGGATCCGCGCCCTGCGCGACACCGGCCGGGGCGCCGAGGCGCTCGCCGCGTACGAGGAGGTCCGCCGGACCCTCGCCGACCGCCTCGGCGCCGACCCGGGCCCCGAGCTGCGGGCCCTCCACGAGCGGCTGCTCGCCCCGGCGGCGGAGCCCGTACCCGCGCCGGCCCCTGCCCCCACCCCGGCCCCCGCGCCGGCCCCGGCCCCCGCCCCCGGCAACCTCCGGGCCAGGCTCACCTCCTTCGTCGGGCGGGACGAGGAGATCGGCGCCCTGCGCCAGGACCTGGCAGCCGCCCGGCTCGTGACCCTGCTCGGACCCGGCGGGGCCGGCAAGACCCGGCTGTCCCAGGAGACGGCCGAGCGGGTCGCCGCCGACTGGCCCGACGGCGTCTGGTCCGCCGAACTCGCCCCCGTCCGCGACCCGGAGACCGTCCCCGAGGCCGTCCTCGCGGCCCTCGGCGCCCGCGAGACCGTGCTCCGCGGCGCCGGCGCCGAGGAACTGCGCACCGCGGCCGACCCCCTGTCCCGCCTCGTGGAGCACTGCGCGGGCCGGCGGATGCTGCTGCTCCTGGACAACTGCGAGCACGTGGTGGGTGCGGCGGCCCGGCTGGCCGAGTCGCTCCTGGCACGGTGCCCGGGGGTACGGATCCTGGCGACGAGCCGGGAGCCGCTGGGCGTGCCGGGGGAGCGGCTGCGGCCGCTCGGCCCGCTGCCCGAGGAGACGGCGCTGCGGCTCCTCGCCGAGCGCGGCGCGGCCGCGCGGCCCGGCTTCGAGGTGACCGACGACCCGGCGGCGGCGCGGGAGATCGTGCGCCGGCTCGACGGGCTTCCCCTCGCGATCGAGCTGGCGGCGGCCCGGCTGCGGATGCTGTCGGCACGCCAGATCGCGGACCGCCTCGACGACCGCTTCCGGCTGCTCACCTCGGGGGCGCGCACGGTGCTGCCGCGCCAGCAGACCCTGCGGGCGGTCGTCGACTGGTCCTGGGAGCTCCTGGAGGAGCCGGAGCGGGCGGTGCTGCGGCGGCTCGCCGTGTTCACCGGCGGCTGCGACCTGGAGGCCGCCGAGGCCGTCTGCGCCGGACCGGAGGGCGCCGACGTCCTCGACGTGATGGGCGCGCTGGTGGACAAGTCGCTGGTGGTGTCGGCGCCGGAGGAGTCCGGGATGCGCTTCCGGCTCCTGGAGACCGTGGCCGAGTACGCGGCGGAGCGGCTGGACCAGGCGGGGGAGAGGACGGCCGTCGAACGGGCCCACCTCACGCACTACCGCGAACTCGCCCGCCGCACCGACCCGGAGCTGCGCGGGGCGGGGCAGATCGCCGCGATGGTCCGGCTCGACGCCGAGTACGGCAACGTCAGGACCGCGCTCGGCCGGGCCGTCGCCGCCCGGGACGAGGACGAGGCCCTCGTCCTCGTCCACGCCCTGCTCTGGTACTGGCAGCTGCGCGACCACCGCTCCGACGCCCTGCACGCCGTCCGCGCCGTGGCGGCCCTCGGCCCCGACCCCTTCACCCCGCCCGCCGCGCCCCTCGTCCCGCTCGCCGAGCCCTGCACGGCTTCCCCGCCGCCGCTCTCCGAGGAACAGCGCTGGGAGGCCCGGCGGGGGGTGCGGCTGGTCGAGCTGATCAACATGGACCACGAGACCGCGCGCTGGATGAGCCCCGAGGGCCAGGACCGGCTCCGCGAGATCACCGCCGTCTACCGGCCGGGGCTGCCGCAGACCTGTCGGCTCCCCGGCTCCTTCGCCGTCTTCGCGGTCCTCATCATGGGGGAGCCCGAGCGGCTGCACGAACTGCTCGACGTCACCGTGGACGCCTGCCGCCGCAACGGCTACGCGTGGGAGCTCGCCCACATCCTGCACATGCGCGCCAACATGCGGGCCAACCGGGGGCAGTGGGCCGAGCGGGCCATCGCGGACGCCGACGAGAGCCTGGAGCTCTTCGAGCGGCTCGGGGACGCCTGGGGGGCCGCGGAGGCGCTCTCGGCCCGCGCCGAGGCCCATGAGCGGCAGCTCGCCTACGACCTGGCCGCCCGGGACTTCGCCGCCGCCATCGACTACGCGGAGAAGATCAGGGCCCCCTCGCAGCGGGCCCTGCTGCGCGCCCGGTACGCCGACACCCTCGTGGAGTCCGGCCGGGTCGAGGAGGGGGAGGCGATCCTGCGGGAGATCATCGGCGACCACTCCACCGGACACGAACCCCAGCTCGGCGCGCGGCTCTTCCTCGCCATCGCGCTGGGGCGCACGGGCCGGACCGGCGAGGCCCGGGAGTACCTCATGGCCCTCCTGGACGAGTTCAGCAGCGAGACCCTCTCGGTCTTCGAGGGGTTCACGCTCGGCATCCTGGCCTGGCTCGACGCCCTGGAGAAGGAGTACGCCAACGCGCTGGGGCGCGCCTTCCAGGCGTACGAGCGCTCCCTCGGCCCGCTGTCGATGATGGTGATGCCGCAGATGCCCGGAATCCATCTGACGGTGGGGGCCTGGGCGCTGGCGGGGCTCGGGGGCGAGCCGGCGCGGACGGCGGCCGTGCTCCTCGGCGTGCGGGACGCCCTGGTGCCCGAGGGGCACCTGGAGCCGGCGATGGAGCGGGACAACCTGGCGCGGGCGACGGAGCTGGCCCGCGCGGCGCTCGGCGACGCCGCCTACGAGGCGGCGCACGCCGAGGGCGGCGGCCTCTCCGCTGAGGAGGCCGCCGCCCTGCTCGGTCGCGCCGCCGACGCGATCACCGGACGCGCCGAGCCCTGATCCCCCTCCGCAGGGGGCCGGTCCCGTCAGGTCTTCTTGCGGAACTTGGCGACCGCGAGCGGCGCCGTGACGAGCGTGATGACCAGGGACCAGCCCAGCACCATCCACACCGATTGGGCGACCGCGCCGCCGTTGATGAGTGCGCGGGCCGCGTCGGCGAGGTTGGAGAGCGGGTTGTAGTCCGTGAAGGTCTCCAGCCAGCCGGGCATCGTCGTCGTCGGCGCGAAGATCGACGAGCCGAACTGGAGCGGCATCAGGACCATCATGGCCATGCCCTGCACCGCCTGCGCGGACCCCAGGCTCAGGCCGAGCAGGACGAAGATCCACATCAGGGAGGCGCCGAAGACCACCGACAGGCCGATCGCCGCGAGGAGGTGGAGCACCGAGGTGTGGATCGTCAGACCGAGCAGGAAGCCCATGCCGAGCAGGATCGCGGTGGCGATCATCATGCGGCCGAGCTCGACGACGATCTTGGCGATGAGGACCGAGGAGCGGGCGATCGGCATCGTCCGGAACCGGTCCATCACCCCCTTCTTGAAGTCGTCGTTGATGCCGACGCCGACACCCATGGCGATGTTCATGCCCATCATCGCCATCAGGCCGGGCGTCACGTAGTTCACGTAGAGGTCGTTGTTGCCCTTGCCGGAGATGGCGCCGCCGAAGACGTACACGAAGAGCAGGATGAAGATGATCGGCATGAACACGGCGTCGAACATCGACTCCGGGTCCTGCTTGATCTGGAGCGCGTTGCGCCGGGCCAGGGCGCCGATGTGGCGCAGGTTGGCCCGCAGGCCGATGCGGCCGTCGGTCTCGGTGCGGACCGGCCGGTCCTTCGCGGGACCCGGGGTGACGGTGGGGGACTCGGTGACCGTGGTCGTGCTCACGCGGCGACCTCCTCGGGGATCTCGTCGGAGACGGCGGTCTTCTGGCCGGTGATGGCCAGGAACACCTCGTCCAGGCTGGGCAGGTGGGTGCCGATGTGGGCGATGCCGAAGCCGCGCGCGCCGAGCAGCGTGACCACGGCGGTCAGCTGCTGGTCGGTCAGGATCGGCACGTACAGCGCGCCCTCGTCCGGCACCACGGTCGCGCCGGCGACGCCGTCGAGACCGGTCTCGCGGAGCGCGGCCGCCATCGCGGGCAGCTGGTCCGGGTCGACCGGGCGGACCTTGAGGGTCCGGCCGCCGACCTTCGCCTTGAGCTCGTCGACCTCGCCCTTGGCGATGACCTTGCCCCGGTCGATCACGGTCAGCTCGCTCGCCAGCTGCTCCGCCTCCTCCATGTACTGGGTGGTGAGGAGGACGGTGACGCCCTCGGAGACCATCCGCTTCACCTCGTCCCACACCTCGTTGCGGGTGCGGGGGTCGAGGCCGGTGGTCGGCTCGTCCAGGTAGAGCACGGCCGGCTGCCCGATCATCGAGGCGGCCAGGTCGAGGCGCCGCCGCATGCCGCCGGAGTAGTTCACGGCCGGGCGCTTGGCGGCCTCGGTGAGGGAGAAGCGCTCCAGCATCTCGTCGGCGCGGCGGCGGGCGTCGGCGCGCGACAGGTCGAGCAGCCGGCCGATCATGTACAGGTTCTCGAAGCCGGAGAGCTTCTCGTCGACGGAGGCGTACTGGCCGGTGAGGCCGATGGTGCGGCGCAGCTGGCGGGGCTGGCGCACCACGTCGTAGCCGGCGACGGTGGCGGTCCCGGCGTCCGGCACGAGGAGGGTGGAGAGGCAGCGGACGAGGGTGGTCTTCCCGGCTCCGTTCGGGCCGAGGACACCGAGGACGGTGCCCTCGCGGACGTCCAGGTCGACCCCGTCGAGCGCCCTGGTCTCACCGAAGTGCTTCACGAGGCCCCGGACCTCGATGGAGTTGGTCTGTGATCGCGTCATGGACACCATGGAACACGCAGCCACTGACAGTTCTCCGACAGACGGCCGACAGCCCGCCGACGGGGGCTGTCGGCGGGCTGTCGGTACGACCGGGAGCGGTCTAGTGGAAGGTGTGCTCCTCGGCGGGGAAGGCCCCGCCGGCCACGTCCTCGGCGAAGGCGCGGGCGGCGTCGCCGAGCGTCTCGCGGAGGTTGGCGTACTGCTTGCTGAAGCGCGGCACCTTGCCGTCGGTCAGCCCGGCCATGTCGGTCCAGACGAGCACCTGGGCGTCGGTGTCGGGGCCCGCGCCGATGCCGATGACCGGGATGTGCAGCGAGCGGGTGACCTCGGCGGCCAGCTCGGCAGGGACCAGCTCCAGGACGAGTGAGAAGGCGCCCGCGTCCTGGGCGGCCTTGGCGTCGCGCAGCAGCTTGTGCGCGGCCTCGTCGGAGCGGCCCTGCACCCGGTAGCCCATGGTGTTCACGGACTGCGGGGTGAGGCCGAGGTGGGACATGACGGGGATGCCGGCCTGGACCAGCATCTCGGTCTGCGGCAGCGAGCGCTCGCCGCCCTCCAGCTTGACCGCCTGGACGCCCGCGTCCTTGACCAGCCGGGTCGCGCTGCGCAGGGCCTGGACGGGCCCTTCCTGGTACGAGCCGAAGGGGAGGTCGCCGACGACGAGGGCGCGCCGGGTGCCCCGGACGACGGCGGCGGAGAGCAGGGCCATCTCGTCCATCGTGACGGGCACGGTGGTGTCGTAGCCGAGGTGGCAGTTGCCCATGGAGTCGCCGACGAGGATCACCGGGATCCCGGCCTCGTCGAAGACGGACGCGGTCATGGCGTCGTAGGCGGTGAGCATGGGCCACTTCTCGCCGCGGGTCTTGGCGGCGGCGATGTCGTGGACGGTGAGTCGGCGCGAGCCCTTGCCCCCGTACAGCGTCCTGGTGCTGTCGGCGGGCGGTTTCTGGGCAGCCTGAAGCGTCATGGTGCACGGCTCCTTGTGTCATCTCGAGGCGCCCTGACGGCGTCCCCGGACCACATCCATGGTGGCACTTCGCCGGGCGGGCGGGGAAGTGGGCCGGAGTGGCGCTGTTCACAGACGCACGAGTGTTCGAATGCGAGGCGGGGTGCGTGTAAAGGGTCGGTCATGAATTCCAATACGAGACGGACCCGTATCGAAACGCGTCTACAGTGGTGAACATGCCAGTGCCCACCCCGTCCGCGCCCGCCCGCTCCGTGCCCGAGGCCGTCCACCGCCGCCGCTGGGCCGTCCTCGGCGTGCTGATGCTCAGCCTGCTGATCGTCGTCCTCGACAACTCGATCCTGAACGTGGCGGTCAAGACGATCTCGACCCCGGCGCCCACCGGCCTCGGCTCCACGCAGAGCGAGCTGGAGTGGGCCATCAACTCCTACACGCTCGTCTTCGCCGGGCTCCTGTTCGCCTCCGGCCTCCTCGGCGACCGGTTCGGCCGCAAGAAGTCCCTCCTCTTCGGCCTCGTGGTCTTCGGCACCGGCTCCGCCCTCGCCGCCTTCTCCGGCTCGCCGGGCGAGCTCATCGCCTTCCGGGCCGTCATGGGCCTCGGCGGCGCCTTCGTCATGCCCGCCACCCTCGCCGTCCTCATGAACGTCTTCGAGCGCGACGAGCAGCCCAAGGCCATCGGCATCTGGGCCGGCGGCGTCGGCCTCGCCATCGCGATCGGGCCGATCACCGGCGGCGTCCTCCTGGAGCACTTCTGGTGGGGCTCGATCTTCCTCGTCAACGTGCCGGTGGTGCTCCTCGCCCTCGGCCTGATGGTCTGGCTCGTCCCCGAGTCCCGGGACCCTGCGCCCGGCCGGATCGACGTCGTCGGCGTGCTCCTCTCCGTCCTCGGCCTCGTGCTCCTCGTGTACGGGATCATCCGCGGCGGCGAGCAGGCGTCCTTCACCGAGGCGGGGGTCCTCGTGCCGGTCGTGGCCGGCCTCGCCGTCCTCACCGCCTTCGTCCTGTACGAGAAGCGCAGCGCCCACCCGGCCCTCGACGTCTCGTACTTCCGCAAGCCGGTCTTCTCCGCCGCCGTCGCCGCCATCGCGCTGGTCTTCTTCGCCCTCATGGGCGTGACCTTCTTCTCCGCCTTCTACCTCCAGAGCGTCCGCGGCTACAGCGCCCTCGACTCCGGTCTGCTCCTGCTGCCGCTCGCCCTCGCCCAGATGGTCTTCGCGCCCCGGGCCCGGCTCGCCGTCGAGCGCTTCGGCGCCCGGACGGTCTGCGCCACCGGCATGGCCGCCGTCGCCCTCGGCCTCGGCGCCTTCGCCTTCTTCGACGCCGACACGCCGGTCTGGGTGCTGTGCCTGGTCTTCCTGGTGCAGGGCGCGGGCATGGCGCACATCATGCCGCCGGTCACCGTCGCGATCATGCAGGCGCTGCCCCGGGAGAAGGCGGGCTCCGGTTCCGCGATCAACAACACCTTCCGGCAGGTCGGCGGCGCGCTCGGGGTGGCCGTCCTCGGCTCCGTCCTCTCGGCCGTCTACCGGGGCGAGATGGAGAGCCACCTCGGCGCCCTCCCGGCCGGCGTGCGCACCACGGCCGGCGAGTCCCTGGAGGCGACCCTCGCGGTCGCCGAGAAGCTCGGCGCCGACGCCCTCGTCGCCCCCGCCCACCAGGCCTTCCTCGACGCCATGCACGTCACGGCCTGGGCCTCCGCGGGCGTCGCCGCCGTCGGCGCGGTCGTCGTCGCCGTCTTCCTCCCGGGCCGCACCGCGCCCCCCGGCACCCCGCCCCGACCGGCCACCGACCAGCAGGACCACCCGCAACCGGCCCACCGCTGACCTCGGGCCCCGACCTCGGGCCCCCGACCTCGGGCCCCGGCCTCGGGCCGGGCCCGGCTTCGCCCCGCCCCGCCGGCGCCCGAGGGGCCGCGCCCGGGGGCGAGAATGACAGGGAACTCAGCATTCCTGCGACGAGAGGCGACGCGCGTGTCCTTGGCGGACGGCGAGAATCCCGGCGAGCCGGCCGGACCGGCCCCCGACCGGCGCCCCCCGGCGGTTCCGGCGGTTCCGCTGGTTCCGGCCGGCCCCGGACCCGGCCCCGACGCGTCCGGCGGCTGTTCCGGGGCCGAGGGCGGGGTCCGGCGGGGGCGGCCGCGGAGCGAGGGCGTCGAGCGGGCCGTGTTCGACGCCGTCATCGGGCTCCTGGAGGGCGGGGTACCCCTCGGGGACGTCTCCATCGAGCGGATCGCCCGGACCGCGGGCGTCGGCAAGGCCACGATCTACCGTCGCTGGGCCGGCAAGGAGGACCTGCTCGTCGAGCTGATCCGCTCCGTCGAGCCCCCGGACCCGGAGCTGCCCGGCACCTCCGTCCGCGACGACCTCGTGATGCTCCTGGAGTTCATGCGGCGGCGCGGACTCGCCAAGCGGACCTCCGCGCTCCTGCGGAACATGTTCGCGCAGATGCAGGCCCACCCACGGCTCTGGGACCAGTACCACCGCACCGCCATCGAACCCCGCCGCCGCCGGGGCATCGAGGTCCTGGAGCGCGGCGTCGCCACCGGCGAGGTCCGGGCCGACCTCGACCTGGAGCTCGTCAACGACCTCTTCGTCGGCCCGCTCCTGCTCCGTACCGTCCTCCAGCCCGACGCCGACCTGTCGCCGGACTTCCCCGCCCGCGTCGCCGACACCATCCTCGACGGGGTCCGGCCGAGAAACTGACCACACCGGCCGCCGCCGGACCCGGGCCCGAGATCCGTACGAATGTGCGCGTTCTGTCACAGCCCGCCCTCATCGCCGCGCTCCCGGGAACCCCGTCACACGCCGTGTCCGTCCTTGGGGGAGTGCGCGGGGCCCGGCATCGCCTAGGGTCGGGACCGGGTCTCGGAGCACGGACGGGTACGACGCACGGCACGGCAAGACGAGCGAGGGCAGCGATGGCGCGGGTGGACATGACGGGGACGGAGCACGGCGGAACGGGAGGTGCCCCTTCCGGGGCCCGTGGCCGGTTCCGCTCCTCCCTCGGCCGCCTGGGCCGCGACCCCGGCATCTGGCGGCGCGGCATCCTGCTGGCCGCCTTCGCGATCGTCCTCGCGCTCGTGATGGCCCTCCACGCGCAGATCCCCAACAGGGTCGGCAACCTCGGCAGCCTCACCGAGACCTTCCTCCCCTGGTTCGGCCTCCTCGTCCCGGTCCTGCTCCTCCTCGCACTGCTGCGCCGCTCCGCCACCGCGCTGATCGCGCTGCTGCTCCCGGCGGTCGTCTGGCTCAACCTCTTCGGCGGGCTCGTGGCCGACAAGTCGACCGCGGGCGGCGACCTCACCGTCGCCACCCACAACGTCAACGCCGACAACCCCGACCCCGAGGGCACCGCCCGCCAGCTCGCCGCCTCCGGCGCCGACGTGCTCGCCCTGGAGGAGCTGAAGGCCGACATGGTGCCGGTCTACGAGCGGGAGCTGGCGGAGAAGTACCCGTACCACTCGGTCCAGGGAACCGTCGGCCTGTGGAGCCGGCTGCCGCTGCGCGACCCCAAGCCGGTCGACATCCACATGGGATGGACCCGCGCCATGCGCGCCACCGTCGTCGCCCCCCAGGGCGAGCTGCGGGTGTACGTCGCCCACCTGCCCTCCGTGCGCGTCAACCTCGACGCCGGCTTCACCGCCAACCAGCGCGACAACAGTGCCGACGCCCTCGGCGCGGCCATCGCCGGCGACCGGGCCGAGCGGATCGTCCTGCTCGGCGACCTCAACGGCACCATGAACGACCGCGCCCTGAACGCCGTCAGCGCGCAGATGCGCTCCACCCAGGGCGCGGCCGGCGACGGCTTCGGCTTCTCCTGGCCGGCCTCCTTCCCGATGGCCCGGATCGACCAGATCCTGGTCCGGGGCGTCGAGCCGGTCTCGTCCTGGGCGCTGCCCGAGACGAAGAGCGACCACCTGCCGCTCGCCGCCCGCATCACCCTCTGACCGCGCTGCCGGCCTGGCGAAGCCAGGCGCGGGGCGGCCGAAACCTTTTCTTCATCCCCCGGTGACCGGGGGAGCCTCCAGGGTCTGACACAATTTGTTTCGTCAGATAACAAACCCCTGGATCCGGAAAGGGTCTCCCACCCATGCCCGTGGCCCTGCTCGCCCTGGCCATCTCCGCTTTCGGCATCGGCACCACCGAGTTCGTGATGATGGGCCTGCTGCCCAACGTCGCCGCCGACCTCGGCACCACCGTCCCCACCGCGGGCCACCTCGTCTCCGCCTACGCCCTCGGCGTCGTCATCGGCGCCCCGCTGCTCACCGCCCTCGGCTCCCGGATCCCGCGCAAGCGGATGCTGCTCCTGCTGATGGTCCTCTTCACCGTCGGCAACCTCGCCTCCGCCCTCGCCCCTAGCTACGGCTGGCTCCTCGCGGGACGGGTCCTCGCCGGCCTCCCGCACGGCGCCTTCTTCGGCGTCGGCGCCGTCGTCGCCGCCCGGCTCGTCCGCCCCGACCGGCAGGCCCGCGCGGTCGCCACCATGTTCCTCGGCCTCACCGTCGCCAACATCCTCGGCGTCCCCGCGGCCACCCTGCTCGGCCAGCACCTCGGCTGGCGGGCCACCTTCCTCGTCGTCGCCGTCATCGGCCTGGTCTCGCTCGCCGCCCTCGCCCGGATGGTGCCGGACCTCCCCGTCGACGAGCGCCAGGGCCTCGGCCGCGAACTGCGCGCGCTGGGCCGCCCGCAGGTGCTGCTCGGCCTGCTCACCGCCGTCTTCGGCTTCGCCGGCGTCTTCGCCGTCTACTCCTACCTGGCCTCCATGACCACCGAGGTGATGGGCTTCGGCGAGTCCACCGTCACGATCGTCCTCGCCCTCTTCGGCATCGGCATGACGGCCGGCGCGCTCGCCGCCGGACCGCTCACCGACCGCGCCCCGCGCCCCACCCTGTACGGCTCCCTCGCCGCCCTCGCGCTGGCCCTGGTGGCCTTCCGCTTCACCGTCCACGTGCCCTGGCTCGCCCTGGTCACCGTCGTGGTGCTCGGCGCCGTCGGCTTCATGACGACCACCCCGCTCCAGATGCTCGTCATGGAGAAGGCGAAGGACGCCCCCACCCTGGCCTCCGCCTCCAACCACTCCGCCTTCAACCTCGCCAACGCGGGCGGCGCCTGGGCCGGCGGCGCCGCCATCGCCGCCGGCTGGGGCTGGACCTCCCCGGCCCTGGTCGGCGCGGGCCTCGCCGCCGCCGGCCTCGCGATCGCCGTCGCCGCCGGGCTCCTCGACCGTACGGGGAGGAACGCGGAAGGGGCCTCGCACGTCGTCGCGCGAAGCCCCCTGTCCGACCGGGAGACCGGTGTCAGGACGCCGGCGTCTCGCGCCAGCGGTTCGTGATCGGCAGCCGCCGGTCCTTGCCGAAGCCCTTCGCCGAGATCTTGGTGCCCGGCGGGTACTGGCGCCGCTTGTACTCCGCCGCGTCCACCATCCGTAGCGTCCGGCCCACCAGTTCCGCGTCGAAGCCCGCCGCCACGATCGCGTCCGTACCCTCGTCCGCGTCCACGTACAGGGCGAGGATCCGGTCCAGCACCTCGTAGTCCGGCAGCGAGTCCGTGTCCACCTGGCCCGGGCGCAGCTCGGCGCTGGGCGGCTTCACGATCGAGTTCTCCGGGATCGGCGGGGTCTGGCCCCGCTCCTCGGCGGCCCGGTTGCGCCAGCGGGCCAGCCGGAAGACGTCCGACTTGTAGACGTCCTTGATGGGGCCGTAGGCGCCGACGGAGTCGCCGTAGAGGGTCGAGTAGCCCACCGCCAGCTCGGACTTGTTGCCCGGGGCGAGGACGAGGTGGCCCTCCTGGTTGGAGATCGCCATCAGCGTGGTGCCGCGCAGCCGGGACTGGAGGTTCTCCTCCGCGAGCCCGGTCAGCTCCAGCGAGGCCATATAGGCGTCGAACATCGGCCCGATCGGGACCGTGCGGAAGTTCAGGCCGGTCCTGCGGGCCAGTTCGGCCGCGTCGCCCTTCGAGTGGTCGGAGGAGTACTTCGACGGCATCGACACCCCGTGCACCCGGTCCGCGCCGAGCGCGTCGCAGGCGATCGCGGCGACCAGCGCCGAGTCGATCCCGCCGGAGAGGCCGATCACCACCGAGCCGAAACCGTTCTTCGCGACATAGGCGCGCAGCCCGATGACGAGCGCCGAGTAGACCTCCTCGTCGTCGTCGAGCCGCTGCGCGTAACCGCCCGTCAGCTCCGCCTCGTACGGCGGGACGACCTCCCCGGCCTCCCCGGTGAGCACCGCGCGGTCGACGCGCAGCCCGTCGTCCACCACGGTCCCCGGCGCCGGCGCCTCCGGGTCGGCGGCCGGCAGGTCCAGGTCGAGGACGACGCTGCCCTCGGTGAACTGCGGGGCCCGCGCGATCACCTCGCCCGCCGCGTCCACCACGATCGAGTCCCCGTCGAAGACCAGCTCGTCCTGCCCGCCGGTCGACGCCAGATAGGCGGTCGTGCAGCCGGCCTCCTGGGCCCGCTTGCGGACCAGTTCGAGCCGGGTGTCGTCCTTGTTCCGCTCGTACGGCGAGGCGTTCACCGACAGCAGCAGACCCGCCCGGGCGCTGCGCGCCGCCGGCACCCGGCCCCCCTCCTGCCACAGGTCCTCGCAGATCGCCAGGGCCACGTCCACCCCGCGCACCCGCAGCACCGGCAGGGTGTCGCCCTGCACGAAGTAGCGGAACTCGTCGAAGACGCCGTAGTTGGGCAGGTGGTGCTTGGCGAAGCGGAGCACGGCCCGGCCGCGGTGCAGCACCGCCGCCGCGTTCTCCGGCGAACCGGCCGGGCGCCCGAGCCGGGGCACCGCCCGCTCGGTGCGGTCGAGGTAGCCGACGACCACCGGCACCTCGCCCAGGCCCTCCTCCGCGAGCCGCTCCGCCAGCGCGAGCAGCGCCGCCCGGGAGGCTTCGACGAAGGACGGCCGCAGGGCCAGGTCCTCGACGGGGTAGCCGGTCAGCGCCATCTCGGGAAAGGCGACGAGGTGCGCGCCCTGCCCGACGGCGTGCCGGGTCCAGTGGACGATCGCCTCGGAGTTCCCGGCGAGGTCCCCGACGGTCGAGTCGATCTGATTCAGCGCGAGGCGTAGTCGATGCACGCCCCCCAGTCTAATCGTCAATTCGACGCTATGTCCCGGGAAAGGCGCCGGCCGCCCGCCGTTCGCCCCTTCTCTCCCGACATGCGAAGCTTCTCCATCCCCGTGATCATGGGCCCATGACGACCACGGACGACCCCCTCGTCGTCGGCGGCGGACCGCTCCTCCCCGCCCTCGTCGTCCCCGCCTCCTCCGCGGGTCCAGCGAGCCCGAACGGGTCCACCCCCGGCACCGGGAACCTTCCGGCGCTCCCTGACGTCAGACCCCGTATGCCCGGAAAGGTCACGCGCGCTTCCGCCGTCCTGCTGTTCCTGGGGGCGCTCGCGTACACCGCCTGGGTCCTCGAAGTCGTCGTGCGGACCGGTCTCGACCCGGTCCGCACCTACGTCTCCGAGCTGGCCGCCGCCGACCAGCCCCTCGGCGGGCTCTTCCGCGCCACCGATCTGGTCGCCGGGCTCCTCGTCCTCGCCGGCGCCGTCCTCGGCCTCCTCGCCGCCCGCACACCCGCCGGACCCCCGGCCGAACCCGGCACCCCCAGCTGGGCCCGCACCGACCCCCGGCCCTCCGGCCGCCGCCCCTGGCTCCTCGCCGGCTGGGCCGCCCTCGCCCTCTTCGGCGCCGCCACCGCCGTCGACTCCCGCCTGCCGCTCAGCTGCGCCCCGACCGCCGACCCGGAGTGCGCCGCCCGCGAGACCGCCGGGCTCGTCCCCGCCACCCACACCGCCCACGCCGTCAGCTCCGGTCTCGCCATGACCGGCGCGCTCCTCGCCATGGTCCTCCTCACCGTCGCCGCCCGCCGGTACGGCCTCTGGCCGCCGCTGGCCCGCACCGGACCCTTCCTCGTCGCCCTCGAACTCGCCGCCACCGCCTGGACACTGGCCGAGGTCGCCTCCTTCGAGGCGGGCAAGGGCCTGTGGGCCCTCGGCGCCGGCCAGCGCCTCCAGGTCCTCCTCGTCGCCGTCTGGACCGGCCTGCTCGCGGTGTCGCTCGCGCGTGAGGGCACCACCCGCCGAAGAAGCACCGGAGGCGGCACCGGAAGCGGAACCGGAGGCGGCACCGGAAGGAGCGGCGCACCATGAGCTTCGTACGCCTCGGGGGCCTCGCCCACCACGTCGCCGTCGACGGGGAGGGACCGGTCTGCGTGCTCTCCGCCGGACTCGGCCTCGGCTGGTTCGACTGGGACCCGGTCGTCCCGCTGCTCGCCCCGCACCGCACCGTCGTCCGCTTCGACCGCCCCGGCCACGGCCTCACCGAGGGGACCACCGCGCCCCCCACCCTGGCCGGCGAGGCCGACCGGATCGCCGCCCTCCTCGACGCCCTCCGGCTCCCCGGCCCCGTCACCGTCGTCGGCCACTCGATCGCCGGCTTCCACGCCGAGGGGTTCGCCCGCCTCCACCCGGACCGCACGGCCGGACTGGTCCTCGTCGACTCCTCCGTCGAGGAGCACCCCCGCCCCGGAGTGCTCGGCTGGACCGTGCCCGCCGGGACCGCCCTCACCGCCCTCGGCCTGCCCGCCGCCCTCGGTCCCGCCCTCCGCCGCCTCGCCGTCCACCCCGACCCCGCACCGCCCGCCGAGGTCCGCCGGGTCTACCGCAGCTCACGCGTCTGGCGCGGCGCCCTGCGCGAGAACGCCCGCTACGGCTCCGTCGCCGCCGAACTCGACGCCCTCCGCCGCACTCACCCCCTCCCGCCCGCCGCCCCCGTCACCGTCCTCGCCGCCCCCGACGGCTCCGCCCGCTGGGAGCGCCGCCAGCGCGCACTGGCCCGACGGCTCGGCGCCCGCTACGAGGCGGCCGTGCCCTCGGGCCATCTGGTCATGCGGGACGCCCCGGACGCGGTCGCCCGGGTCGTCCTGGAGTCGGGTCAGGAAGCGGCGTAGACGCTCGCGCAGAACGCCTTCAGCTGCTCGTCCGAGAGCTGCTGGGCCAGATCGGCCTCGCTGATCATGCCGACCAGCCGCTTGTCCTCGATCACCGGCAGCCGCCGGATCTGGTGGCTCTGCATCTCCTCCAGCACCGCGCCCACGTCCGCGTCCGCGGCGATCCAGCGCGGGGTGCCCTGGACGATCTCGCCGCAGGTCACCTCGGACGGGTCGTGGCCCATCGCCACACAGCGGACGACGATGTCGCGGTCGGTCACGATGCCGCAGAGCCGTTCGTTCTCGTCGGCGACGGGGAGCGCCCCCACGTTCAGGTTGCGCATCATCTGCGCCGCGCGGTCGAGCGTCTCGTGGGCCGGGATCCACTGGGCTCCCGGGTGCATGATGTCCTTCGCCGTGGTCATGGGGTGCGTACCTTTCGTCGAAACGTCGTCGTACGAACTCCCCGAGCGCCTCTCATTCTCCGGGGACGCGTCGGCCCCCGCGACCGCAGCGGGTCACGGGGGCCGGGCGCTCCTGGCTCAGGCGGTCGCGCCGCGCTTGCGGAGCATGTCAGCCATCAGCGCGATCTCCGACTCCTGGGCGTCGACCATGCCCTGGGCGAGGTCGCGCTGGATGTCGACCGAGCACTTCTGCACACAGCCCTGGGCCATGTGCACCCCGCCCTTGTGGTGGGCGGTCATCAGCCTCAGGTACAGGATCTCGGCCTCCTTGCCGGACGCCTTCCGCAGGGCGTCCAGCTGGGTCCGCGTCGCCATGCCGGGCATCAGCGCGCCGTCCTTGGCGGCGGCGTCGCCGGTGACCGGCATGCCCATCCAGGTCATCGGCGCGGTGCCGGACTCGACCTTCGGCAGACCCCACACGTCGAGCCAGCCGAGCATCATCCCGCGCTGGTTGGCCTGGGTGTTGGCGATGTCGTACGCGAGCCGGCGCACCGACTCGTCCCGCGTCCGGTCCCGGACGATGAAGGACATCTCGACGGCCTGCTGGTGGTGGACCGACATGTCCCGGGCGAAGCCGGCGTCCGCCGAGGCGGTGTCCGGGGTGCGGGGGGCCTCCTCGCGCTCGGCCGAGGCGACCGTGACCGCGCCCGCGGCGAAGAGCACCGAGAGGGCGACCGCGGTGATCGCCGCGTAGCGGGTGCGGCGGGGGGTCACTGGCCCATCCCGGCGCCGCCCATGCCGTCGGCGCCGACGCCGCCGGTGCAGGCCGCGCCCGGCTCGGGCGTCTGCTTGCCCTGCACGTACTTGGTGAGGAAGGCGTCGACGCGCGGGTCGCTCGCGCTGTCCACGGTGACCTGCTTGCCCCACGCGGAGAGCATGATCGCGCCGGTCTGGTCGTCGACCGGGCTCATCAGCGTGTAGGGGGTGTCGGAGACCTTGTCCTTCAGCTTCTTCACGTCGGCCTCGGCGGCCTTCTTGCTGTACGTCACCCAGACGGCGCCGTGCTCCAGCGAGTGGACGGCGTGCACCTCGGGGACGGCCTTGTCGTAGACGTCGCCGTCGCAGTTCAGCCAGACCGGGTGGTGGTCGCCGCCGACCGGGGGCTTGGTGTCGTACTTCACCGCGGTCTCGACGTGGTTGCGGCCGAGCTTCGCCGCGTCCCAGCTCTTCTCGCCGGCGATGGGGGCCTTGGCGGCGGCCTCCTTGGCGTCCTCCTCGTCGGCCTTCTTCATCAGCACGAAGGTGCCGAAGCCGACGAGGCTCAGCACGACGACGGCGGAGACGCCGATCGTGAGGAAGCGGTTGCGGCGCTCCCGGGCCTGCTCGGCGCGGCGCATCTCCTCTATTCGCGCGCGGCGGTCGGCGGTGGTGGAGCGGTTGGCGGCCATGGTGGTGTCGTCCTTCTGGGAAAGAGAAAGGGGGGGTGTCGTCGGGCGGGGGAGGGCGGAGGGACCTAGGTCCGGAGGACCTGAAGGACGTGCAGGTCCGGGGCGCGCGGCCGGACCCCGGGGCCGCCCGCAGTACCGTCGCCGGCGCGCGTGTCGACGCGCGGCAGCCGGTCCTCGGTGTGCAGCGGCGGATCGAGGGGCGGGGCGCTGAGCACCGCGGGGGAGAGGGACGGGAAGAGGGAGCAGTCACCGCGGTCGTACGGGCAGACGTACGCGCTCCGGCCGCCCCCGGGGACGGGGGTGGCGGCGGGGCCGGGGGCCGCCGCGGCGGCGGCCCGCTCGTGACCCGGATGGCGGCCGGGACCGGCCGGTCCGGGCCCCAGGCAGACGAAGAGCGCGCCGAGGAGCGTCGCCACGGCACTCACCAGTGCCAGGGGACGCGCGTGCCGGTACGGGCGTTCGAGCCGTAGGGCTCCCATGGGCGCAGATCGTAGTGGGCGAGGGGGCTCCGTGGGCCGAACGGGGTACGGATTCCGGAGGTCCTCGGTTACCTGTGTCACACCCGAACAGGCACTATGGGTGTGCAACGTGCGCGAAACCATGTGGTGGGATGCTCAGGTGCCCCCCGATGTGCCCGAGGCGGTGGGAGCAGGCGGCCTGACCAGCGAGGATGGGTGTGTAAATGGACAAGCAGCAGGAATTTGTGCTCCGGACGCTCGAAGAGCGCGACATCCGCTTCGTGCGCCTGTGGTTCACCGACGTGCTCGGCTTCCTCAAGTCGGTCGCCGTCGCCCCCGCCGAGCTGGAGCAGGCCTTCGACGAGGGCATCGGCTTCGACGGCTCCGCGATCGAGGGCTTCGCGCGGGTCTACGAGTCCGACATGATCGCCAAGCCGGACCCGGGCACCTTCCAGATCCTGCCCTGGCGGGCCGAGGCGCCCGGCACCGCGCGGATGTTCTGCGACATCCTCATGCCGGACGGCTCCCCCTCCTTCGCCGACCCGCGCTTCGTCCTCAAGCGGGCGCTCGCCAAGGCGTCCGACCTCGGTTTCACCTTCTACACCCACCCCGAGATCGAGTTCTTCCTGCTGAAGGACAAGCCGCTGGACGGCTCCCGGCCCACCCCGGCCGACAACTCCGGCTACTTCGACCACACCCCGCAGAACGTCGGCATGGACTTCCGCCGGCAGGCCATCACCATGCTCGAGTCGATGGGCATCTCGGTCGAGTTCTCCCACCACGAGGGCGCCCCGGGCCAGCAGGAGATCGACCTCCGGTACGCCGACGCGCTCTCCACCGCGGACAACATCATGACCTTCCGCCTGGTCATGAAGCAGGTGGCGCTGGAGCAGGGCGTGCAGGCGACCTTCATGCCGAAGCCGTTCTCGGAGTACCCGGGCTCCGGCATGCACACCCACCTCTCCCTCTTCGAGGGCGACCGGAACGCCTTCTACGAGTCGGGCGCCGAGTACCAGCTCTCCAAGGTGGGCCGCTCCTTCATCGCGGGCCTGCTGAAGCACGCGGGCGAGATCTCCGCCGTGACCAACCAGTGGGTCAACTCGTACAAGCGCATCTGGGGCGGCTCCTCCCGCACGGCCGGCTCGGGCGGTGAGGCCCCCTCGTACATCTGCTGGGGCCACAACAACCGCTCCGCCCTGATCCGCGTCCCCATGTACAAGCCCGGCAAGACCGGCTCCTCGCGCGTCGAGGTCCGCTCCATCGACTCGGGCGCCAACCCCTACCTCACCTACGCGGTCCTCCTGGCCGCCGGCCTCAAGGGCATCGAGGAGGGCTACGAGCTCCCCGCCGGCGCCGACGACGACGTGTGGGCGCTCTCCGACTCCGAGCGCCGCGCCATGGGCATCGAGCCCCTCCCCCAGAACCTCGGCGAGGCCATCTCCCTCATGGAGAAGAGCGAACTGGTCGCCGAGACCCTCGGCGAGCACGTCTTCGACTTCTTCCTGCGCAACAAGAAGCAGGAGTGGGAGGAGTACCGCTCCGAGGTCACCGCCTTCGAGCTGCGGAAGAACCTGCCGGTGCTGTAAGGGCAGGTACTGCCTGGAACCGACGCTCAAGGGCCGACGATGGCGAACCGTCGGCCCTTGAGCCTTCCTCCGTCACCGGTTCCACCGCCTCGAACGCGCCAGGGCGCTCCAGTTCAGGACATTGGTCATCCCGCTGGTGCCTGAGCCGTGCTTCCGAGGCCGCGGGCTGGGAGGGTGCTGCTGACCTCAGCGAGACGTTCTCGGTCACGAGGCGGACGGAAGGGTGGAACCATGAGCATGTTCAAGAAGTCGCTCGCCACGGGGATCCTGGCAGTGGCGGTTGTCCTCGGTACCGGTACGGTCGCGAATGCCGACTCGGCCAGCCTTTACAACAAGTCGATGGCCTACTGCAAGAAGAAGACCGGCAGCGCCCGGACAGCCTGTGAGGCCGACGCCGGCATGGCGAAAGCGCAAGGCTTCCAGCTGGAGGCGATGTACTTCCAGCAGGGTATGACGATCACCGACCGCATCCTTGAGGCCAACATCGCCTGGCCGCACGAGAGGCGCTGACGCCTGACCGTCGCCGAGGGTGAGCCCGGGAGCCTTCGTCCGGGGAGCCGTCACGCCTCCGAGGCGCTCGCGGCGGTGATCGGGATCGGCCAGGAGGCCGGGGCCACCGTCCCGCGCGGCGACGCCGACCCCGCCGACGCCCCTCCCACCGCGTGAGGGAGCGTGCCGGGACGCGGCGCGCGGGGGAGGGGGACGGGCTGGTGCGGTTTCTGGTGGGGCCGCGGCGGGGGATGCTCAGCGTTCGGTGAGTTCCGAGGGGGCCTCCTGGACGATCCAGCCGTTGCCGTCCGGGTCCTGGAAGGAGAGGAAGGAGTTCCAGGTCTCGCCCTTGCCCTCCTCCCAGCCGTTCGCGCCGAGGTGCATCACGGGGGAGACGTCCACCCCGGTCTCCACGAGCGCGATCCGCGCCGCCTCGATGTCGGTGACGCACATCTGGAGGTTCTGCAGGGAGCCCGGGGCCATCTGCGTGGTGCCGGGCATCGGCGGCATGCCGGAGAGCAGCGCGAGGGAACAGCGCGAGCCCGGCGGGGTCAGCTGGATGATACGGGTCCCGGGGGCGACCTCGTCGTCCAGGTCGACGGCGAAGCCGCACTGCTCGGCGTAGAACTCCTTCGCCCGGTCCATGTCGGTGACGGGGACGGGCACGACTTCCAGTGTCCAGTTCATGGGACCACCGTCCCGCACCCCGCCGCTTGCCGCACGTCTTCGACCTGACGGACATGCGTCCTCCCTCCGACCGGGTGACCTGATCTTTTCGGCCGAGGGCTGAGACGGATCACCGATGACCGGTTCGGTGACACACAACTTCCTTATAGTGACCACGCGTTGGCCGCACGAGGCGTGCCGACGGCAGGTTCGCCACAGGAGACAGGACCGATGACGAGCTCCCCCTCCGCCGGGCCCGTACCCGATCCGGCTCCCCCGTCCGGGTGCCCCGCGGCCGTCCCGCTCTCCGGACCCGGCTTCCACACCGACCCGCAGGCCCTCTACCGGTCCATGCGCCGCGAGCACGGCCCCGTCGTCCCGGTGGAGCTCCCCGGCGGCTTCCCCGCCTGGCTGGTCATCGGCTACCGCGAGGTCCACCGCGTCACCAGCGACCCCGAGCTCTTCCCCCGGGACGTCGGCCTGTGGAACCAGTGGCCGCACGTCCCGGACGACTGGCCGCTCCTCCCCATGGTCGGACGCCCCCTGCCCTCCGTCTACTTCAGCGCGGGCGAGGAGCACCGGCGGCATCTGAGGATGCTCGTGCCCGCCCTGGAGGCCGTCGACCCCTTCGAGGTCCGCGGGCACGGCGAGCAGCTGGCCGACCGGCTGATCGACGCCTTCTGCGCCCGCGGCACCGCCGACCTCGTCGCCGACTTCTGCGAACCCCTCCCGGTCCTCGTCCTCGCCCGGCTCATCGGCTTCCCCGACGGCGAAGGCGCCGACATCGCCCGGGTGCTGAAGGACCTCGCCGACGGCGGGCCGGAGGCGCGGAGCGCCCACCAGCGGTTCGCCGGACACATGGCCCGGCTGGTCGCCGCGAAGCGCGCCGACCCCGGCGACGACGTCACCAGCCGGATGCTCGCCTTCCCCGAGGAGTTCACCGACGAGGAGTACACGCTCGACCTGATGGCCGTCACGGCCGCCGGGCACCTCACCACCGCCGACTGGATCGGCAACTCCGTCCGGCTGATGCTCACCGAGGACGACTTCGCCGACTCGATGGCCCGCGGCCGCCGCAGCGTCGCCGACGCCATGAACGAGGTGCTGTGGGAGGACGGCCCCACCCAGATCCTCGCCGGCCGCTGGCCCGTCCGCGACACCCGCCTCGGCGAGCGCCGGATCAAGGCCGGCGACCTGCTGCTGCTCGGTCTCGGCGCCGCCAACACCGACCCGGTGATCCGCGCGGGCGCCCCCGGCGGCGCCCCGTCCGGACGCGGCGGCGGCGGCGCCCACCTGGCCTTCAGCCACGGCGAGTACCGCTGCCCGTTCCCCGCGCAGGAGATCGCGGAGACCATCGCCAGGACCGGCATCGAGGTCCTCCTCGACCGGCTGCCCGACCTCGAACTCGGCGTACCGGAGGACGCGTTGGTCCGCCGCCCGTCCGCCTTCCTGCGCGGCACCACCGCCCTGCCCGTCCGGTTCACCCCCGTACCCCCGACAGGAGATCCCTCGTGACCTGCCCGCACGCGGCCGCCCAGGGCGGCGCACCCGTCGTCGTCGACCCGATGGTCCGGGACCTCGACGGCGAGACCGCCCGGATCGCCGCCGCCGGTCCGCTGGCCCGCATCGACCTGCTCGGCGTGCCCGCCTGGGCCGTCACCCGCCACGCCGACGCCCGGCGCCTCCTGGTCGACCCCCGGCTGGTCAAGGACCTGAACGCCTGGGACCTGTGGACCTCCGGAACCGTCACCCACGCCTGGCCGCTCATCGGGATGATCGACGCCGGCCGCTCCATGTTCACCGTCGACGGCGACGAGCACCGCCGGCTGCGCGCCAAGACCTCCCAGGCGCTGACCCCGCGCCGCCTGGAGGCGATCCGCCCCGACATCGAGAAGTTCACCGCGGAACTCCTCGACGCCCTGGAGGAGGGCGGCCGGGACGGCGCCGTCGTCGACCTCAAGTCCGTCTTCGCGCAGCCGCTGCCCATGCGGGTCGTCGGCATGCTGATGGGCGTCGACCCCGAGGCGAACACGATGCTCACCCGGCAGTACAAGAAGTTCTTCTCGATGCTCACCCCGCAGGACGAGCGGCTGGCCCTCCTCGCCGACCTCGACGTCTTCTACACGGACCTCGTCCGCGCCAAGACCGCCCTGCCCACCGACGACCTCACCTCGGCGCTCATCCTCGCCGACGAGGGCGGCGAGCCGCTGACCGAGGAGGAGGTGGTCGGCAACCTCAAGGCGATGGTCGCCGCCGGCCACGAGACGACGATCGGCCTCGTCCTCAACGCCGTGCGCGCCCTCCTCGCCCACCCCGACCAGCTCCGCAAGGTGCTCGCCGGAGAGGTCTCCTGGGACGCCGTGATCGAGGAGACCCTGCGCTGGGACACCCCCACCACCCACCTGCTGATGCGCTTCGCCACCGAGGACGTCCGGGTCGGCGACGCCGTCCTGCCCAAGGGCGAGGGCGTGGTGATCTCGTACCGGGTGATCGGCCGCGACCCCGCACAGCACGGCCCGGACGCCGACGCCTTCGACATCACCCGCCCGGCGCCCGTCCGGCACATGACCTTCGGCCACGGCCCGCACATCTGCCCGGGCGCGGCCCTCTCCCGCGTCGAGGCGGGCATCGCCCTCCCCGCGCTCTTCGCCCGCTTCCCCCGCCTCAGGCTCGCCGTCCCCGACGAGGAGCTCCGCAACCTCCCGGTGATGACCCAGAACGACCTGGAGTCCTTCCCGGTGCTGCTGGACGCCTGAGCCCGCGTGCTGCTGGCCGCGTGAGCCGCTCCGGCGTCAGGTCCGCGGGCTCGGCGGCGGGCCGGGCGTCCAGTGGAGCCGGCCGTCCTGGCCGAGGGCGGCCACCCCGCCCGGGCCCGCCGCCGGCGCACCCGCCAGCGGGAAGCCGGAGAGGCGCCAGGTGCCGCCGCCCGGGAGCGGGGCCACCGCGAGCCGGCCCGTCCTGGACCGGGCCGCGACCAGGCCGTCCGCCGCGCTCACCGGGCCGAAGCCCGCGATGCCGCCGGCCGGCGGGACGACCGGGGCCAGCCGGACGGTGCCCCGGAAGTCGGCCGCCCGCGGCTCGCCGGTGATGGGCACGCGCGACCAGAGCCGGATGCCGTCGCCGGCCGGCGACGGGCCCGCGCTCAGCGCCAGCGTCGTCGCCGGCAGACCGGTCGGCAGCGGCCCGGCCACCGGGCCACCGCCCGACGCGCCGGTCCACATCAGGACCGAGAGCGGGGTGCCCGCGAAGACGTACGTCCGCCCCCGGGCGTCCGTCGCCGCCACCGGGTCGCCGTGCAGGTCGGCTCCGCCGAGGCTCCGCCACGGACCCCAGGCGCCGCCCGGCGTCCGCTCGCGTCCGGAGAGCCGGTGGTCGCCGTCGCGCAGGAAGAGCGAGACCCGGCCGGCGCCGTCCACGGCCACGGCGGGCGCGCTGATGTCCGGCGTCCGGTCGGCCTCGTCCCGCTTCCCGGGCGTGCCCAGCGAGCGCCACGCCCCGAAACGGCCGCCCCGCGCGGTCTGTTCGACCGTGACGACCTCGCGCCGGTAGCCGGCCGGGCCCTCGAAGGAGGTCCGGGTGCCGAAGACGGCGATCCGCCCGTCCCGCAGCCGTACGGTGTTGACCCCGCTGTCCAGACCGCCGCCGGCCAGCAGTTCCGGCCCCTTCCAGCCGCCGCCAGGCGCCCGGTGCCAGGTCGCGAGCCGCCCGTCCTGGACGCCGAAGGCCAGCAGCCCGCCGTCCGAGGCCGGCTGGATCCAGCCGGTCGACGAGCCGCGCGCGTACCGCACGGTCCCCGTCCACCCGCGCCCGCTCGGCCGGCCCGACGCCTTCAGGTCGCCGCAGCCCGCCGGGCTGCCGCAGTCCGCCCCGTCCAGCCAGGCGTACGTCTCCAGGCTGCGCAGCTTCTCCTCGGCGGTACGGCTGTCCAGCGCGCGGGGCAGATCCGTGTTCGGGTAGCCCATGTAGCTCTGCACCCCGAAGCGCGGGTTCCCCGGCCGCTCCGCGTACCGGGCCAGTGCCGCCTGCACGAACCGCGCCCCGTAGGCGTGGTCCTGGTGGTCCCGCAGCCGTCCGGTGTCCTCGTCGGTGCCGGGCGTGGGGTCCAGGGTGCGCACGAAGGTCGGCCGGTAGCGGTCGAGCAGCCCCGTCAGCGTGGCGACGACCTGCTCCTTGGAGTACGCGAAGTCCGCGGCGACCGGCGTGCCCGAGGAGAGCTGCGAGCCGAGCGCGGGTATCCGGCCGTGCCACAGGCCGCGCAGGCTCACCGGGCGGTCGGCGGAGGTCGAGCCGGCCTCGCGCAGCTGGAGCCAGACCAGCCGCACCTCGGGCCGGGCGCGCAGGGTGTCCAGCTCGGCCGCGCCACCGCCGGCCGTGGGGATCACGGTCCGCTCCCAGGGGCTGGTGCGGTCGCCGGTGGCCATCTCGGCGTACGCCGCGCGTATGCCGTTCTGCCGGGCCTCGGCGAAGGCGGGCTTGTCCGGCAGGGTGACGGCGGAGGCCCGCCCGGAGCGGGCGTTGACGCCGTTCGACTCGCCCGCGGTCATGTACACGGTGGTGAGCGGGACCCGGTCGGCCAGCGACTGCGCGGTGTCCGGGTTCATGAAGTACAGGTCGTCGTCGGGGTGGGAGACGAACTGGACGACGGCGAGCCGGGCGGCGGCGTCGGCCTTCCCCGCGATGGCGTCACCGCGTCCGCCCCGGGTCGGCTCCTGCGTCACGCCCTGCACGGCGTCGCGGGACGGCCGCGGGTCGGGGACGGGCTCCCGCACCCCGACGGAGGACGGGGCGGCCGCGCCGTGCGCCTCCTCCGTGGCGGACGTCGCCGTGAGCACGCCGGCGAGCGTCCCGCCGGTCAGCACGGCGACCGTCGCCGCGGTCACGACGGACCTGCGGTGACGGAAGGGGCGTATGAGGCGTGAGGGACTGCGGACGGGCATGGCGGGGGAGGGCTTTCTCTACCTGGGCGACGGGGGCGCGTCGGGGAGCGACGGCGGTTCGCGACTGGCGACGGCGACGGGACGAACGACTCACATGGGTACAGGGCCAAAGCGAGCGAAGGGTTCCGAAAACGGCCCGTTGTGCCCGACGTCACGTGTGATCCTCACCGGATCCGGGCAGGTGAGAACGGTTTCCGGCCACCCCGCCGGAGCCCCGCCGCCGCCCGTACGCCCGCCCGTACGACCGCGCTTAGCCCCGCCCGTACGCCCGCCCCCGGCCGCCCGCCCGACCACCCGGCGCGCCCGCCCGCGCGGGTCACTTTCCCGCCTCGTGCGCCCGTCCCGGCTGCGTGTCCGGCTCCCCGGCGCGCCCGCCCGCGCGGCTCGCGTTCCCCGCCCCGTGCGCCCGTCCCCGGCGGCGTGTCCGGCCCTCCCGTGCGCGCACCTCCGTACCCCGTCCTCCAACGGCTTCCGCCCCGCCCGCGGCGGCGTTCCGCGCCCGTCGCGGGGGCCCGGTCCGCTCGCTGCGGATAGGCTCGATCCGTCGGGCGTGCGGGGCTGGAGGGAGCGGCGGAGATGACGGTGCCGGGGCGCAGGAGCAGTACGTTCTCACGGCTGCTGCGGCACGGGTTCACCGATCCGTCCGCCGCCGAGCGGCTGCTCGACCTGCCCGAGTTCGCCGCCCTGCGCGGGGACCCTGTCCTGCTCGACGCGCTCGGCGCCACCGCCGACCCCGACCTGGCCCTGCGCGGCCTGGTCCGGCTGGTCGAGGCGCAGTCCGACACCGAGCGGCAGACGCTCACCACCACGCTGCTCTCGGCCAAGCCCTTCCGGGACCGGCTGCTCGGCGTCCTCGGCGCCTCCGAGGCGCTCGCCGACCACCTGGCCCGGCACCCGGAGGACTGGGCGACCCTGGTCACCTACGAGGCGGTCGATCTCCACCCGGGGATCACCGAGTTCGAGCGGGGGCTCGCCGAGGCGACCGACCCGGTGTCCCTGCGGGTCGCCTACCGCCGCTGCCTCCTCGGGATAGCGGCCAGGGACGTGTGCGGCACCACCGACGTCGCCCAGACCGCCGCCGAGCTGGCCGACCTGGCCACCGCCACGCTGCGGGCCGCGCTCGCCATCGCCCGCGCGGCCGAACCCGCCGACGCGGCCCAGTGCCGGCTCGCCGTGATCGCCATGGGCAAGTGCGGCGGCCACGAGCTGAACTACGTCTCCGACGTCGACGTGATCTTCGTCGGCGAGCCCGTCGAGGGAGCCGACGAGGCCAAGGCGATCCAGGCCGCCACCCGGCTCGCCTCCCACCTCATGCGGATCTGCTCCGAGACCACCGTCGAGGGCACCATCTGGCCGGTCGACGCCAACCTCCGCCCCGAGGGCCGCAACGGCCCGCTCGTCCGCACCCTCTCCTCCCACCTCGCCTACTACCAGCGCTGGGCGAAGACCTGGGAGTTCCAGGCTCTCCTCAAGGCACGGCCGGTGGCCGGCGACCCCGAGCTGGGCAGCGCCTACGTGGACGCCGTCTCCCCGCTGGTCTGGCAGGCCGCCGAGCGCGAGAACTTCGTCACCGACGTGCAGGCCATGCGCCGCCGGGTCGTCGACAACATCCCGGTCGCCCAGGTCGACCGGGAGCTGAAGCTCGGCCCCGGCGGCCTCAGGGACGTCGAGTTCGCCGTCCAGCTCCTCCAGCTGGTGCACGGCCGCAGCGACGCCACCCTGCACAGCGGCTCCACCCTGGACGCGCTCGCCGCCCTCGCCGGCGGCGGCTACGTCGGCCGCGCCGACGCGGCCCAGCTCGACGAGGCGTACCGCTTCCTGCGCGCGATGGAGCACCGCATCCAGCTGTACCGGCTGCGCCGCACCCACCTCGTCCCCGAGGGCGAGGACGACCTGCGCCGCCTCGGCCGCTCGCTCGGCCTGCGCACCGACCCGGTCGCCGCGCTGAACAAGGAGTGGAAGCGGCACGCCTCCGTCGTCCGCCGCCTCCACGAGAAGATCTTCTACCGGCCGCTGCTCGACGCCTTCGCCCAGCTCGCGCCCGGCGAGATCCGGCTCAGTCCCAAGGCGGCCGGACAGCGCCTCGAAGCCCTCGGGTACGCCGACCCCGCCGCCGCCCTGCGCCACCTGGAGGCACTGGCCTCCGGGGTCAGCCGCAAGGCCGCCATCCAGCGCCACCTGCTGCCGGTGCTGCTCGGCTGGTTCGCCGACTCCGCCGACCCGGACTCCGGCCTCCTCGGCTTCCGCCGCGTCTCCGACGCCCTCGGCAAGACCCCCTGGTACCTGCGGCTGCTCCGCGACGAGGGCGCCGCCGCCGAGAACCTCGCCCGGGTCCTCTCGGCCGGCCGGCTCGCCCCCGACCTGCTGCTGCGCGCCCCCGAGGCGGTCGCCATACTGGGCGACCCCGAGGGGCTGAGGCCGCGCGGCCGGGACCACCTGGAGCAGGAGGTCCTCGCCGCGGTGGGCCGCGCGGACGACGCCGAGCAGGCCGTCGCCGCCGCCCGCGGGGTGCGCCGCCGCGAGCTGTTCCGTACCGCCGCCGCCGACCTCATCGACTCGTACGGCACCGAGGACAGCCCCCGCACCTCCGACCCCGGCGCTCTGGTCGACCGGGTCGGCGAGGCGGTCACCGACCTCAACGCGGCCACCCTCGCGGGCGCCCTGCGGGCCGCCGTCCGCGCCGAGTGGGGCGAGGAACTCCCCACCCGTTTCGCGGTCATCGGCATGGGCCGCTTCGGCGGCCACGAACTCGGCTACGGCTCCGACGCCGACGTCCTCTTCGTTCACGAGCCGCGCCCCGGCGTCGACGAGCAGGAGGCCGCGAAGGCCGCCAACCGGGTCGTCACCGAGATGCGCAGGCTCCTCCAGCTGCCCACCACCGACCCGCCGTTGCTGATCGACGCGGATCTGCGTCCGGAGGGCCGCAACGGGCCGCTCGTCCGCACCCTCGCCTCCTACGAGGCGTACTACCGCCGCTGGTCGCTCGTCTGGGAGTCCCAGGCGCTGCTCCGCGCCGCCCCCATGGCGGGCGACGCCGACCTCGGGCAGCGGTTCATCGAGCTGGTCGACCCGCTGCGCTATCCCGCCGAGGGCCTCGGCGAGGACGCGGCCCGCGAGATCCGCCGCCTCAAGGCCCGCATGGAGTCCGAGCGGCTGCCGCGCGGCGCCGACCCCACCCTCCACGCCAAGCTGGGCCGCGGCGGCCTCAGCGACGTCGAGTGGACCGTCCAGCTGCTCCAGATGCGGCACGGCTGGGCCGAACCCGGGCTGCGCACCACCCGCACCCGCACCGCGCTCTCCGCCGCGCACGCCGCCGGCCTGATCCCGACCGAGGAGGCACAGACCCTGGACGAGGCGTGGGTCCTCGCCACCCGGGTCCGCAACGCGGTCATGCTGGTGCGCGGCCGCCCCGGCGACACCTTCCCCTCCGACCCCCGCGAACTGGCCGCCGTGGGCCGCTACCTGGGCTACGGCCCCGGCCACGTCGGCGAGATGGTCGACGACTACCGCCGGATCACCCGCCGCGCCCGCGCGGTCGTCGACGAACTCTTCTACGGGAGCTGACCCACGGCTCCCGCCCCGCCCGCCCGCCCGAGCCGAAGGCCCGTCCCCCGCCGGGCGGGTGGCCCGACCCGGCCGACACCGACACCGACACCGACGACCGCCCCGCCCGCCCGAGCCGAACGCCCGGCCCCCGTCCGGCCGGTGGCCCGATCCGGCCGACGCCGGCGGGCGCGGCCGGATACGATCGCCGCATGGCCCTGATCATGAGCGACGTGCACCGGTTCGAGGCGGCCCGGCCCCGGCTCGAGGCCATCGCCTACCGGATGCTCGGTTCCTCGGCCGAGGCCGAGGACGCCGTGCAGGAGACCTTCCTGAGGTGGCAGGCCGCCGACATCGGGCGCATCGAGGTGCCCGAGGCATGGCTCACCAAGGTGCTCACCAACTACTGCCTCAACCAGCTCACCTCGGCCCGCGCCCGGCGCGAGACCTACGTGGGCCAGTGGCTCCCGGAGCCGCTGCTCGCCGGCGACCCGATGCTCGGCCCCGCCGACACCGCCGAGCAGCGCGAGTCCGTCTCGTACGCCGTCCTCGTCCTCCTGGAGCGCCTGACGCCGGCCGAGCGCGCGGTCTACGTGCTGCGGGAGGCGTTCGGGTACGCGCACCGGGAGATCGCCGAGATCCTCGACATCAGCACCGCCTCCAGCCAGCAGATCCTCCACCGTGCCAAGAAGCACGTCGCGGAGGGCAGGGCCCGCACCGAGATCGACGAGGCCGCCGCCCGCAGGATCGTCGAGGAGTTCCTGGCCGCCGCGACCAGCGGCCGTACCGAACCGCTCATCGAGCTGCTCACCCAGGACGCGGCCGCCATCGGCGACGGCGGAGGCAAGGTCCCGGCCCGCGCCCGGGCCTTCGAGGGGGCGGTCGCGGTCGCGACCTTCCTGCGCGGCCTCTTCAAGCCGAGCGACGCCAAGCGGGCGCTGGTCGGCGGCTCGCCCGCCTTCTACGCCTCCACCGCGAACGGCGGTCCCGCGCTCGTCGCCGTGGTGGACGGCCGGGTCGTCGGGATCACCTGCCTGGAGGTCACCCCGGACGGCATCCTCGCCGTCCGCAGCCAGGTCAACCCCGACAAGCTGGACCGGGCCACCGAGCGCTGGGCCGCGGAGGAGCACGAGGCCCCGCTGTTCGCCTTCTGACCCCCCACCGAAGCATGTGATGCAGGTCACATCCGAATCCTGTCAGGGAATGCCGGGCCGCCCGGTTCAAGGGGCGAGACCACGCCGGAGAAACGGCGCGGACCCCGCGCAGACAGGAGTTCGGTCATGCAGCACCGCATCGTCGTCCTCGGAGCCGGCTACACCGGAGCCGTCGCCGCCGGCCGCCTCGCCCGCCGCCTGCGGGGCGAGGACGTGAGCATCCGCCTGGTGAACGCCGAGCCCGACTTCGTCGAGCGCGTCCGCCTGCACCAGCTCGCGGCCGGCCAGGACCTCACCCCCCGCCCCTTCGACGAGATGTTCGCGGGCACCGGCGTCGAGCTGAAGCTCGCCCGGGTCGCCGGCGTCGACGTCGACCGCAAGGCCGTCACCGTGGACGGCGCCGCCGGACGCGAGGAGCTGGCGTACGACTCCCTGGTCTACGCCCTCGGCAGCGGCTGGAACGACGGGGGCGTCCCCGGCGTCGCCGACCACGCCCACGAACTCGCGAGCCGCCCCGGCGCCCTCCGGCTCCGCGCCCGGCTCGCGTCCCTGGAGGCCGGCCGGACCGTGGTGGTGGTCGGCGGCGGACTGACCGGCCTGGAGGCCGCGACCGAGATCGCCGAGAGCCGCCCCGACCTCGACGTGGCCCTGGTCGTCCGCGGCGCCCTCGGCGACTGGCTCTCGGAGAAGGGGCGCGGCCACCTGCGGAAGGTCGTCGCCGGGCTCGGCATCACCGTCCACGAGCACCGGACGGTCGCCGCCGTCGCCGCGGACCGGGTCACCACCGCCGACGGCACCGCCGTCCCGGCCGACGTCACCGTCTGGACCACCGGCTTCGCCGTCCACACCGAGGCGGCGGCCACCGGCCTGGAGCTCGCCCCCGACGGCCGGATCGCGGTCGACGCCACCATGCGCTCGGTCTCCCACCCCGACGTCTACGCCGTCGGCGACGCGGCCATGGCCGCCGGCCCCGAGGGCGCGCCGCTGCGCATGTCCTGCGCCTCCGGCGTCCCCATGGCCTGGCAGGCCGCCGACGCCCTCGCCGCCCGGCTGGCCGGCGTCAAGGTGCCCAGGGTCCCGATCCGCTACTTCCAGCAGTGCGTGTCGCTGGGCCGCAAGGAGGGCCTGGTCCAGTTCGTCACCGCCGGCGACAAGGCCAAGGAGAAGGCCCTGACCGGCCGTACCGCCGCCCTCTACAAGGAGCTCATCTGCAAGAGCGCCGTCTGGGGCGTCGCGAATCCGACCATGGGCCTGCCCTCCCGCCGCCGGCGGGTCGCCCGGCAGGACCTCCACGACGCCGTCCCGGCGGAGGCGACCGCCTGACGGCAGGTCCTACGGCAGGTCCGAGGGGGTCAGCAGCCCCCGGACGTGCGCCAGATAGGCGGCGAGCGCCAGCTCGAAGGCGTGGTCGGCGCGGCCCTCGGGGGCCGCGCCGAGGGCCGCGGCCAGGCGCGGGGTGACCGTCTCGTCGGCCACCTCCCACATCGCCTCCGGCGCGGCGAGGTCCAGCGCCGAACCCAGTACCAGGTTCTCCAGCCCGATGATGACCGGCATGACGTCCGGCAGCGCGAACCCCGCGTCGAGCAGCAGGGTCACCGCCCGCTCGTACTGGCCGAGCACCTTCGGGGCCCGCACCGGTGAGGTCATCAGCAGGGGGATCGCCCGGGGGTGCGCGGCGAACGCGGCCCGGTAGGAGCGGGCCCAGGCGGCCATACCGGACTCCCAGGGGCCCCGGACGAGCCCCTCCGTGTCGATGGCCGAGGCCACCCGCTCGCGCATCAGCTCGATGATCCCGTCCCGCCCGTCCACGTGGTGGTAGACGGACGCGGTCTGCACCCCGAGCCGCTTCGCGATCTGCGGCACGCTGAGATCGCCCAGCTCGTCGACGACCGCGAGCGCCGTGGTGGTGATCCGCTCCCGGTCGAGGAGGGGTCTGCGCGGCCGGCCCATGCGAGGTCACTTCCTGTTCGGCTTCCCGTCGGGTCTTCCCCCGCGGACGAAGCCGAGGTTACATTGCGCGAACCGAAAGCCTTTAGGTTTCCGTTTCCCCACGGAACCCCCTGCCACGGAAGGGCTTCCCCGCGCATGCCCGGAACCACCCCCGACCAGCCGCCAGGACTCCGCACCGGCACCCTCTCCACCAGCGACATCACCTTCTTCGTCGTCTCCGCCGCCGCCCCGCTCACCGTCATGGCCGGCGTCGCCCCCGTCGCCATCCTGCTCGGCGGCATCGGCGCCCCCGTCGGCTACCTCCTGGCCGGTCTCACGCTCACCGTCTTCGCCGTCGGCTTCACCACCATGAGCCGGCACGTCCGCTCCGGCGGCGCCTTCTACGCGTACATCACCCGCGGCCTCGGCGTCCCCCTCGGCCTCGCCGCCGCCCTCGTCGCCATGCTCGGCTACAACGGCATGGAGATCGGCGTCTACGGCCTCCTCGGCTCCGCCACGTCCGACACCGCCGCCGCCTTCGGCCTCGACGTCCCCTGGCTCCCGGTCTCCCTCGCCGGCCTCCTGCTCATCTGGTACGGCGGCTACCGCTCCATCGACTTCGGCGCCAAGGTCCTCGGCGTCCTCCTCGTCGCCGAGACCGGCATCCTCGTCCTGCTCGCCGCCGGCGTCCTCCTCGACGGCGGCGCCGACGGCCTCTCGGTCGCCGGACTCGCCCCCGCCCACGTCCTCACCGGCGGCACCGCCGCCGTCCTGGCCTGCGCCTTCGCCGCCTTCACCGGCTTCGAGTCCACCGTCATCTACCGCCGCGAGGCCCGCGACCCGGACCGCACAGTCCCCCGCGCCACCTACCTCGCCGTCGCCTTCCTCGGCCTCTTCTACGCCTTCGTCGTCTGGACCGTCATCCAGGCCTTCGGCGAGGACAAGGTCGTCCAAGCCGCCGCCGACGACCCCGGCGGCCTCTTCTTCGCCGCCATCACCACCTACGTCGGAGCCTGGGCCGCCGACCTGATGCACGTCCTCATCGTCACCAGCGTCCTCGCCTCCCTCCTCGCCTTCCACAACGCCATCAACCGCTACACCCTCGCCCTCGCCGAGGAGGGCGTCCTCCCGAAGGCCCTCGGCCGGATCCACCCCCGCCACCGCTCCCCGTACCTCGCCGGGGCCGCGCAGACCCTGCTCGGCGCGGTCGTCGTCCTCGCCTTCGCGCTCGCCGGCGCCGACCCGTACCAGCAGCTCCTGCTCTGGGTGAACACCCCCGGCATGCTCGGCCTGATGCTCCTCCAGCTGCTCGCCGCGCTCGCCGTGCCCTGCTTCTTCCGGAAGATCCCGCACCGCGAGGGCGTCTGGCGCACGGTGGTCGCCCCCGTCACCGCCTTCGTCCTGCTGGCCGGCGCGATCGTCCTGGTCACCGCCAACATCGAGCTCTTCACGGCGGCCTCGGGCACGGTCAACACCGTGCTCGTCGCCCTCGTCCCCGCCGTCTTCGTCCTCGGCCTGCTGCTCGCGCGCCGGCTGCGCCGCACCCGCCCCGAGGTCTACGCCCGCTTCGCCGCCGAACCGACCCCCCAGGGAGAGACCCCCGCATGTCCGCCGACCTCGTCCTCGTCAACGCCCGCGTCCGCGACCCCGAGCTCACCGGCCACACCGCTGTCGCCGTCCGTGACGGACTGATCGCCGCCGTCGGCTCCACCGCCGACGCCCGCGACTGGACCGGACCCGGCACCGAGACCGTCGACCTGGCCGGCGCCACCCTCGTCCCCGGCCTCACCGACTCCCACAGCCACCCCGTCTGGGGCCTGGAGATGTTCACCGGCACCGACCTCTCCGCCGTCACCGACCTCGACGGACTGCGCGCCGCGCTGCGGAACGCCGAGCGCCGCGACGGCTGGATCCTCGGCTTCGGCCTCGACCACAACGTCTTCGGCGGCCGCCCGATCCACCGCGACCTCGTCGAGGACGCCCTCGGCGGCGCCCCCGCCTTCCTCCGCCTCTACGACGGACACTCCGCCCTCGCGAGCGCCGCCGCCCTCAAGGCCGCCGGCATCGACGGACCCCGCGCCTTCGACCAGCGCTCCGAGATCGTCTGCGACGCTTCAGGCCCCACCGGGCACCTGAACGAGCACGCCGCCATGGACCTGATGACCCCGGTCCTGCCCGTCACCCCCTACGCCGAGCGCCGCGACCGGCTCGTCGCGCTGCTTTCCGGCATGGCCGCCACCGGCCTCACCACCGCCCACGTCATGGACCTCGGCGGCCACGACGTCCCCGGTCTGCTCACCGCGATCGAGGAGGACGGCGACCTGCCGGTACGGCTCCGGCTCGCGCCCTGGTGCATGCCCGGCGCCGGCGAGGAGGAGCTGGACGCCCTGGTACGGCTCCAGGAGCGGGCCGGCCGGAACTGGCGCGTCGGCGGCGTGAAGTTCTTCATGGACGGCACGGTCGAGGGCGGCACCGCCTGGCTGGAGCACGCCGACTGCCACGGCCAGGGCACCGACGCCTTCTGGCCCGACCCCGAGGCGTACTCGGCCGCCGTGCGCCGGCTCCACCGGGCCGGCGTCGGCACCGCCACCCACGCCATCGGCGACGCCGCCGTCCGGCACGTCCTGGACACCGTCGAGACCTTCGGCCCCGGCGGCCCCCGCCACCGCGTCGAGCACATCGAGACCGTCCCCGACGACCAGCTCGGCCGCTTCGCCGCCCTCGGCGTCGTCGCCTCGATGCAGCCCCCGCACACCGCCTACACCCGCGCCGACCACACCGACCAGTGGTCCCGGCGGCTCGGCGAGGAGCGCGCCGCGCGGGCCTGGCGCTGCCGCGACCTGCGCGAGGCCGGTGCCCACCTGGCGCTCGGTTCGGACTGGCCCATCGCCCACCACGACGCCCGGCAGGTCCTCGCCACCGCCCGCGCCCCGCTCGGCGCCGCCTCGGCCCGCCGCGGCCTCACCGGCCTGATGGCCCTGGAGGGCATGACGACCCACGCGGCCCACGCGGCGGGGGAGGAGGAGCTGACCGGGCGGATCGCCCCGGGCCTGCGCGCCGATCTGACCGCGCTCGCCCTGGATCCGACGGAGGCCCCCGCCGACGAAACGGCGGAGGCCCCGGTCCTGCTCACGCTCAGCGGCGGTCGGATCACCTTCCGGAGCTGACGGGCTCCTCGCGCTCCGCGGCCTCGGACGCGTCCGTCCCCCGCGCGGGGGCGGACGCCGCCGGCGCGACGGCGGTCATCGGCTCCACCTGCTTCGACAGGCGGTGCGGCCAGGTGCCGTACCAGAAGTAGGCGACGAGGAAGCCGAAGCCGAGGCAGATCCAGCCACCGACCGCGTCCAGCCAGAAGTGGTTGGCGGTCGCGACGATCACGACCAGGGTCAGCGCCGGGTAGAGCAGGCCGAGGATGCGGGCCCAGGGCGCCTTCGTCAGGAAGAAGATCGTCAGGCCGCACCACGTCGACCAGCCGATGTGCATCGACGGCATGGCCGCGTACTGGTTCGACATGTGCTTGAGGTCGCCCGAGGCCATCGAGCCCCAGGTGTGGTGCACCAGGACCGTGTCGATGAAGTCCTTGCTCTCCATCAGCCGCGGCGGCGCGAGCGGATACAGGTAGTAGCCGACCAGGGCCATGGCGGTGGTGGCGAAGAGGACGGTCCGGAACGCGGCGTAACGGCCCGGCTGCCATCGGTAGAGCCACACGAGCACACCGATGGTGACGATGAAGTGCAGCGTCGCGTAGTAGTAGTTCATCGAGACGATGAGCCATGTCACCGAGTTCACGGCGTGGTTGACGGCGTGCTCGAAGGCGAGGCCGAGGGACTCCTCGGTCCGCCAGATCCAGTCCGCGTTCTTCAGCGCCTCGGCCTTCTGCTCCGGCACCGCGTTGCGGATCAGCGAGTACACCCAGTAACTGACCGCGATCAGCAGCAGTTCGAACCAGATGCGGGGACGCCGCGGGCTGCGCGCACGCAGCCACGCCCACCGGCCGTCGGCCACGATGGGTGACGACGGGGTCGTCCGGTCGTCCAAACTCTTCACGGTCGTTTCACCCATAGGGAGAGAGTTTGCCAGATCCACGCCCCCCGACCGATCATCCCCCGGTCGGGTGTGCGGCGCACCCTCTCCGTCTCAAGGACGAGGTACCCGGGTACTACGGGGCGGCCGGGGCCGGGGACGGCGCCGAGGCGGTGGAGCCGCGGACCACCAGCTCCGGCATGAAGACGAACTCCGAGTGCGGGGCCGGGGTGCCGCCGACCTCCTCCAGGAGGGCGCGGACCGCCGCCTGGCCCATGGCCTGCACGGGCTGCCGGATGGTGGTGAGCGGCGGATCGGTGAAGGCTATGAGGGGGGAGTCGTCGAAACCGACGACGGAGACGTCCCTGGGCACGTCGAGCCCCTGCTGCCGGACCGCGCGGATCGCGCCGAGCGCCATCATGTCGGAGGCGCAGACCACCGCGGTGCAGCCCTTGGCGATGAGGGCCGCGGTCGCCGCCTGGCCGCCCTCCAGGGTGTAGAGCGAGTGCTGGATCAGCTCCTCGGACTCCTCCGGGGTGAGACCGAGCCGGTCCCGCATCCCCTTCTGGAAGCCCTCGATCTTGCGGAGCACCGGCACGAAGCGCTTCGGTCCGACGGCCAGCCCGATCCGGGTGTGGCCGAGGGCGGCGAGGTGGGTGACCGCCAGCTGCATCGCGGCCCGGTCGTCGGGGGAGACGAAGGGGGCCTGCACCTTGGGGGAGAAGCCGTTGATGAGGACGTACGGGACGCCCTTGCCGCGCAGCTGGTCGTAGCGGGAGGTGTCGGCCGTGGTGTCGGCGTGCAGCCCGGAGACGAAGATGATGCCGGCCACCCCGCGCTCCACCAGCATGTCGGTGAGCTCGTCCTCGGTGGACCCGCCGGGGGTCTGCGTGGCGAGCACCGGGGTGTAGCCCTGGCGGGTCAGGGCCTGCCCGATGACCTGCGCGAGGGCCGGGAAGATGGGGTTGTCCAGTTCGGGGGTGATCAGTCCCACGAGGCCGGCGCTGCGCTGGCGCAGCCGTACCGGACGCTCGTAGCCGAGCACGTCGAGCGCGGCAAGGACGGATTCGCGGGTGGCGGTGGCCACACCGGGCTTGCCGTTGAGCACGCGGCTGACTGTGGCTTCACTGACCCCCGCCTGGGCTGCGATGTCGGCAAGCCGCGCGGTCATGAGAGTGGACTGTACCGGTCACAGCGCGTGTTGCCCACCAGTGGGGGAGGGTCCGCTCGCCGCAAGGCCGGCCGGGGTCCCTCCGCAAGGCGGCCGCAAGGTCTTGCAGGTCTTGCGGTGGGGCGTGGGTGGCGGTTGCGGCGGAATCAGTGGTTCCGAGGGGCGGTGAGGGCTCCCGTCGAGCCGATCAGGGCCGGAGAATCCGGACGAAAGGGCGGAAGGGGTGCTTCCGGGCCGCTGTCAAGCGGCCCGATGGCAACCTTCGGGACACGCGGATGTAACGATCCCCGGTCCTTGCAGAAATTTCACGCAAGCTCTTTCGGCTCGTTTTCATCCCTGTTACGTTCCTGGCAACCCGGAGCGCCGCGAGGGAGCGGTCGCAATGAGGAAGGTTCCAGCCCCTCGTCACCCCGGGATCATGTTGAAGGAGTTCACATGCGGCGTGGCATAGCGGCCACCGCGCTGGTCGCGGCCCTGGGCGTCACCCTGGCGGCGTGCGGCGGGAGCGACAGCGGTACCGACGGCGCCTCGAAGGGCTCTGGCGAGCTCTCCGGCACCGTGACGTGGTGGGACACCTCCACGGTCGGCTCCGAGGACAAGGTCTTCAAGAAGCTCGCCGAGGGCTTCACCAAGAAGCACCCGAAGGTCACCGTCAAGTACGTGAACGTGCCGTTCGGTGAGGCCCAGAACAAGTTCAAGAACGCCGCGCAGTCCGGCTCCGGCGCCCCCGACGTGATCCGCTCCGAGGTCGCCTGGACCCCCGAGTTCGCCGACCTCGGCTACCTCGCCCCGCTGGACGGCACCCCGGCGCTGAAGAACCAGGACGACTTCCTGGCGCAGGCCGCCGCCTCCACCAAGTACAAGGACAAGACCTACGCCGTCCCGCAGGTCATCGACTCCATGGGCCTCTTCTACAACAAGAAGATCCTCAAGGAGGCCGGTGTCGAGGCGCCGAAGAACATCACCGAGCTGAAGGCCGCCGCCGCCAAGATCAAGGAGAAGACCGGCAAGACCGGCCTGTACCTCCGCGGCGACGACGCCTACTGGTTCCTCTCCTTCCTGTACGGCGAGGGCGGCGACATGGTCGACGCCGCGAGCAAGACGATCACCATCGACAACGCCGCCGGCGTCAAGGCGTTCAAGACGGTCAAGGACCTCGTCGACTCCAAGGCCGCGATCACGGACGCGACCAACGGCTGGGACAACATGCAGGCCGCCTTCAAGGACGGCAAGGTCGCGATGATGGTCAACGGCCCGTGGGCGCTCGCCGACACGTACACCGGCAAGGAGTTCGCGGACAAGGCGAACCTGGGCATCGCCCCGGTCCCGGCCGGCTCCGCCGGCCAGGGCGCCCCGCAGGGCGGCCACAACCTCGCCGTCTACGCCGGCTCCAAGAACCTGGACGCCTCCTACGCCTTCGCCGAGTACATGACCTCGACCGAGGCCCAGGCCCAGGTCACCAAGGAGCTGAGCCTCCTCCCGACCCGTCAGTCCGCCTACCTGGAGTCCGAGGTCGCGGGCAACGAGAAGGTCGGCTTCTTCAAGCCGGCCGTCGAGAAGGCCGTCGAGCGCCCCTGGATCCCGGAGGGCGGCAGCCTCTTCGCGCCGCTCGTCACCGAGTACACCAAGGTCCTCACCGGCCAGGCCACCCCGGAGCAGGGAGCGAAGACGGTCGGCGAGGGCTACCGCAAGCTCCTCAAGGACTGGAAGTAGAAGGAAGGCTGACCGGCTGATGGCTGTGGACACCACCGGCCAGTCGGTGGCGAAGGCCGCGGGCGACGACGTCGCCCGCGGCCGGAGCCGCGGGACTGGTCCGAAGCGGCGGGCGCCGAAGCGCTCCCTCGCCACCCACTGGTACGCGTGGGCCATGGTCGCCCCCGTGGTGATCGTGATCGCCGTGATCATCGGCTACCCGCTGATCCGCGGCATCTACCTGTCGCTCACCGACGCCACCGAGCGCAACGTCGCGCGCAGCATCGGCGTCAACGAGATCCCGGCCACCTACGAGTTCGTGGGCCTGGACAACTACGTCACGGCCATCAACGGCAGCCAGTTCTGGGCCACGCTCGGCTGGACGATCCTGTGGACCGTCGCCTGCGTGTCCCTCACCTTCGCCCTCGGCCTGGCCCTCGCCAACATCCTCAACCGCAAGATCGCCGGCCGCTCCGCCTACCGGATGATGCTCATCCTTCCCTGGGCGGTCCCCGGCTTCGTCTCGGTCTTCGCCTGGCGCTTCCTCTACGACGAGCGCCGCGGCATGCTCAACCAGATCCTCTCCGGCGTCGGCATGGACGGCGTGCCCTGGCTGAACGACCCCACCTGGGCCAAGTTCTCCGTCATCGCCGTGAACGTCTGGCTCGGCGTCCCCTTCATGATGGTCGCCCTCCTCGGCGGCCTCCAGTCCATCCCCGGCGAGCTCTACGAGGCCGCCGAGATGGACGGCGCCAACGCCTGGCAGCGCTTCCGGAACATCACCATGCCCGGACTCCGGTCCGTCTCCACGACGGTGGTCCTCCTCTCCACCATCTGGACCTTCAACATGTTCCCGGTGATCTTCCTGCTCACCCGGGGCGGACCCGGCGAGGCCACCCAGATCCTCGTCACCCAGGCGTACAAGTTCTCCTTCGAGATCAGCCCGCGCGACTTCGCCCAGTCGTCCACGTGGGGCGTCCTCATCCTGGTGCTCCTGATGATCTTCGCCGCGATCTACCAGCGAGTCCTCCGCAAGCAGGGAGAAGCCTGGTGACCACCACGACCCCGACCCCCGCGCAGCGGCTGAACGCCCCGATCCGCGGCCGCCGCTCGCCGCTCGCCTCGGTGGCGCTGCACGTCACCCTGATCGTCGCCTCCGTGATCGCCGTCTTCCCGGTGCTGTGGGTCCTGCTGACCTCGCTCAAGCCGGCGAAGTACGCGAGCACCACGGACTTCTTCAAGGAGACGACGTTCGAGAACTACACGAACCTGCTGAGGGACACCCCGTTCCTCACCTGGTTCGGGAACTCGCTCCTCGTCGCCGGACTCACCACCGTCGTCGGCGTGTTCATCTCCGCCACCACCGGCTACGCGGTCAGCCGCTTCCGCTTCGCCGGCAAGCGCGGCCTGATGTGGACCCTGCTCGTCACGCAGATGTTCCCGGTCGCCGTCCTCATCGTGCCGATCTACAACATCATGGCGTCGCTGGGGCTGCTCAACCAGGCGGCCGGCCTGGTCATCACCTACCTGACCATCGCCGTCCCGTTCTGCGCCTGGATGATGAAGGGCTTCTTCGACGGCATCCCGCGCGAGATCGACGAGTCGGGGTACGTCGACGGGCTGACGCCCTTCGGCACCTTCTGGCGGCTCATCCTGCCGCTCGCCAAGCCGGGCATCGCGGTGACCGCCTTCTACTCCTTCATCACCGCCTGGGGCGAGGTCGCCTACGCCTCCGCCTTCATGGTCGGCGACGAGAACCTCACGCTCGCCGGCGGTCTGCAGAAGTTCGTCAACCAGTACGGGGCCCAGTGGGGTCCGATGACGGCGGCCTCCGTCCTCATCGCCATCCCCGCCGCCCTGGTGTTCCTCCTCGCCCAGCGCCACCTCGTCACCGGCATGTCCGCCGGCGCGGTGAAGGGCTGACGGCCCTGAGCGCCGAACCCGTACGCCCCTCCTTACCTCCCAGGGAAGACATGACCCAGCACCTCGCCACCCCCGCCGCCGCCCCGACCACCGGCACCGACACGGGCTGGTGGAGAGACGCGGTGATCTACCAGGTCTACCCGCGCAGCTTCGCCGACGGCAACGGCGACGGCATGGGCGACCTGGTGGGCATCCGCAGCCGGCTGCCGTACCTCAAGGAGCTCGGCGTCGACGCCGTCTGGCTCTCCCCCTTCTACGCCTCGCCGCAGGCCGACGCCGGGTACGACGTTGCCGACTACCGGGCCATCGACCCGATGTTCGGCTCGCTGCTCGACGCCGACGCCCTGATCCGCGAGGCCCACGCCCTCGGCCTGCGGATCATCGTGGACCTCGTCCCGAACCACTCCTCGGACCAGCACGAGTGGTTCCAGCGCGCCCTGCGCGAGGGCCCCGGCTCCCCGCTGCGCGACCGCTACCACTTCCGCCCCGGCAAGGGCGAGAACGGCGAACTGCCGCCCAACGACTGGGAGTCCATCTTCGGCGGACCCGCCTGGACCCGGGTCGAGGACGGGGAGTGGTACCTCCACCTCTTCGCTCCCGAGCAGCCGGACTTCGACTGGGACCACCCGGCCGTCCGCGACGAGTTCCGCTCGATCCTGCGCTTCTGGCTCGACATGGGCGTCGACGGCTTCCGCGTCGACGTCGCCCACGGCCTGGTCAAGGCCCCCGGCCTGCCCGACATCGGCGCCCACGACCAGCTGAAGCTGCTCGGCAACGACGTCATGCCCTTCTTCGACCAGGACGGCGTGCACGAGATCTACCGCTCCTGGCGGCAGATCCTCGCCGAGTACGACGGACAGCGCGTCCTCGTCGCCGAGGCGTGGACCCCCACCGTCGAGCGCACCGCCCACTACGTGCGCCCCGACGAGATGCACCAGGCGTTCAACTTCCAGTACCTGGGCACCCACTGGGACGCCACGGAGCTGCGCACCGTCATCGACGCCTCGCTCGCCGCGATGCGCCCGGTCGGGGCCCCCACCACCTGGGTGCTCTCCAACCACGACGTCACCCGGCACGCCACCCGCTTCGCCAACCCGGCGGGCCTCGGCACCCAGCTCCGCACCCCCGGCGACCGCGCGCTCGGCCTGCGCCGGGCCCGTGCCGCGACGCTGCTGATGCTGGCGCTGCCCGGCTCGGCGTACGTGTACCAGGGCGAGGAGCTGGGCCTGCCGGACGTCACCGACCTGCCCGACGAGGTGCGCCAGGACCCGTCCTTCTTCCGCGCCAGCGGCCAGGACGGCTTCCGCGACGGCTGCCGGGTGCCGATCCCGTGGACCGCCGAGGGCTCCTCGTACGGCTTCGGCGACGGCGGCTCCTGGCTGCCGCAGCCGGCCGCCTGGGGCGGGCTGAGCGTCGAGGCCCAGACCGGTGACCCCGGCTCCACCCTGGAGCTGTACCGCAGCGCGCTCGCCCTGCGCCGCGAGCGTCCCGAGCTCGGTGCGGGCGAGGCCGTGGAGTGGCTGGAGGCACCCGAGGGTGTGCTCTCCTTCCGCCGCGACGGCTTCGTCTGCACCGCCAACACCACCGGCCGGGCCATCTCCGTCCCGCTGCCCGGCCGGTATCTCCTCTCCAGCGAGGACGTCAGGATCGTGGACGACGCCGTCGAGGTGCCGGCCGACACCACCGTCTGGTGGGCGGTGTGACGATCCCCCCGCCGCGGGGCACCGGCAACGGCGCCCCGCGGCTCGCGGACATCGCGGCCCAGTCCGGGGTCAGCGAGGCCACCGTCAGCCGCGTCCTCAACGGCAAGGCGGGGGTGGCCGGCGCGACCCGGCACAAGGTGCTCGCGGCGCTCGACGTGCTCGGCTACGAGCGTCCGGTCCGGCTGAAACGCCGGAGCGCGGGCCTCGTCGGGCTCGTGGTGCCCGAGCTGACCAACCCGATCTTCCCGGCCTTCGCGCAGGTGGTCGAGCAGGTCCTCGCCGGGCACGGCTACACGCCGGTGCTCTGCACCCAGATGCCCGGCGGCGCCACCGAGGACGAGCTGGTCGACCAGCTCGTCGAGCGCGGGGTGGCCGGCATCGTCTTCCTCTCCGGGCTGCACGCGGACGCCTCCGCCGACCCGGCGCGGTACGCCCGGCTGACCGAGCGGGGGGTGCCGTACGTCCTCATCAACGGCTACCACGAAGGGATCGACGCCACCTTCGTCTCCCCGGACGACCGCGCCGCCGCCCGGATGGCCGTACGACACCTGGCCGAGCTCGGGCACGAGCGGATCGGCCTGGCCATCGGCCCCACCCGGTACGTGCCCTCGCGCCGCAAGGCGGAGGGCTTCGCCGCCGAGCTCTACGAGATGCTCGGCGTGGGACGGGCGGAGGCCGAACGCTTCGTGCGGCCCACCCTGTTCGGCGTCGAGGGCGGGCACGCCGCCGCCGAGATCCTGCTCGACGAGGGGTGCACGGGCATCGTCTGCGGCTCCGACCTGATGGCGCTCGGCGTCGTCCGGGCGGCCCGCGCCCGCGGCCTCGACGTGCCCCGGGACGTCTCCGTCGTCGGCTTCGACGACTCCCCGCTGATCGCCTTCACCGACCCGCCGCTGACCACCGTGCGCCAGCCCGTGCAGGCCATGGCGACGGCCGCCGTCGGCGCGCTCCTGGAGGAGATCGAGGGCAGCCCGGTGCAGCGCACCGAGTTCGTCTTCCAGCCGGAGCTGGTCGTGCGCGGGTCCACCGCGCAGCCGCCGCAACTCCTTGCGTAATCCCTTGCGATCGCGGTGCCGGAAGTATTGACCGCACGCCTGTACACCCCTACGGTCGCGGCTGAAAACAGTTGCTGAGAGTTTCGGCAACTTCTTGCGAACAGCTCTCGCACGCGACAGGGACGTCGTACAGGAGGAAGCATGGCAAGAAAGACCGTGGCCGCTGCACTCGCCCTCGTGGCGGGAGCCGCTGCGGCCGTCACGGTGAACGCCCCGGCCCAGGCGACGCCGCCGGGGACCAGGGACGTCACCGCGGTGATGTTCGAGTGGAACTTCGCCTCGGTGGCCCGTGAGTGCACCGACCGCCTCGGCCCCGCCGGCTACGGCTACGTCCAGGTCTCCCCGCCCCAGGAGCACCTCCAGGGCTCCCAGTGGTGGACCTCGTACCAGCCCGTCAGCTACAAGATCGGCGGCCGGCTCGGGGACCGCGCCGCCTTCAAGAACATGGTCGACACCTGCCACGCGGCCGGCGTGAAGGTGATAGCCGACTCGGTCATCAACCACATGGCCAACGGCTCCGGCACCGGAACGGGCGGGACCCCGTTCTCCAAGTACGACTACCCCGGCCTCTACTCCGGCGCCGACATGGACGACTGCCGGGCCACCATCTCGAACTACCAGGACCGCGGGAACGTCCAGAACTGCGAACTGGTGGGGCTCCCCGACCTCGACACCGGCGAGGACTACGTCCGCGGGAAGATCGCCGGATACCTCAACGACCTCCTCTCGCTGGGCGTCGACGGCTTCCGCATCGACGCCGCCAAGCACATGCCGGCCGCCGACCTCGCCGACATCAAGACCCGGCTGAGCAACCCGAACGTCTACTGGAAGCACGAGGCCATCTTCGGGGCGGGCGAGGCCGTCTCCCCGAGCGAGTACCTCGGCAGCGGCGACGTCCAGGAGTTCCGCTACGCCCGCGACCTCAAGCGCGTCCTCCAGAACGAGAAGCTCGCCCACCTCAAGAACTTCGGCGAGTCCTGGGGCTACATGCCCGGCGACCGGTCCGGCGTCTTCGTCGACAACCACGACACCGAGCGCGGCGGCGACACCCTCTCCTACAAGGACGGCGCGAACTACACCCTCGCCTCCGTCTTCATGCTCGCCTGGCCCTACGGCTCCCCGGACGTCCACTCCGGCTACGAGTGGAGCAACAAGGACGCCGGCCCGCCCAACGGCGGTCAGGTGAACGCCTGTTACGCCGACGGCTGGAAGTGCCAGCACGCCTGGCGCGAGATCTCCTCCATGGTCGCCTTCCGCAACACCGCCCGCGGCGAGACCGTCACCCAGTGGTGGGACAACGGCAACAACGCGATCGCGTTCGGCCGCGGGTCCAAGGCCTACGTGGCGATCAACCACGAGTCGTCCCCGCTCACCCGCGCCTTCCAGACCTCCCTGCCGGCCGGCACCTACTGCGACGTCCAGTCGAACACCCCGGTCACCGTCGGCACGAACGGCCAGTTCACCGCCACGCTGGGCGCCAACACCGCCGTCGCCCTGCACACCGGCGCCGTGAACTGCGGCGGGACCACCCCCACCACCCCGCCGACCACCCCGCCGACCACGCCCCCCGCCACCGCGGGCGCCGCCTTCAACGCCACCGCCACCACGGTGATGGGCCAGAACATCTACGTCACCGGCAACCGCGCCGAACTCGGCAACTGGGCCCCCGCCTCCGCCCTCAAGCTCGACCCGGCCGCCTACCCCGTCTGGAAGCTTCAGGTCGCCCTGCCCGCCGGAACGTCCTTCGAGTACAAGTACATCCGCAAGGACGCCGCCGGGAACGTCACCTGGGAGTCCGGTGCCAACCGCACCGCGACCGTCCCCGCCTCCGGCCAGGTCGTCCTGAACGACACCTTCCGCAGCTGAGCCCCCTCCCTCCGCAGGGCCGCCCCGACCGGGGCGGCCCCCTCTTCCCGTACCTCCAGGGAGCCCCCGTGATACCCAAGAGAACGGCCGTGGCGCTCGCCGCCGCCCTGTGCGCGGCCCTCGTGCCCGCCGTCCCGGCCACCGCCGCCCCCCGCCCGCCCGCGCCCCCGTCCGACCGGGCGCTCGCCGCCGAGCCGGCCCGCCAGGACCTCACCCGCGAGCAGTTCTACTTCGTGCTCCCGGACCGCTTCGCCAACGGCGACACCTCCAACGACCGCGGCGGCCTCACCGGCAGCCGCACCGCCACCGGCTTCGACCCCACCGACAAGGGCTTCTACCAGGGCGGCGACCTCAAGGGCCTCACCCAGCGCCTCGACTACATCAAGGGCCTCGGCACCACCGCCATCTGGATGGCGCCGATCTTCAAGAACCGTCCCGTGCAGGGCGAGGGCAAGGACGCCTCGGCCGGCTACCACGGCTACTGGATCACCGACTTCACCCAGGTCGACCCGCACTTCGGCACCAACGACGACCTGAAGAAGCTCATCAAGGCCGCCCACGCCAAGGGCATGAAGGTCTTCTTCGACGTCATCACCAACCACACCGCCGACACCGTCGACTACGCCGAGAAGAAGTACGGCTACCGCCCCAAGGGCGCCTACCCGTACCTCGACAAGGACGGGCGCCCCTTCGACGACCGCGCCGCGATCGGGAAGGTGGACGCGGAGTCCTTCCCGTACACCCCCGTCGAGAAGGCCGGCACCAAGGTCCCGGCCTGGCTCAACGACCCGGAGATGTACCACAACCGCGGCGACTCCACCTGGCAGGGTGAATCCGCCGAGTACGGCGACTTCGTCGGCCTCGACGACCTGTGGACCGAGCGTCCCGAGGTCGTCGAGGGCATGAAGAGGATCTACGAGACGTGGGTCCGCGACTTCGACATCGACGGCTTCCGCATCGACACCGTCAAGCACGTCGACCTCGACTTCTGGACCCAGTGGGCCACCGCGCTCGACGCCTACGCCAAGAAGCGGGGCCGCGAGGACTTCTTCATGTTCGGCGAGGTGTACTCCGCCGACACCACCGTCACCGCCCCCTACGTCACCCGCGGCCGGCTCGACGCCACCCTCGACTTCCCCTTCCAGGACGCCGCCCGCGCCTTCGCCTCCCAGGGCGCCGGCGCCGACCGCCTCGCCAAGGTCTTCGCCGACGACTACCGCTACACCACCGACAAGGCCAACGCCTACGAGCAGGTCACCTTCCTCGGCAACCACGACATGGGCCGCTTCGGCACCTTCCTGAAGCAGGACAACCCGAACGCCTCCGACGCCGAACTCCTCCGCCGCGCCTCCCTCGCCAACGAGCTGATGTTCCTCTCCCGGGGCAACCCGGTGATCTACTCCGGCGACGAGCAGGGCTTCACCGGCGCCGGCGGCGACAAGGACGCCCGCCAGACCCTCTTCGCCTCCCAGGTCGCCGACTACCTCGACGACGACCGGCTCGGCACCGACCGCACCCACGCCACCGACGCGTACGACACCGGCCACCCGCTCTACCGGTCGATCGCCGCCCTGTCGAAGCTCACCCGCGAACACCCCGCGCTCCGCGACGGCATCCAGCGGCAGCGGTACGCCGAGGGCTCCGTCTACGCGGCCTCCCGCACCGACGCGAAGCAGCGCGTCGAGTACCTCGTCGCCGCCAACAGCTCCACCGAGGCCAGGACCGTCACCGTCCCCGTCGACTCCGCCTCCTTCCACACCCTGTACGGAGGCCAGGGCGCCGTCACCGCCCGGGGAGGCGAGGTCACCGTCACCGTCCCCGCCCTCTCCACCCTGGTCCTCAAGGCCGACCGGCCCCTCCCGGCCGTCACCGCGAAGCCCACCGTCACCCTCGACGCCCCCGCCGCCGGCTCCACCGGCACCGTCGAGATCAGCGCCGACGTCGACGGCGGCGGGCTGAACCGGGTCGTCTTCGCCGCCCAGGTCGGCAACGGACGCTGGCAGACTCTCGGCACCGCCGACCACGCCCCCTACAAGGTCACCCAGCACGTCACCGCCCCCGCCGGCACCCCGCTGCGCTACAAGGCCGTCGTCGTCGACACCGCCGGACGCACCGCGAGCGCCACCGCCGCCACCACCGCCGGCGCACCCCCGGCCCCCGAGAAGCCGGTCGCCGTCGAGCGCCCGTACGCGATCGTCCACTACAAGCGCGAGGACGGCGACTACGACGGCTGGACCCTCAAGGCCGCCGGCCAGGAAGCCGCCTTCACCGGCCGCGACGCCCACGGCGCCTTCGCCTGGGTCACGCTCCCCGAGGGCGCCTCCACCGTCCCGTACACCGTCGAGAAGGCCGGCACCGCCGACGGCCCGCAGCGCACCATCAGCCTCGGCCGCACCGGCGAGGTCTGGATCACCCAGGGCCAGGACGGCCAGTCCGACACGAACCCGGCCCCCGCCCCGCAGGACAAGACCAAGGCCGTCCTCCACTACCAGCGCGAGGACGGGAACTACGACGGCTGGGGCCTCCACCTGTGGACCGGCGCCGCCCAGCCCACCGACTGGTCCAAGCCCCTCCTGCCCACCCGCGTCGACGCCTACGGCGCCGTCTACGAGGTGCCGCTCGCCGAGGGCGCCACCTCCCTCTCGTACATCCTCCACAAGGGCGACCAGAAGGACCTCCCCACCGACCAGTCCCTCGACCTGGCCGCCACCGGCCACGAGGTCTGGCTCCTCGCCGGGCGGCCGAAGCACCTCCTGCCGACCTCCGGCGGCGCCCCCGCCCTCGACCTGGCCAAGGCCGAGGCGCAGTGGATCGACCGGAACACCGTCGTCTGGAAGGTGAAGACGAACGACGCCACCAGCCAGCAGCTGGTGTACGCCCCCGACGGCGGCATCACCGTCTCCGACGGCGCCCTCAGCAGCGAGGGCCAGTGGCTGCGGCTGAACCAGGCCGCGCTCACCGACGCCCAGAAGGCGAAGTTCCCGCACCTGAAGGACTACCCGGCCTTCACCGTCGACCCGCGCGACGCCGACCGCGTCCGCTCCTCCCTGCGCGGCCAGCTGATCGCCACCCAGCGCGCGGCCAACGGCGCCCTCCTCGCCGCCACCGGCGTCCAGACCGCCGGAGTCCTCGACGACCTGTACGCCGAGAAGGCGGTGCGGGCCGACCTCGGACCGGTCTTCGACCGGCACGGCCGCCCCACCCTCTCCCTGTGGGCGCCCACCGCGCGGTCCGTCGCCCTGGAGATCGACGGCAGGACCCTGCCCATGCGCCGCGACGACGCCTCCGGCGTCTGGACGGCAACCGGCCCGAAGTCCTGGAACGGCAAGCCGTACCGGTACGTCGTGAAGGTCTGGGCGCCCACCGTCCAGAAGCTCGTCGAGAACCGCGTCACCGACCCCTACTCGACCGCCCTCACCGCCGACTCCGCCCGCAGCCTCGTCGTCGACCTCACCGACCCCAAGCTCGCCCCGGCCGGCTGGAAGAGCCTGCGCAAGCCCGCCGCCGTGCCGCTGCGCGACGCCCAGATCCAGGAACTCCACGTCCGCGACTTCTCGATCGCCGACCCCACCGCGAACTCCGCACACAAGGGCACCTTCCTCGCCTTCACCGACAAGAACAGCAAGGGCTCGAAGCACCTCAAGGCCCTCGCCGACTCCGGCACCTCCTACGTCCACCTCCTCCCGGCCTTCGACATCGGCACCGTCCCCGAGAAGAAGTCCGACCAGACCGCGCCCGCCTGCGACCTGAAGGTCTACGCCCCCGACTCCGAGGAGCAGCAGGCCTGCGTCGCCGAGGCCGCCGCGAAGGACGCCTACAACTGGGGCTACGACCCGCTGCACTACACGGTCCCCGAGGGCTCCTACTCCACCGACCCGAACGGCACCCGCCGCACGGTCGAGTTCCGGCAGATGGTCCAGGCCCTCAACGGGCAGGGCCTGCGCACCGTCATGGACGTCGTCTACAACCACACCGTCGCCGCCGGACAGTCCGACAAGTCGGTGCTCGACCGGATCGTCCCCGGCTACTACCAGCGCCTCCAGGCCGACGGCTCCGTCGCCACCTCCACCTGCTGCGCCAACACCGCGCCCGAGAACGCCATGATGGGCAAGCTCGTCGTGGACTCGATCGTCACCTGGGCGAAGGAGTACAAGGTCGACGGCTTCCGCTTCGACCTCATGGGCCACCACCCGAAGGAGAACATCCTCGCCGTCCGCAAGGCGCTCGACGCCCTGACCGTCGCGAAGGACGGCGTCGACGGCAAGGCGATCGTCCTCTACGGCGAGGGCTGGAACTTCGGCGAGATCGCCGACGACGCCCGCTTCGTCCAGGCCACCCAGAAGAACATGGCCGGCACCGGAGTCGCCACCTTCTCCGACCGGGCCCGCGACGCGGTCCGCGGCGGCGGCCCCTTCGACGAGGACCCCGGGGTCCAGGGCTTCGCCTCCGGCCTCTACACCGACCCCAACACCTCCACCGCCAACGGCACCCCGGCCGAGCAGAAGGCCCGCCTCCTGCACTACCAGGACCTCATCAAGGTCGGCCTCAGCGGCAACCTCGCCGGCTACACCTTCACCGACACCTCCGGCCGCACCGTCAAGGGCTCCGAGGTCGACTACAACGGCTCCCCGGCCGGCTACGCCGCCGTCCCCGGCGACGCCCTCGCCTACGCCGACGCCCACGACAACGAGACCCTCTACGACGCCTTGGCGTTCAAGCTCCCGGCCGGCACCTCCGCCGCCGACCGGGCCCGCATGCAGGTCCTCGCCATGGCCACCGCCAACCTCTCCCAGGGCCCGGCGCTCTCCCAGGCCGGCTCCGACCTGCTCCGCTCCAAGTCCCTCGACCGCAACTCCTACGACAGCGGCGACTGGTTCAACTCGATCCACTGGGACTGCCGGGCCGGCAACGGCTTCGGCATCGGCCTCCCGCCGGCCGCCGACAACAAGGCCAAGTGGGGCTACGGCAAGCCGCTCCTCACCAACCCGAACCTGACGGCCGGCTGCGCCCAGATCGACGGAGCCTCCGCCGCCTACCGGGACCTCCAGAAGATCCGCACCACCGAGCCGGCCTTCTCCCTGGCGACCGCCGGCCAGGTGCAGTCCGCGCTCTCCTTCCCGCTCTCCGGCGAGGGCGAGACCCCGGGCGTGATCACCATGCGCCTCGGTGACCTCGTGGTCGTGTTCAACGCGACCCCGGGCGAGGCGAAGCAGACGGTCACGGGCCTGGCCGGCACGGCCCACGCCCTCCACCCGGTCCAGGCGAAGGGCTCCGACGCCGTCACCAGGACGGCCTCGTACGACACCGGTTCGGGCACCTTCACCGTCCCGGCCCGCACGGTCGCCGTCTTCAAGGCCACCGGCTGACGCTCCTCCTCAGGGGCACGGGCCCCGGCCGCCACTTGTGCGGCCGGGGCCCGCGCCGTAAAGCTGTGGCCCGACACCCCGTACCAGCAGGAGACACCGTCATGCCGCAGATCACCGTCGACTACTCCGCGCCCCTGGACCGGCGCGGATTCGCGCTCGACCTCCACGCCCTGCTGGTCGAGACCGTCGACACCGCGCTCGACTCCTGCAAGACCCGATTCCGTGAGGTGGAGGAGACCGTCGTCGGCGACGGGTCGACCGAGGACGTCGTCGTCCACGTGGAGATCGCCCTGCTCTTCGGACGCACCGACGCGATCCAGGCCCGGCTCGCCGAGGCCGTGCTCGACCTGCTGCCCCGCCACCTCAAGACCACGGACGGCGTCCGCCTCTCGGTCGAGGTGCGCGACCTGGAGAACTCCTACCGCAAGCGCTGATCGGGTACGGCGGCGGCCGGGGCCAGCTCCAGGAGCCGGCCCACCAGCTGCGCGAACGGCCCGTCCGCCGGCTCCTCCGCCAGGATCGCCGCCAGCACCTTCGCCGCCTGCTCGTCGTAGACCGCGCTCACCGCCGTCAGGGCGGCGAAGTCGTGCACCAGCTTCTGCTCCAGCTCCGCGCGCGGCACCCGCCGCCCGTCCAGCCACAGCAGCGCCGTCGACTCGGCGAGCGACACCCAGGACCGCACGACCAGTTCGAGCCGCGGCGAGGGTTCCGCCACCCCGAGGTGGGCGACGATCTGCTCGTACGCGGCCTGCCGCACCTCGTCGATCATCGCGTTGGTCGTCGACGAACCCACCGCGGGGCCGCCGCGCATCAGCGCCGCGAACCCGGGCCCGTGGTCGTCGACGAAGTCGAAGAACCGGCCCATCACCCGCAGCAGCCGCGCCCCCAGCGGGCCCTGCGGCGGCTCCAGGAAGCGGGCCGCGAGCTCGTCGGCCGCGCGCCGCAGCGCCGCCTCGTACAGGCTCTGCTTGCCGGGGAAGTAGTGGTAGACCAGCGGCCGGGAGATGCCCGCGGCGGCGGCGATCTCGTCGATGGAGACCTCGTCGGGGGAGCGGCTGCTGAAGAGTTCGAGGGCCACCCCGATCAGCTGCTGCTTGCGCTCCTCGACGCCCATCCTGCGCCGTACACCGGTCGTCATACGAACAGCCTATCGGGGTCCGTTACGCTCCTCGTCCATGAGCGCTTCCGACCAGTCCACCCCGGCCACAGCGAGCCCCGTGGCCGACGAGCCCGACGAACTCGACGAGGCGGTGGAGGACGAGGACGCCGGCGAGGGCGAGGACGGGGGCGTCGAAGAGGACACCGCCGCCGCCGAGGACGACGCCGCGGCTGAGGACGCCGACGCTGACGCCGATGGCGCCGACGACGAGGACGGCGACGACTACGACGAGGACGACGCCGAAGAGGACGAGGACGAGGACGAGGGGGACGAGGACTCCGTCGACGGGATGACCCCCAAGCAGGCGAGGCGGCTGCGCGTGGCGGCCGCCTCGGTCCTGCTCGTGGTGATGGGCGTGATCCTGGTGGTCCGCCTTGCGAGCCGGACCTCCGTGCTCGTCGTCGGCGTCTACGGCCTGGCGATGATCCTCTGCGGCATCGTCATCGAACTCGCCCGCAACGGCCGCACCCGTCTCGCCACCTGGCTCCTGGTGGGCGGCCTCGCGGCCGCCCTCGCCTTCGACTGGCTGATCCTGCCCTGACGTTCAGAGGTCCAGGACGAGCTTCCTCCCGGCGCAGCGCGAGACGCAGATCAGCATCGAGTCCGCCCGCTCCGCGTCGGTGAGCAGCTCGTCCCTGTGGTCGACCTCGCCGTCCAGGACGGTCTGCCGGCAGGTGCCGCAGAAGCCCTGCGTGCAGGAGTACATGAGGCCCGGCACCTCCTCCCGTACCGCCGCGAGCACCGACTGGTCGGCGGCGACGGCCACCGTGCGCCCGGAGCGCCGGAGTTCGACCTCGAAGGGCGTGCCGTCGGCCGGGGCGACCGCCGAGAAACGCTCCAGGCGCGGGGACCGGCCCGACGGCATCGCGGCGGTGACGGCGTCCATCAGCCCCTCGGGCCCGCAGCAGTAGACGGCCGTCCCGTCCGGCACGGAGCCGAGGAACGACAGGTCCGGGTACCCGGACTCGTCCTCCGCGACCACGGTCACCCGCTCCCGGCCCCCGGCCGGGGGGACCTCCGTCCCGCTCCGCTCCCCGCCGATCCGCAGCAGCTCCGCCAGGTACGGCATGGTGGCGCGGGACCGGCCGCAGTAGACCAGCCGCCACTCCGCGCCCGCCGCCTCCGCGGCCCGCACCATCGGCAGGACCGGGGTGATCCCGATGCCGCCCGCGACGAAGACGTAGGCGGGGGAGGAGATCAGCGGGAAGCGGTTGCGGGGGCCCCGGATCTCGATCTCGGCGCCCTCGTGGAGCTGTTCGTGCACCTCGCGGGAGCCGCCCCGGCCGCCCTGATCCTCCTCGATGATCCGGGTCGCGATCCGGTACACGTCCGGCTGGGCGGGGTCGCCGCAGAGCGAGTACTGCCGGACCCGGCCCGAGGGCAGGACGAGGTCGAGGTGGGCACCCGGCTCCCAGGACGGCAGCCGCTCGCCCTCCAGGCGCAGTTCGACGACGCCTTGCGCGGGCACGGCCCGCCCGGTGACGCGCACCCGGCGCGGGACGGTCGCCCCGCGCCCGTACCCGGAGACGGGCTCCTCCAGGGAGGGCAGCGGCCAGAGCGGGGCTCTCGTCATCCGGGAGCGGACCGCCCGGCGGACGAGGAGCGCGGCGCCGGCGGCGAGGGCGACGGTGGTGAACCGGGGCATCAGCGGCCTCCGTTGGCGCCGGGGGAGGCGGCCAGGTAGGCCACGGCCTGCGCGGTGTCGCCCTCCTGGGAGGGGTGGTAGGCGCGGCTCAGATAGCGGGGTATCGAGCGCAGCATGGCCGGGGTGGACGGCAGCACGCCCTCGCGGCCCCTGCGGTAGAAGTCCGCCCAGGACGCCTTGGGGTCGAGCAGGGTGGGGTCGTTCTCCAGGAAGAAGCGGACTCCGCGCTGCCAGAGGAAGACCAGCGCTGAGAAGGCGAGCGCCCAGGTGCGGGCGCGCCTGCGGTAGCCGCCGTCGAGGTGCATGAAGAGCTCGAAGGCGACCGCCCGGTGCTCGACCTCCTCGGCGCCGTGCCAGCGGAGCAGGTCCATCATCATCGGGTCGGCGCCGCGCCGGTCCAGCTCCTCGGCGTTGAGCACCCAGTCGCCGAGGAAGGCGGTGTAGTGCTCGATCGCGGCGATCATCGCGACCCGCTCCATCAGCCACCAGCGGCGCGCCCGGCCCGGCGGCAGCGTCCGGTCGCCGAGCAGCTTCTCGAAGAACCAGTCGACCTGGGCGGTGTACGGCGTGGGGTCGAGCCCCTGCCGGCGCAGGTGCGGCAGGACGTCGTCGTGCGCCTGCGAGTGGACGGCCTCCTGCCCGATGAAGCCGATGACGTCCTCGCGCAGCCGGTCGTCGGTGATGTACGGCAGCGCCTGCTGGTAGACGTGCACGAACCATCGCTCGCCGGCCGGGAGCAGGAGGTGCAGCACGTTGATCGTGTGCGTGGTGAAGGGGTCGCCGGGAACCCAGTGGAGCGGGGTCTCCTGCCAGTCGAAGGCCACCTTGCGGGCCTTGAGCTCGACGTGTTCCGACGCCACCGGTGCAGGCTGCGTATTAGACATGTCGTCAATGTACTGAGGAGTAGACACGCGCGACAGGGCCGTGCACCGCCTTTTTCGGCCCACGACGCCAAGGCGCCCCAGCTCCGGGCCCCTGCCCGGCCGCCGGTACGGCTCGGGACCGGCGCGCCGCTCCGCGCCTGCCGCCACCGCGACGGACACGGCGTCCCGGGCCCCTGCTCCGCCGCCGGTACGCCCTGCCGGCCCCAGGGTTCCACGGCTGTGGCCGGCGGCCGGTGGCCCGTACGCCGTCCCGGGTCTCGTACCGCCGCGGCCACCCCCGCCGACGGGGCCGCCCCGTCACTGCCTCAGCGCGGGCATCCGGCGGCCGTCCTCCAGGGTGGCGCTCAGCTCGGCGCGGGCGCCCGCCTGCGCCGCCGCGGCGAGGACCGGGCCCTCGGCGCGGGCCTTCACCCCGCCCGTCACCTCCACCGAGGCGACGTCCGGGCCGCCCGCCGCCAGCACGTACCAGCCGCCGCCCGGTGCCTGCCACAGCGCCCCGGCGAGCACCCTCGGCTCGCGCGCCCCGCACGCCGGGACGTCCTGGGCGCGGGCCGCGAGCGAGGCCGGCGCCTTCCGGTCCGGCGGCAGGAACTGGGCGAGGACCCGGCTGCCGGTGCCCCGCCAGGTCTCCGCCCGGGTGCACACCCAGGTCGCCCGGCCCACGCCCTCCGGCAGCGTCTGCCGGGCGAACGCCCACGCCTGCGCCGACCGCACGCCCTGCCCGAGCAGCGTGGTCAGCTGGCAGGCCGTCCGCGCCCAGGCCGCCCGCGCCTCGCGGCCGGTCGCGTCCACGGGCGCGTCGGGGGAGCCCCACAGCAGCCGGGCGGGCACCAGCTCGCCGAGGTCGCCGAGAAGCCGGCTGCCGGAACCGTCCCTCAGCTGAAGGGTGTTCCACCGCGCGCACTCCTTCGCCTGCGCGGGGCTGGGCAGGGCGTCGGTCACCCCGCGCGCGTCCCGGCCGAGCGGCCACGGCTCCTTGCCGGGCATCAGCAGGTCCCGTACGGAGGCGCCGGTCACCCAGGGCGCGGTCAGGTAGCGCACGTTCCCGGCCGCGCGGGTCACGACCACCGCCGCGGCGCCGGGGCCCTCGGCCGCGTCGGTCCGGGCGAAGTCGAGTGCCGCGCCCGCCGTCCCCTCCACCGGCTCGGCGTACCGCACGATCCGCAGCCCGTCGTGGAGGAGCACCACCCGGGCCGCGTCCACCCGCCCCGCGAAGAGGAGTTGGGGCGGCCCCATCGGCGGCCCGACGGGAGTCCCCGGCGTCGCCGACGACTCCACCGCCCCGCCGGGCCGCGCCCACACGGCGAGCGCCCGCCGCAGCAGCCCCGCGTCCCCGGCGAGCTCCCCGCGCACCGGCCACACCGAGAAGTCCCTGCGCACCGCCCCCGGCCACACGGCCGCGGTCACCCGCTTCACCTTCGCCGGGTCGAGCGCGGCCTCGGCGGCGGGGTTGCGGGCGTAATTCGGCGCAGCAGCACCGTTTCTGCCCCACCCGTCCCCGGGCAGCCCGAGCAGCGCCCCGCACACCAGCAGCGCCGCCACGCCCACCAGCGCGGCCCGCCCGTGCTGCCGCCGCCGCAGCAGGTCGCCGGGCCGGGCCTGAAGCGTGCAGGGGTCGAACTCGGCCGACTCCAGCAGCGCGGCCCCGCTGATCCGCCCCCCGGCGGAGGGCGCGGGCGCGGCCGGCGCCTCGGGACCGGCCGGGCGGTCGGGGGAGCCGGGGGAGCCGTCGGGGGCGCGGCCGCCGCCGCGGGTCCGGCCCGGGCCGGCCTGTTCGGCCACGCGGGCGGGGCGCTCGCCGCCGCCCGGAGCGGCCGGGAGGTCCGGAGCGGGCCGCGCCCCGTCCGGGACCGGCCCGTCCTCCTCCAGGGCGGCCAGTTCGGCGAGGGCCGCCGCCGGGTCCTCGGCGCCGGCCGCGGCCAGCACCCGGAGGACCTCCGCGTCGCCCTGCCGCTCCAGGCCGCGCAGCACGTACGCGGCGCGGGCCGGCGCGGAGAGGCCCGCGAGCAGCTGGTCGAGGGCGAGCTCGTCCGCCCCGCCCGCGCGGGGGAACAGCCGCAGCCCCCACACCTGCGGGAGCAGCGGCGGCAGCTGGGCCCGGCGCGGCACCGCGAGCCGCCGCAGCGGCAGCGCGGCCACCAGCGCCTGCCGCAGCACCTCGCCCCGCACGTACGCGTACCCGGGATCCACCGCGTCCTCGGGCCGCCGGGCGTCCGGCACGGCCGGCCCCGGCACCCGCCGTCGCGGCAGGGCGCGCTGGACGAGCGCGTGCGCGGTCAGCACCCGCCGGTTGCGGCCCATCGTCGGCGGCAGGACCAGATAGGCGATGCGCACGAGGCGCGGATAGCGCTCGACGAGCGCGGCCTCGGCCTGCTCGACGTCGACGGGGCCCACGGGCGACGGAACGAGATCCTGGGTGGTCACGTTCAGCAGAACGAGCGATTCTTCCGATGGTCACCCCGGAGCCCCTCGGGTCCCGGGCCGGCCTCTCACACCGCGTACACCGTCAGCCGCTCCCGCAGCAGCGCGACGAGCTCGTCGGAGACGCCGAGACCGTCCCGTACGTACGCCTCCATCGAGCCGTGCCGGTCCGCGACCTCCGTCAGCGCCGCGTCCAGGTACTCCGGCAGGACGCCGATCATCGCGAGGACCAGATCCGGGTCGCCGCCCTGGGTGATGAACCCCTCGATCATCGGCGCGAACGCCTGCCGCACCGCCGGGTTGACCGCCAGGTACTCCTCCCGCACCGTCGCCTCGTCCGCGCCGAGCAGCGCGAGCACCACCGTCGCGCCCCAGCCCGTGCGGTCCTTTCCCGCGGTGCAGTGGAAGAGCAGCGGTCCCGCGCCGGGGGTGCCGAGCTCGGTGAGGAGCGTCCGGTAGGAGGCGCGGGCCGAGTCACTGGTGACGAAGGCGCGGTACGTGCTCCGCATCGCCTCCAGGATCCGTCCGCCGCCGAGGTGCCGCTCCGCGAGCGCCGGATCGCCGAGCAGGTCCTTGAGTCGCGCGGCCGGCGGCAGTCCGCTCGCCGCCAGGTGGTCGGCGAGCACGTCCGCGACGACCGCCCGGGCCCCGTCGGGCAGCCGGTCCGGCCGGTCGGCCCGCTCGGCCGCCGTCCGCAGGTCCACGACCGTACGGATCTTCAGCCCGCCGACCGCCTCCTCCTCCGGCTCCAGCCGGTCGAGCTGCGCCGACCGCAGCACCAGCCCGGCCCGTACGGAACGCCCGCCGCCCAGCGGCAGACCGCCGAGGTCCCGCAGATTGGCGACGGAGGTGGCGGCGATCGCGGCCATGGGCTGGGTCTCCTCCCGTGACAGGGCTCCCCCCGACGTTAACGGCCCCGCCACGACCCGGCACCACAAGCCCTCCCCGCTCACCCCCCTCCCCGCCGCCGCCATCCGGCGCGCGGCCGGACGCCGAGGTCGTCCCCGCCCTGGTGGTCAGGGCGAGGACGAAGCGGAGCGCCGCCTCCCGGGAGACGGTCAGGGCAGGTACTTGTAGCCGACCCGCCGCACGGTCTGGATCGTGTGGCGGTGCTCGGCGCCCAGCTTGCGCCGCAGCCGGGCGACGTGGACGTCGACCGTCCGGCCGTCGCCCACGTGCCCGTACCCCCACACCGTCTGCACCAGCTGGTCGCGCGTGTGCACCCGGTGCGGGTGGGCCACGAGGTGGGCGAGCAGCTCGAACTCCAGGTACGTCAGGTCGAGCGCACGCCCGTCGACGTGGGCGATCCGCCGCTCCCCGTCGATCCCGACCGGCCCCTCGGCCTCCGGGCCCGGCGGCGCGGGCGGGAGCGGTTCCTGCTCGGCGGGGAGCAGCACCAGATAGCCGACCATCGGCGGTCGGCCCGGAAGCGTGGGCAGGGCGTGCGGAGGGGCCGGCAGCAGCGTGGCGCCCGGCGGCAGGAAGTCGGCGACCCGGGCGAGCCCGGCGACCTCGTCGGGGGCGACGGCGCGCAGGCGGGGACGGGTGGCGGTGGGAAGCGGGGTGGCGGCAGCCTGGGTGTGGGCCATGGGAGGACTCAGCTCTCTCGCGCGAGGTGCGGGACGGACCGGAGGTCGTACGTCATGCGTCATGCGCGGCGGCCGAAGGCCGGGGACCGGAATCCGCCCGGTCGGGGCTTTAGAGGGCCGGCGCGTTCCTCACGCGCCGACAGCACCGGTCGAAGTCGTGGTGCTGGCGGGAAGGCCAGAACGGTTCGAGGTCATGGCGACCCCGCGCGCTCTCGTCCCGCTCCATGCTGGCCATATCCCTATTAAACCAGGAGGGAAGTCCGGCGGGCAGCCCCGGGACCCCAAAACCCCTGTCGCGCGGACCACATGACGAAGCCCCGCACCCGCGCCGGACGACCACACGCGCCGGTCACCGCACCACCGGACGGCCACACGCGACGGGCGACCGCACACACCGGACGACCACGCACGACGGGAGGGGCGCCCACCGTGCGGAACGGTGGGCGCCCCTCCCGGGAAGCGCGTGAGCGGGACGGTCAGACCTGGCCGGCCTTCGCCAGGGCCTCGCAGCAGGTGTCCACGATCAGGCGGGTCACCACGTACGGGTCCACGTTGGCGTTGGGGCGGCGGTCCTCGATGTAGCCCTTCTGGTCCTGCTCGACCTGCCACGGGATGCGGACCGAGGCGCCGCGGTCGGAGACGCCGTAGGAGTACTGGTCCCACGGGGCGGTCTCGTGCAGACCGGTCAGACGGTCGTCGATGCCCGCGCCGTAGTTCTTGACGTGGTCGAGCGGCTTCGAGCCCTCGCCCAGCGACTCGCAGGCGGTGATGATCGCGTCGTAGCCCTCGCGCATCGCCTTGGTGGAGAAGTTGGTGTGCGCGCCGGCGCCGTTCCAGTCGCCCTTGACCGGCTTCGGGTCGAGCGTCGCGGAGACGTTGAAGTCCTCGGCGGTGCGGTAGAGCAGCCAGCGGGCGATCCACAGCTGGTCCGAGACCTCCAGCGGCGCCAGCGGGCCGACCTGGAACTCCCACTGGCCCGGCATGACCTCGGCGTTGATGCCGGAGATGCCCAGGCCCGCCTTGAGGCAGTTCTCCAGGTGCGCCTCGACGATCGGACGGCCGTGGATCTCGTCCACGCCGACGCCGCAGTAGTAACCGCCCTGCGGGGCCGGGAAGCCGTTGACCGGGAAGCCGAGCGGACGGGTGCCCTCGAAGAAGGTGTACTCCTGCTCGATGCCGAAGATCGACTCCTGGGCGGCGTACTTCGTGGCGACCTCGACCAGCGCGGCGCGGGTGTTGGAGGAGTGCGGGGTCATGTCCGTGTTGAGGACCTCGCACAGCACCAGGATGTCGTCGCCGCCGCGGATCGGGTCCGGGCAGGTGAAGACCGGCTTGAGGACGCGGTCCGACGCGTGACCCTCGGCCTGGTTGGTGCTGGAACCGTCGAAGCCCCAGATCGGCAGCTCCGCCAGCGGCAGGACCTCGCCCGCGATGATCTTCGTCTTCGAGCGAAGCTTCGCGGTCGGCTCGGTGCCGTCGATCCAGATGTACTCAGCCTTGAAGGTCACGGGGTCATCCTTAGGGCGTGGCGTGCTGCTGCGGGAGTCCGCGGCGGCTCGCGGCGCTGCGAGAGCTGCGGTGTCGGCGCCGACCGCCCGACCGGTACCCGGCCCGCCGTGACTGCGCCTTTCGTGTGACCGCAGCTTCGCAACACGGGATTTCCCTTCGGTTGCCCGTTTGTGAACCCCGTGTTACTCAGCTTTCCTGCGCATTGCGGGCCGCCTGTGCGAGCCCGTGCGCGTCCAGCAGCGCGCCGAAGCCCGCCGCCCGGATCCGCCGCACCAGCTCGTCCCGCGAGGTCCCCAGCTCCTCGGCCGTCCGGCCGGGGTGCCAGTCGCAGGCCGCCAGCCGGCGGAGCAGGTACCCCCGCCTGACCTGCGCGTCCGAGAGCCGGAAGGTCTTCAGATAGGCCGTCCGCCCCTTGTGGTCGGAGATCAGCTCGCCGATGTGCTGCTCCCGCCCGTCCCGCAGGAACGGCGGCAGGAAGCGGTGGAGCTCGAACGACCCCATCCGGTACACCCGCTCGAAGGCGTACGGGGTCTCCAGCAGGTCCCGTGCCATCAGCCCGTCGTGCGCCACCGCCCAGCGCCGCTCCTGCTCCCGGGCCGCCGCCCGCAGGTCCGTGAGGTCCCGGATCCCGCCGGCCCCGTCCCGGATCCGCGCCGCGAACTCGGGCACCGGGCCGCCGTAGTACGCGTACTGGTGCACCAGCTCGCCGTACAGGTCCTCCACCAGCGTCGGGTGCAGCAGCCGGTAGTCCTCCGGGTGCGGCACCACGAACGCCGCTGCCAGCGCGTCCGCCGTGTACACGAGGACCCCGCACTGACCCGGGTGCAGCTCGAAGATCCGCAGGGCCTCCGCCAGCCCCGGCACGTCCACGCCCGCGTACGCCGCCTCCGCGCGCGGCGAGAGCCCCCGCCGCAGCGCCTCCCGCGACCACTCCTCCCACAGCACCGACGGCCCGCCGAAGTGCAGCGAGAGATAGCCGTCCAGCGCGAGGTGGAGCGGCAGGAACCGCAGCCGGCGCTCGCCGCGGCGTCGCTTCGCCAGCCGGTGGTGCGGGGCGCGCAGCGGCACGGTGGCCGACGGCCCGTCCCCCAGCCGCGTCCCGTACACCGCCTCCTCGCGCTCCGCCCCCGACCAGTCCGCGACGAAGCCGTGCGGGATGTACGAGGTGTAGACGGAGCCGTCGCCGACGTCGACGGAGGAGGGGGACGACACGTACCCGCCGTCGGACCGGGCCGCGCTCCCGTACACCTCCCGGTGCAGCCGCAGCCCCGCGACCGGTTCGGCCCGCACCAGCGGCACCAGCCGCACCCCGCCCCAGACCTGCGAGGGACGGACCTCGAGACCGGTCAGATCGATCCGCGTCACGCCCCCGCTCCCTTCTCGTGCGCCGCCAGGCAGTCCGCCACCCGCCGGTCCAGATAGGCGCGCAGCTCCGTCAGCCCGGTCCGCCCCTCGGCGAACCCGGCGATCTCCACCAGCGCCGGCAGGTCCTCCGCGTCCCGGATCCCGACCGCCGGCACCGAAGGCCCCAGCCGGCGCACGTCGAACACCCCCGCGTCGTATACGGGGTTCACATGCACCGCCGCGGTCCGCCGGTCCGGATCGAGCCGCGAGCGCCAGACCCGCAGCACCTCGCCCGCGAGCCCCGGCGGCGCGTTGTCCCAGCCGTCCGAGACGATCACCAGCCGCTCCGGCCCGCCGTCGAGCGCGTCCAGGATCCGCAGCCCCAGCGGGGTGGGCCCGTACGGCCGGACCAGCAGCGGATCCGTACCGCCCGAGGTCCACAGGCCGGTGTACGCGCCCGGCGCCGCCAGCGCCTCCAGGAGGAAGTGGCAGCCGAGCGCCACCGCCAGCGGCCGGCGCCGCTTCACCGCCGAACCCGACGAGGAGAAGCTGTCGTCGAGCACGGCCGCGACCCGCCCCCAGCTCCCCGCGTACGGACCCGCCGCCCGGAGCGCCGCGGCCCGCAGCGATCCGGTCAGCTCCTCCCGCCGCGCCGCCCGCTCCGCGAACGGCAGCGACAGCACGTACAGCGCCAGCCGCGTCAGCGGCATCACGGCCAGGTCCGAGGCCCCCGCCCCGCGCCCCGCCGCCCGCTCGCTCCGCAGCCGTTCGAGACGGGTCATCCGGGGCGCGATCCGCTCCAGGAACACCGCCCGGTCCACCCCGTGCTTCGCCGCGAACCCCTCGGCGACGGTGAACGGAAGGCCGTACAGCGCGCTCTCGTCGTACTGCGCCCGCCGGTACGCCTCCAGCGTCCGGTTCTCGTACCGGACCCGGCGCCCCGGCGCGAAGAGGAAGTCCCCGGTCTCGGCGTCGGCGGCCGGCACGTGCGCGTGCTTGTGGACGGCCTTGACCCCGGCCCGGTACTTCACGGCGTCGAGCGCCGGATCGGGCCGGGCCGCCAGCCACTCCCGCGCGATCGCGCGCGTGCGCCGGTTGTTCACCCCGGCCTGCCGCAGCCGCCCGAAGAGCCGGTACACCCGCTGAGGCGCCATCCGCGCCAGCCGGGCCGCGACGAGCCGGCCCTCACCCTCGCCGGCCTCGCCGGGCGTCCGCAGCAGCTGCTCGACGACGAGGGCCGCGTTGTGGTCGTTGATGTCGAGCGCGAGGGACGCCGCGTACAGCGGCCGGTAGTTGACCCGTACGTACTCGTGGACGAAGTCGAGCGACAGCCGCTGCTCGGCGGCGGAGGAGCGGAACTCCCGCTGCCCGGTGGCGGTCACGGCCGCGTTGACGAACAGCAGCACGTCCTCGGCGGCGACGAGCTCGGACACGGCGTCCCCCTTCTCGCGTGTCGGTGTGCCGGCCGGGGAAGGGGAGCGCGATCAGCGAAGACGTTGCTTTACCAGGCAGGTTCCGGAAGTCACGCCGAAGTCCCGCGGCCGGCACCCGTGCACGCTAACACCGGCCCCGGGGAGCCCGGCCACCGGATATCGGCCGGGACCCCGCGCGGCCGGGACCCCGCGGCCGGGACCCCGCGCGGCCGGGAGGGCAGACTGGTCCCATGGCTCTCCTCCCCGCACACCAGCGCCCCCGTATCGGACTCGTCGGCACCGGCCCCTGGGCCGCCCGCACCCACGCGCCGGCCCTCGCCGCGCACGAGGGGGTCGAGTTCGCCGGGGTGTGGGGCCGGCGCCCGGAGGCGGCCGCCGAGCTGGCCGCGGCCTTCGGCACGCGCGCGTACGAGGACCTGGACCTGCTCCTGGCGGAGTGCGACGCCGTGGCGGTGGCGCTCCCGCCGGACGTCCAGGCCGGCGTCGCCGCCCGCGCGGCCGAGGCCGGCTGCCACCTCCTCCTCGACAAGCCCCTCGCCACCACGGTCGCCGGGGCCCGGGAGGTCGTGGAGGCGGCGGAGAAGGCGGACGTCGCCTCGGTCGTCTTCTGCACCCTGCGCTTCGCCCCCGAGACCGCCCGATGGATCGAGGAGCAGCGGGCGGCTGGCGGCTGGTACGTCGCCGAGGCCCGCTGGCTCGGCTCCCTCTACGCGGCCGGCTCCGAGAGCCCGTACGCGGCCTCCCCCTGGCGCCGGGAGAAGGGCGGCCTCTGGGACGTCGGCCCGCACGTCCTCTCGGTCCTCCTGCCGGTCCTCGGCGACGTGACCTCGCTGACGGCCGTGAAGGGTCCGCAGGACACCCACCACCTGACCCTCCGCCACACCTCGGGCGCGAGCAGCACCGCCACCCTCACCCTCAGCGCCCCGCCGGCGGCGGCCGGCGCGGCGATCACGCTGTACGGCACGGAGGGCCGCGCCGAGCTGCCCGCCTGGAACGGCGCGGCGGAGGCGTACACCCACGCCGTCGACGCCCTCCTCGCGGCGGCCCGCACCGGCACCCCCCACCCCTGCGACGCCCGCTTCGCCCTCCGCCTCACGGAACTCCTCACCGAAGCGGAAGCCCGCGCCACGACGGAAGCCCGCACCGGGACTCTCTGACACGGGCCTGCGGGGGCGCAAGCGGCTGGACGACCGCAGGGTCCTGAACGGGATCGTGCGGAAGTTCCGGACCGGGACGGCCGGACGGGACGTGCCCGCTGCCTGTCGTTGTCCGGCGATCGGGTGGCCCCGTCGACGCCTCGGCTACTCGTGGGCGTCGACGATGCCGGTGAGGGCGCGTAGACCCGCGACGATCTCAGAGGCGTCAGGAGCCTGGTCGGGGTCGGTGAGCCACTGCGTCATCAGACCGGTGAACAGGGCCATCTGCGCGGCGCCCAGGGTGCGGGCGGCGGTGTCGTCGATCTCGTCCTCGGGTGTGCCGAGCAGCAGTGCGGCCAGACCCTGGCGGCCCTGGGCCTGACTTCCGGCCAGGTAGCGGCGCAGATCGTCGGAGTGTTCCGCCTGGAGCAGGGCTTCGAGCGTGGCCAGCCACAGCGTCCGGTCGTCCTGGAAGGACTTGATGATCTCCGCCCACATCGCCTCGTAGCGCACGGCCGGGCTGCTTCCGGCTTCGCCGAAGGAGGCCAGTGTGCGGCCGATCCGTGTGCCCCACTCGTCGATCGCCTCGATGAGCGCGGCGTTCAAGAGCGCCTCACGGGAGCCGAAGTGGTAGCCGATGGCCGCCATGCTCACGCCGCCGGCCGCCGTCACGATGTCGCGCACCGTGGTCCGGGCCCAGCCCTTCTCCTCCAGGCAGCGCCTGGCTCCCGCCAGTAGATCCTCGCGATTTCCCATGCCGAGAACGCTACCCGATGTATTGCGCGTACGCGTGAGGCGAATGAATGAGACGTGCGTCTTGTGCAAGCGCCCAAATTCTGAGTACTGTCGTGCCGCACCCACCAGTCGAGGGAGATCCCATGAGCCACACGCACCCCGTCAGCCGCCGCCGTCTGCTCAGCCTGGCCACCGCCGCCGTCCTCGCCGCAGGGACCCTCGGCACCGGCACCGCCGCGGCGTCGACCCCCTCGGCCGCCGAGCCGGTCAACGCCCTGAACCGCAGCTCACGGCCCCTGAGCGACCTGAACGGGCTCGGCCGTATGATCGGCGGCGCCCGCGTCGTGGGCCTGGGAGAGGCCAGCCACAGCGCCCACGAGTTCTTCACGCTCAAGCAGCGGGTCTTCCGCCATCTTGTCGCCACCAAGGGCTTCACCACCTTCACCCTGGAGGCGAGTTGGAGCACCGGCCTGCGACTGGACGCCTACGTCACTCGCGGCATCGGCGATCCCGCGCAGATCATGCGGGACGAGTTCCAGGGCCAGTACGTCTTCTGGAACACCCAGGAGTACCTCGACCTGATCCGGTGGATGCGCCGTTACAACATCACCCACCCCGACCGGCCGCCGTTGCGGTTCGTGGGCAACGACCTCGGCTATGCCGGACCCGACGCCTTCGACCACGTCACCGACTACCTCGCCGCGCACCGCCCCGACCTGGCCGAGCGCATCGGCGACCTCTACGCGGAACTGAAGCCGACGGCCGGAACGCAAGCAGGGCCGTGGATGGTCGGCCAGCTGACCAAGGACGTCCCGACACGCCGCGCCGAGGCCGACCGGGCCGACGCCGCCGTGGCGCTGCTCCGCGACCACGGCCGCCCCCGCGCCACGGGCCGCGACACCGATCGGGCGTACGCCTGGGCCCTGCAGAACGCCACCGCTATCGCCCAGAGCTTCACCGGCTACGCCTTCCCCGATGAGCAGTTCCCCGAGCGCATGCGCTACCGCGACCGTGCCATGGCCGCCAACACAGCCTGGTGGCTGCGACACGAAGGCGGCCGCATCCTGCTCGCCTCCAACAACGGCCACGTCGCCTACACCAGCGACAACCCGGCTGAGTTTCCGGAACCCACCGGTGCCTTCCTGCGCGCACAACTCGGCCTGGACTACATCAACATCGGCCTGACCTTCAACCAGGGCACCGTCAACGCCCTGCCCGACTTCACCGCCCAGCAGCCCAAGGCATACACCGTCGCCCCCGCCCCGAAGGGGCACAACGAGTACACCCTCGACAGGCTCCGCCACCGCGACTTCAGCATCGACCTGCGCACCGCGCCCCCAGCGGCCCGCACCTGGCTCGCCGAAGCCCGCCCCACCCGCTCCTACGGCCTGTACTGGTCGACCGACGACCCGGCAACCGCCCTCGGCCGCTCCTACGACATCCTCATCCACCTCCACCAGGTCGAAGCCGCCCACATCCTCCGGTGACTCGCCGAGCCGGCGGGTGTCTCGCGAAGGGCAAGTGCGGTCAGCTCGCCAAGGCCGACCGAACCGCGGAGGCCGAGACCGAGACGCCCTGGGCTCTGTCGTCAAATGTCACGCCCACGACTCCCGCTCGGAGTCGGACAGTTCATGGCGACGCATCGTGACACCGTGATCCACCAGGCAAGATCATGTGAAGACATCGCCTAGCCCCGCCCGAGCGCGTCCCGCACGGCCTCCTCCGAGCGCCCGACGACGGCCGTGCCGTCGTCGGCGGTGATGATCGGGCGCTGGATGAGCTTCGGGTGCGCCGACAGGGCCTCGATCCACCGCTCGCGGTCCTCCGGGGCCCGCCCCCACCCCTTCACGCCGAGCTCCCCGGCGACGGCCTCGCCGGTCCGCGTGATGTCCCAGGGCTCCAGCCCCAGCCGCTCCAGGACACCCCGGATCTCGTCCGCGGAGGGCACGTCCTCCAGGTACTTCCGGACGGTGTACTCGGCCCCCTCGGCGTCGAGCAGGGTGAGGGCGCCGCGGCACTTGGAACAGGCGGGATTGATCCAGATCTCCATCCCTCCAAGCTACCCGTAAACCCCGTCCGACCAGGCCCGATTGTCAGTGGCAGCCACTAAAATAGGAGCTGAAGGCAAGGGCCCCGGGGAGGGCCCCCGCCACCGTTCGCCAGGAGGTAGCCCATGGCAACAGCCGTGATCCGCAGGCCGTCCATCGAACCCTTCACGCCGCTCCTGAAGAAGCCCCTCCCGGCCGGCCGCCCGCGCGCGTGGTACATCACGCACAACCGCCGCCTCAAGGCCATGCGCCTCGCGATCGCCCTCCTCGACGCCGGCGTCTACATCCCGTCGAAGGCCACGAACGCCACCATCCGCACCACGGCCATCCGCATAGGCATCCACCCGCCCTCCGACACCACCTGCCGCCTGGTCCGCACCTTCATCCGCCAGACCCACTGACGCGACGCCGACGCGGAGGGGGTGATGACCCCTGCGGCCGCCGCTCCGGTGACTCCGGGGCGGCGGCCGTGTTCCTGGACGGTGAGCGGAGCCGGCGGTGACGAAGGACGGCGATCCACCACCTGAGCAGGTCCTCGGACCTGCTGGGAACCAGGATGCGGAGCGCCCTCAGGGCGGACCACGCGAGGGCCGAGAACACCGCGAGCAGGCAGGCGGCCCACCAGGGGATGCCCGCATCGATCACAGGGAACTGCATCATGAGGTCCGCACCTCCGAGCGCAGCCGGAGCGACGCGGTGCCGAGGGTGATCACGGTGTCTCCGCCGTCCCGCTCCCGCCCGGCCCCCGCGATGCCGATGACCGGGTCCGTCACGGAGGCGACCAGATCGCTCGCGTACGGAATCGCACCCCAGCTCAGCACCCAGTGGTCGCCGCGGCCCCGAAGGGTCCGGTGCTGCCTGTGGTCCATGTCGAGCCATCCCGGGCGGGTCAGCGGATCGTAGAACCAGTTGCCGATCGCCCAGCAGCGGTGGGGGTCGCGGGCGGTGATGCGGGTCAGGACCCCGGCGAGGAGGCGCTGCGCGTCCTCGGTCGCCTCGGGCACCCGACGGAGCTGCTCCGCTTCCACCTCGGTGACCGGCACGGCGGTGCTCAAGGTGTCGAAGTGCGGCTCGGAGACGCGGCCTTCGGGCTTGCCCGAGGCGTTGCCCGTGACGACGAGCTCCGCTCCCGTCGGCAGATGGCGCAGGACGTAGCTGGAGGAGCCGCGGTGCTCGACGAAGCGAAGCCCGGGCAGGCCGCTGCCGCCCGCGGGGCCGCGCAGCAGCCGCCGCGTCACGTTGTCCGGGACGTCGGCGATGATCACCAGGCGGTCCCGGCGAGGGGAGAGCGTGACGGTGTAGGCGGAGAGCACCGAGACGTGCCAGCCGGCAGGTCCCTCGTACGCGTGGGGATCGTTGTTGAAGTAGCCGAGCGCGAACAGGACGCGGAAGGCCCGCTGTTCCGGCCGGCAGTCGTCGAGACCGAGGGAGCGGTCGCGGGCGATGGCTGTGTGTGCGGGCATGTTTCACCTCAGCGCCGCCCGGTCGGCGCGCCAGGGATCACATACCGGAAGAGAACAGGAACCTCTCACCCACGCGGCAGGTGCTCCACACCTTTGCTCGGCTTCGGCGAGTTCCGGGCTCGCGTACTACTGCCGGCTCCCGGACCCGCGTGGCGGACCGGCGACAGGGACACGCTACCGGACCGCCACGGGCCCGCGGGGGAGAACGGCACGAGGAAACGGCGAGGGCCGCCGCCCCGGAGTCCTTCCGGGGCGGCGGCCCTCAGCCGTGCGTCTGTGCGCCTCGCGGTTTAGAGGTCGTAGTAGAGCTCGAACTCGTGCGGGTGCGGGCGGAGCTGGATCGGGGCGATCTCGTTGGTGCGCTTGTAGTCGATCCAGGTCTCGATCAGGTCGGAGGTGAAGACGCCGCCGGCCTGGAGGTACTCGTTGTCCTCCTCCAGGGCCTTGAGCACGGCCTCCAGGTTGGTCGGGACCTGCGGGACGCTCGCGTGCTCCTCGGGGGCGAGCTCGTACAGGTCCTTGTCGATCGGCTCCATGGGCTCGATCTTGTTCTTGACGCCGTCGAGGCCCGCGAGGAGGAGGGCGGAGAAGGCGAGGTACGGGTTCGAGGACGGGTCCGGCGCGCGGAACTCGACGCGCTTGGCCTTCGGGTTCGAGCCCGTGATCGGGATGCGCATGGCGGCGGAGCGGTTGCGCTGCGAGTAGACCAGGTTGACCGGCGCCTCGAAGCCCGGGACCAGGCGGTGGTAGGAGTTCACCGTCGGGTTGGTGAAGGCGAGCAGCGACGGGGCGTGCTTGAGGATGCCGCCGATGTAGTAGCGGGCGGTGTCCGAGAGACCCGCGTAACCGGCCTCGTCGTAGAACAGCGGGTCGCCGTTGGACCACAGCGACTGGTGGACGTGCATGCCCGAGCCGTTGTCGCCGAAGATCGGCTTCGGCATGAAGGTCGCGGACTTGCCGTTCCGCCAGGCGACGTTCTTGATGATGTACTTGAACAGCATCAGGTCGTCGGCCGAGGCGAGCAGCGTGTTGAACTTGTAGTTGATCTCGGCCTGGCCGGCGGTGCCGACCTCGTGGTGCTGGCGCTCGACCTGGAGGCCGACCTTCTCCAGCTCCAGGGACATCTCGGAGCGCAGGTCGGCGAAGTGGTCGACCGGCGGGGCCGGGAAGTAGCCGCCCTTGTAGCGGACCTTGTAGCCGCGGTTGTTCTCCTCCGCACCGGTGTTCCAGGCGCCGGCCTCGGAGTCGATGTGGTAGAAGCCCTGGTTCGCGGAGGTCTCGAAGCGGACCGAGTCGAAGACGTAGAACTCGGCCTCGGGACCGAAGTACGCGGTGTCGGCGATGCCGGTGGAGGCGAGGTACGCCTCGGCCTTCTTCGCGATGTTCCGCGGGTCGCGGCTGTAGGCCTCACCCGTGATCGGGTCGTGGATGAAGAAGTTGATGTTGAGCGTCTTGTCGCGGCGGAAGGGGTCCAGACGGGCCGTGGAGAGGTCCGCGCGCAGCGACATGTCGGACTCGTGGATGGCCTGGAAGCCGCGGATCGACGAGCCGTCGAAGGCCAGCTCCTCGGACGGGTCGAAGGCCGTCGCAGGGATCGAGAAGTGCTGCATCACGCCGGGAAGGTCGCAGAAGCGGACGTCGACCATCTTGACGTCCTCGTCCTTGATGAACTTCGCGACCTCTTCGGCGTTCTGGAACCCGTGCTTGGACATCCAACTCCTCCTACTCCCGGCCCGGGGAGGGGCGGGGTTGCAGCTCGGTGATGCGGCCAGTGCGGTGGCGCACGCTCGGACCCGACCCTAGGCAGTCGGGATTTCTCAAGCATGACCCATTTGTTTCGTCGAAGTTAACCGGGGCGGGTGGCGGCGCTCCGTGTCGCGCCCCGCGCCGCGCCCCCGTCGTGTTCATGACGCGCCCCACGCGTACCCGGACCGAAGTGATCGAAAACGGGCGCAGTACGGTGGTCGGGTGGACAACAGGCAAGCACTGGGATCGTGGCTCTCCGGCCCCCGCGCCGCGGCGGAGCAAGCAGGCGTGGACTTCGGCCACCGGGGCAAGCAGCTGGGCCTCCCCGAGGAGGGACCGGGCTCGATCGCCCGTCCCGGGGCGCGGCTCGGGGCGCTCGCCGTGGACTGGGGCCTGTGCCTGCTGATCGCATACGGTCTCCTCACCGACGGCTACAACCAGGCGACCGCGAACTGGGCCCTGCTCATCCTGTTCGTCCTGAACGCCCTGACCGTGGGCACCGTCGGCGCCACCCCGGGCAAGCTCCTCTTCCGCCTGCGGGTCGTCTCGGTCCAGGGGGGCCGGATCACGCTGCCCCGCGCGGTGCTCCGCGCCGCCCTCACCTGTCTGGCGATCCCCGCCCTGATCTGGGACCGGGACGGCCGCGGCCTCCACGACCGCCTCTCGGGCGCGGTCCAGGTGCGCGTCTGACCCGCGGCGCCCACCGGACGCGGAAACGACCCGCCGCGCCCACCGGACGCGAAACGGCGGTGCCCCGGACCTCGTGAGGTCCGGGGCACCGCCGTTCTCGTTCTCGTGCGGGTCAGCGCATCTTCCCGCCGCGCGGCATCTTCATGCCCTTGGGCATCGGGCCCTTCGGGAGGGGCATGTTGGACATCAGGTCGCCCATCGCCCGGAGCCGGTCGTTGGCGGCCGTCACCTGGGGGCCGCTGAGCAGCCGGGGCAGCTTCAGCATCTTGGTGCGGACCTTCTTGAGCGGGACCTGGCCCTGCTCCTCGTCGTTGCCGACGACGAGGTCCGTCACCGGCACGTCGACCAGGACGCGGGCCATCTTCTTCTTCTCGGCCGCGAGGAGGGGCTTCAGCCGGTTCGGGTTGCCCTCGCCGACCAGGACGATGCCCTGGCGGCCGACCGCCCGGTGCACCACGTCCTGGCTGCGGTTCATCGCGACCGCTGGGGTCACGGTCCAGCCGCGCCCGATGTTCTGCAGCACCGCCGCGGCGGCACCCGGCTGGCCCTCCATCTGTCCGAAGGCCGCCCGCTCGGCGCGCCGTCCGAAGACGATCGCCATCGCCAGGAACGCCAGGACGAAGCCCAGGATGCCCAGGTAGACCGGGTGTCCGATCAGGAAGCCGATACCGAGGAGGACACCGAGTACGACGATGCCCACGCCGGCCACGACGAGCCCGACCTTGGGGTCGGCCTTCCGGGTCATCTTGTACGTGAGGGCGATCTGCTTCAGTCGCCCGGGGTTCGCGGCGTCAGCGCCGCCCGTGTTTGCCTTCCTCGCCATGTCTTGAAGTCTACGTGGCCCGGGACGTCCGGCCGGACGCGGCCTCCAGGACGTGCTGGGCCTCGATGCGGTCCTTGGCGCGGCGGCGGTCCTCCAGGACGGAGGTCCAGGCGTTGCGCCGTGCGGTGCGCTGTCCCGCGCCCAGGAGCAGCCCCTCGACGGCGCGGAGGGCGTCCGTGACGGACGGGAGGGCGGCGGCCCGGACGTGGGTCGATGCGGCCGGCATGAGGGGTCCTCTCTCGCAGTGCGGATGAGACGAGGTGGGGGAGTGAGCGGCTGGTGGCGGTGTGTGGATCCATGCTCACAGAACGGTGTTACCAGCGCATGACCCGGCGGTCAAACACTGATGAAACGCTGACGCCGGCCCTCCGTACGGCGGAGCGGCCCGTACCGCCCCGCTGAGCTGCGGGGCCGTACGGGCCGCCCTCCCACCGTGTCCTACCGGCAGGTAACCGCTTGTGCGGCGACTCACACCGCCTGAACGGCGTCCACCGTCGAGCCCCGCTTCTCGATCGCCTGCTGGTACAGACGGCCGGCGCGGTACGAGGAGCGGACCAGCGGGCCCGACATCACGCCGGAGAAGCCGATCTCGTCGGCCTCGTCCTTCAGCTCCACGAACTCCTGGGGCTTCACCCAGCGCTCCACCGGGTGGTGGCGGAGCGAGGGGCGCAGGTACTGGGTGATCGTGATGAGCTCGCAGCCGGCGTCGTGCAGCTGCCGGAGCGCCTCGCTGATCTCCTCGCGGGTCTCGCCCATGCCGAGGATCAGGTTGGACTTCGTGACCAGACCGTAGTCACGGGCCTTGGTGATGACGTCCAGCGAGCGCTCGTAGCGGAAGCCGGGGCGGATCCGCTTGAAGATCCGCGGCACCGTCTCCACGTTGTGCGCGAAGACCTCGGGGCGGGAGGCGAAGACCTCCGCCAGGAGCTCCGGCACCGCGTTGAAGTCCGGGGCGAGCAGCTCGACCTTGGTGCGGCCGGCGGCGCGCTCGGCGGTCTGCTGGTGGATCTGGCGCACGGTCTCGGCGTACAGCCAGGCGCCGCCGTCCTCCAGGTCGTCGCGGGCGACGCCGGTGATGGTGGCGTAGTTCAGGTCCATCGTGACGACCGACTCGCCCACGCGCCGCGGCTCGTCGCGGTCGAGCGCCTCCGGCTTGCCGGTGTCGATCTGGCAGAAGTCGCAGCGCCGGGTGCACTGGTCGCCGCCGATGAGGAAGGTCGCCTCACGGTCCTCCCAGCACTCGAAGATGTTGGGGCAGCCGGCCTCCTGGCACACGGTGTGCAGGCCCTCGCTCTTCACGAGGCTCTGCATCTTGGTGTACTCGGGCCCCATCTTGGCGCGGGTCTTGATCCACTCGGGCTTGCGCTCGATGGGGGTCTGGGCGTTCCGGACCTCCAGGCGCAGCATCTTGCGTCCGTCGGGTGCGACTGCGGACACATCGGCTCCTGTAGCTTCGATTCTTCGGCGCACACCAGGGTACGCCCGTTGCTTCCATGCCTTGCTACGTCTGGCCAACCCATGGCCAGAGCCAGGCATTCCTAGGCCGAGGCCCGTTCCGTCTCGCGCGCGATCTCGCGCGGCCTGAGCTCCGCGTTCTCCAGCACGTCCCGCAGGTGCCGCTCGGCGACCGGCAGGACCTCCTCGATCGTGACGTCCCGGCCCAGCTCGTTGGCGAGCGAGGTCACGCCCGCGTCCCGGATGCCGCACGGGATGATCCGGTCGAACCACGCGTTGTCCGGGTTCACGTTGAGCGCGAAGCCGTGCATGGTGACGCCCTTGGCGACCCGGATGCCGATGGCGGCGAGCTTGCGGTCCTCGCGCCGCTGGCCGGCGTTGGAGGGGGCGTACTCGGGGCCGTTCAGACGCGGGTCGAACTCCTCGTCCGTCAGCCGCGGGTCGAAGTCCAGCGACAGCCCGCCCAGCGACGGCCGCTGCTCGACCGGGTCGCCCAGGACCCAGACGCCGCTGCGCCCCTCGACCCGGCTGGTCGCCACGCCGAAGTCGGCGGCGGTGCGGATCAGCGCCTCCTCCAGGCGGCGCACGTGCGCGACGACGTCCACCGGGCGGGGCAGCTTGAGGATCGGGTAGCCGACGAGCTGGCCGGGGCCGTGCCAGGTGATCTTGCCGCCGCGGTCGACGTCGACGACCGGGGTCCCGTCGAGCGGCCGCTCGTTCTCCGCCGTGCGCCGGCCCGCCGTGTAGACCGGGGGGTGTTCCAGGAGCAGGCAGATGTCGCCGGTCTCGTCGGCGAACCGCGCGGCGTGCACCTCGCGCTGCTTGTCCCAGGCCGTCCGGTACTCGACGGCGTCCTCGCCGAAGCCCAGGCGGACGAATTGCAGCTCACTCACGGCCATGCCTCCTCCTGGGTGCCCGCGGCCGGGTTCCGGGGATCGTCCCGGGGCGGGAGCCGGCCCGGCACCCTGCGTCATACGCGCCCATGCCACTGTACGGCGACACGCCGGAAACCCTTCGGGGGGTCCGGCACCGCCCCGGAAGGGTGGGCTCCGGTCAGCGCGGAATGGCAACGAGGGTTCCGGTTCCTCACACGATCGGATGAATGTGGGGCGAAGCTGGCGGTACGGGCCGGGATGACCGCTACATTCACGCCGTTCCATGAGGGTCGAAACGGGCTGCCACCTGCGCCCGAAGGCAGGAGACCGCACAGCCGATGACGGAACGACCACCGCAGCGCGTCCCGAACCGCCAGCTCGCCGCGCTCATCGCCGAAGCCGGGTTCTCGAACGCGGGGCTCGCCAGAAGGGTGGACCAGCTGGGACTGGAGCACGGGCTCGACCTGCGGTACGACAAGACCTCGGTGACCCGGTGGCTGCGCGGGCAGCAGCCGCGCGGCACCACGCCCGCCCTCATCGCCGAGGTCTTCACCCGCCGGCTCGGCCGCCGGCTCTCCGCCCAGGACCTCGGCCTCGACGCCTGCGCGCCGGTCTACGCGGGCCTGGAGTTCGCCGCGACCCCCGAGGAGGCCGTGGACATCGTCAGCGGCCTGTGGCGCAAGGACTCCGGCAGCCACGCCGAGCTCCGCAAGATCGCCTTCACCCCGGCCGGACTCGTCGTGCCCAGCCGCGACTGGCTCATCGGCCGCGCCGACGACCGGGTCGCCCGCGGCGAGCCGGCCGCCCCCGTGCCGGTGGTCCGCCCCGGGGGCGGACCGGTCCGGGCCATCGGCACCGACCCCCGCGTGCCCCCGCAGGGCCGCTTCTCCGTCCCCCGCCAGCGCGGGACGGAACGCGGCCCCGGGCAGCGCGTCACCGGCGGCGACATCGCCGCCCTTCGCTCCGTCGGCGACCTCTTCCGCACCCTGGACCACGCCTACGGCGGCGGCCACGCCCGCCAGGCCCTCGTCCGCTACCTGGAGCACGAGGCCGAGCCCATGCTCCGCGGCACCTACGGCGAGGCCACCGGCCGGCGGCTCTTCGCCGCGGCCGCCGACCTCACCCGGCTCGCCGGCTGGACCTCGTACGACATCGCCGCCCACGGCCTCGCCCAGCGCTACTTCGTGCAGGCGCTCCGCCTCGCGCAGGCCGCGGGGGACCGGGCGTACGGCTCCTACGTGCTGCTCACCATGAGCTGCCAGGCCGTCTACCTCGGCCACGGCCGCGAGGCCGTGCAGCTCGCCCGGGTCGCCCAGCAGGGCGTCGGCTCCGCGGCCCCGCCCGTCGTCCAGGCGATGCTGCACGCCGTCGAGGCGCGCGGCCACGCCGTCCTCTCCGAGGCCCGCGCGTGCAGCGCCTCCCTCGTCCGCGCCGAGCGGGCCCTGGAGTCCGCCCGGCCCGGCGACGAGGTGCCCTCCTGGGCCCGCGCCTTCGACGAGGCCCAGCTCGCCGACGAGCTGGGCCACTGCCACCGCGACCTCCAGCAGTACCGCCCCGCCGCCCAGCACGCCGAGCGCGCGCTCCAGCTCCGCGCCCCCGGCTACGCCCGCAGCCGCCTCTTCTGCCGGGTCGTCCTCGCCACCGCCCGGCTCGCCCTCGGCGAACTGGACCAGGCGTGCGCGCTCGGCGCCGAGGCCGCCCAGCAGGCCGCCGAGATGCGCTCCGCCCGCGCGATCGAGTACGTCCGCGACTTCGAGCGCCGCCTCGAGCCCTATCGCGACGCCCCGCCCGTCCGCACCTACCGCGACCGCGTGGCCGCCCTCGGCTGACCCGCCGCGGCCTCAGGCCGCCTCCTCCGCCTCCTCCAGGACCGGCGCGCGCAGGCCCAGGTCGGCCAGGACGGCCCCGGCCGCGCGCTCCCCGGAGGCCAGGGTGGAGCGCAGGGTGCCCGCCCCGCGGTGGTCGCCGCAGACGTACAGGCCCGCGAGCAGCCGCACCGAGCGGCACGGGTCGTGCGCCGGGGGCGTCGCCAGGACCGCGTCCCGGGTGTGGTGCAGGGCCAGCAGCTCCCACTCGTCCGTGGAGGTGCCGTACAGCGCCGCCAGGTGCTTGCGGACCCGCCGTTCGGTGTCGTCCGGCGGCGTCCCGAGCACCGTCGAGGTGATCAGCGGCCGGCCCGCCGGCGCCCGCGTCGGGTCCACCGCGCTCATCACCGCGGTGTGCGCGACCGGCCCGCCCGGGTCCGCCTCCAGGAGCAGCGTCGGATCCGCCGTCGGTGCCACCGGAGCCGTGTGGTGGAGCACCGTCACCGGGTGGTACGCCGGGACCCGCAGCCCCGGCAGCAGCCCGGCCGCCGTCCGCGCCCCCGTCGCCAGGACCACCGCCCGGCAGCCGACCGTGCCGTGCTCGGCCGTGGCGACCCGCGACGCCGACACCTCCGTGACCCGGACCCCGGTCCGTACCGTGCCCTCCGGCAGCACCGCCGCGAGCCGGGACGGCACCGCCGCCGAACCGCCCTCGGGCACCGACACCCGGCCCCGAGCGAAGGCCCGCAGCGCCAGGTCCGCGCGCCGGCTCGACACCTCCAGGTCCGGATCGGCGAGGAGCGCCGCGAGCAGCGGACGCAGCACCGTCTGCACGGTCCTGGCCGGCAGCCGGCCCGACAGCGCCTCCCGGGCGGTCCGCTCCGGCCGGGCGAGCAGCCGGTGCGTCGGGGTCGCCGCGAGCCGCACCAGCGAGGCGCCGAGCCGCGCCTGGTCCAGCGAGGCCGCCGGATGACGGGGAGCGCTCGCCAGGGCGCGCGCCACGTTGAACGCGCCCCTCCGGCTGCGCGGGGGCGGGGCGCCCCAGCGCGCGTACCGCCCGTCGGAGTGGACCAGCACTCCGGGCGCGAAGGCGCGCGGCACCACGCCGTCGAGGCCCGGGAGGGCCCGCAGCTCCTCCGGCGCGAGGGTGAGCAGCCGGCCCACCCGGTCGAGCCGGAAGCCGTCGGTCTCGCCGGTGGCATGCCGGCCGCCGAGGAACGGCTCGGCCTCCAGGACGGCGACCGAGAGCCCCGCCCCGGTCAGCCGCCGGGCCGCCGCGAGCCCCGCGATCCCGGCGCCGACGACGACCACGTCGACGTCCCCCGCCCCGTCGCCCGCCCCGGTGTGCTCCGCCGGCCGGGGCCGCGGGACGACCGTGCCCCGCGCGGCCTCCGGTCCGGAGCCGCATTCCGTGACGCCGTCCGCGTGCTGTGCCTGCTGTGCGCTGCGTGCGGTACTGAGCACGTGCCCCTCCCAGGTCTGCGCCGCCTGTTGGTGGCCTATGCCCCCAACCGGCCCCCGGAATGCCCGGGTTCGCGATCCATGTCGACTGGTGGGCACCGAGGTTAGGCAGCGCTCCCACGGCAGCGGGCCCGCGCGCGGCGGGCTTCCCGGAGCACGGGGGAGCGCAGGGGGCGCTGGGAGGCGCGCAGCCGATCGGGCCGGGCTCGCGATGTCCCCCTTCCGGCCCGATCGGCGAGCCGCCCCCGGCGCCCGCTCAGCGGGCCGCGGCGGCCCGGATGGAGGCGTCGATGGTGGGGAACGCGAAGGTGAAGCCGGAGGAGAGCAGCCGCCCCGGCAGCACCCGCTGGGAGCCGAGGACGTCCGCCGCGAAATCCCCGAGGACCACCTTGAGGGCGGCCGCGGGGACCGGGAACGGGGTCGGGCGGCGCAGCACCCGGCCCATCGCCGCGGTGACCTCGCGGTTGGTGACCGGTTCGGGCGCGGTCAGGTTGACCGGGCCCGAGAGCGACGGAGTGTCCATCAGATGCCGCAGCGCCGCCACCTCGTCGTGGAGCGAGATGAAGGACCAGTACTGGCCGCCGTCGCCCATCCGCCCGCCGAGACCGGCCTTGAACACCGGGAAGAGCCGTCCCCAGGCGCCGCCCTGACGGGCCACCACGAGACCCGTGCGGGCGTACGTCACCCGGATGCCCGCCTCCTCGGCGGGGGCGGCCGCCGCCTCCCACTCCACGCAGACCGAGGGCAGGAAGCCGGTGCCGGCCGGGGCGCTCTCGTCCACCGCGCGGCTGCCGGTGTCCCCGTAATAGCCGAGCGCCGTGCCGCACACCAGCGTCTCCGGCGGCTCGGCGAGCCCGGCGAGGGCCCGGGCGATCGCGGTGGTGCCGAGCACCCGGCTGTCGCGGATCTCCTTCTTGTACGCCTCGGTCCACCGCCGTTCGCCGACGCCGGCGCCCGCCAGGTGCACGACCGCGTCGACGCCGACGAGCCCGGCGCCGTCCACGTACAGCCGCGCGGGGTCCCACTCGACCTCGTCGGCGGTCCTAGCCGGGCGGCGGACGAGCCGGAGGACGTCGTGACCGTCGGCGCGCAGGGAACGGACGAGGGCGGCGCCGATGAGCCCGGAGGCTCCGGTGACGGCGACCCGCTTGCGGAGGGCGGAAGGCTGCATGCGCCCATCCTGCCCGGCTCCCGGCCGCCCGTCGCCGACCGGGGCATGGCAGAGTGGCGGCATGACCGTGCCGGAGACCTTCGTGATCCGAGGCGCCCTTCAGGGCGACGCCGAACCGCTGGGCGAGCTGGACCGGGCGACCTGGTCCCCGCTGCACGCGGTGCTGCCCCCGGCCTCGGAGCCGTACGAGCCCTTCTTCGACGACCGCCACCGGCCCGCGGACTTCCTCGTCGCCGAGCGGGCCGGGACGCTCCTCGGGTACATCCGGGTGGTCCCGCCGACCCCGCTCGCCTCCAACGCCCACGTCCGGCAGATCCAGGGCCTCGCCGTCGCCGGCGAGGCCCGGGGCCAGGGGGTGGGCCGCGCCCTGCTGCGGGCCGCCCTCGCGAAGGCCCACGCCGACGGCGCGACCCGCGTCACCCTGCGGGTCCTCGGCCACAACGTCCCCGCCCGCGCGCTCTACGAGGCCGAGGGCTTCGCGGTCGAGGGCGTGCTGCCCGGCGAGTTCGTCTTCGACGGCGAGCCGGTCGACGACGTCCTGATGGGCCGGGCGCTGGCGTAGCACCGGCCCCCTGGGCAAAGGGCGGCCGCGCCCGTACGCTCGGCGCGGTGGTTGCTCTCGTGCGTCACGTGTGCGGAGGGGGACGGGGTGCGGGAAGCGGAGTGGGCGGAGCGCGCGTTACGGCTGGTGACGGACGGCCCGGACGCCGACCCGGGGACGGCGCGGCGGCGGGCCCGGCTGCGCCTGCTCGTGGAGGACCGGCTGAGGGCGAGCGAACTGGGGGCGGCGGCCCTCGCGCGGCTGCGGTCCGAACCAGGTGAGGGCTCCTCGGCCATCGCGGTGTCCGTGCTGGCCGAGGAGATGGCCCGGGACGCGGCCTTCGCCTCGTTCCTGGTGGAGGCGGTGACGGAGGCGTCGGGGGACACGGAACTCCCGCGGGAGCAGGCCCCGGTCGGCCACCCCGCACCACTGCCCCCGCCGCCACCTCCGCTTCCGCCGCGGCCGACGGCGTACCCCACCCCGGGCGCGCGGCCTCCGCTGCCGCCGCACCTCCACATGAGCACGGTCTGGATCTGGCTCCTGGGCCTGCCGACGATGATGCTGGGATACGTCCTGTCGGCGGTCTTCTTCGGACCGGTCGTCCTCCTGGTCGTCACGACCGGCGGCGTCGGCACCGCTCTGGTGTGGGGCGTCCGGCTGCTGCTCCGCTACCAGAGCCCCACGGTGCTCGCCGCCACGGTCGTGCACGCGCTGATCGCGCTCCTGCTCCTGTCGAGCTTCCTCGTGAACCTGGCCTGACCCGGACAGCCCCGGGCGGGACTCTCCAAACCCGCCCTAGAGCTCCAGCCCTCCCGCCAGCCCGCGCAGGCAGCGCAGGGCGAGGGCGGCGGGGGAGTCCGGGCCCGCGACCGGGGCGTCGGTCTCGGCCCAGCTCTCCAGGGCGATCCGGTTCGCGTCGGTGGCGGCCGCGGCGGCCAGCCGTACCTCCAGGGGGTCGGCCGCCGGTCCGGCCAGGACGGCCAGGACCTCGCGGAGCCGTTCCTCGGACTCCTGGTTGACCCGGTACCAGACCGCCCGCATCGCCGGGTCCGTCCGCGCCGCCCGCAGCAGTCCGCGGGTCCAGCGCAGCGCCTCGGCCTCCGCCTCGCCGGCCGGGGTGAGCGACGCGGCGATCGACTCCTCCAGCGCGGTCCGCAGCGGCACCCCCGGGGCGGTGGCGGCGAGCGCGTCGCGCCACCGGTCGCCGCCGGTGGTGAGCAGCGGGGCGACCGCGTCCTGCTTGGAGCGGAAGTAGCGGTAGAAGGTGCGCAGGGCGACGCCGGCGCGCAGGGCGATGGACTCGGCCGTGGTGCCGTCGGGCCCGTGCTCGGTGAACAGCTCGGCCGCCGCGCGGGCGATGTCCAGCTGGGTGGCGGCCTTGCGGCGCTGGGTCAGGGAGGGCGGCGCGGGAGCGGGCTCGGGTCGGTGGGTCACCGTACGAGGGTACGCCGCGAGGTGCGGAGGATGCGCGATGTGCAGTAGTGGCAAAACGTGCCATCCAGGCGTACGGTGGTCATCAGGCAAGGAAGCTTGACATCGAGAGGTTGCCGCCATGAACCAGCTCACCCGCTACGAAGGACGCCGCGCACTCGTCACCGGCGGCGGCTCCGGCATCGGCCAGGCCACCGTCCTGCGCATGCTCGCCGAGGGCGGCCGGGTCGTCGCCGCCGACATCAGCGAGGACGGCCTGAAGGACACCGCCGCCAAGGCCGGCGACGCGGCCGGCCGCCTCACCACGGTGGTCGTGAACGTCGCCGACGAGGAGTCCGTACGGGCCGGCGTCGCCGCCGCCGTCAGCGCCCTCGGCGGCCTGGACGTCCTGGTCAACGCGGCCGGCGTGCTCCGCTCCTCGCACACCCACGAGACCAGCCTCGACTCCTTCGAGCAGGTGCTCCGGATCAACCTCACCGGCACCTTCCTGATGATCCGCGAGGCGATCCCGGCGCTCCTGGAGGGCGACGGCTCCGCCGTCGTCAACTTCTCCTCCACCTCCGCGCTCTTCGCCCACCCCTACATGGCGGCCTACGCGGCCAGCAAGGGCGGCATCCAGTCCATGACCCACGCGCTCGCCGCCGAGTACGCCAAGCAGGGCATCCGCTTCACCGCGGTCCAGCCCGGCTCCATCTCCTCCGGCATGACCGACGGCTCCGGCGCCAGCAGGCAGTCCCTCGGCCCCGGCCTCCCCGCCGACGCCGACATGTCGCTCTTCATGAAGCTCGCCCCCGCCCTCGGCCAGGGCTTCGCCGGCCCCGAGACGGTCGCCGGCGTCGTCGCGATGCTCGCCTCCGAGGACGGGAAGTTCATCACCGGCACCGAGATCCGCATCGACGGCGGAACCCACTTCTGACGCCCGCCGCCCCGCGCGCGGACACGCTCCCCGCGCGGGAGCGCCCGCATCCGCGGACGGGCCGCCCCGAGGCCGCCGAGGGCCCCGGTTCCCCCGCCCGGGCCCTCGGCTACTCCGTCCCGAACCGCTCCCACAGCCGGGGCAGCCGGGCCGCGAGGGCCGTCTCGTCCGCCACGTCCAGCCGGGCCCCCTCCGGCTCCCCGTCCGGCATCACCAGACCCAGGTCCGGGGTCTCCGTGCCGGTCAGCGTCTCGTACGCCTCGTCCGCCGCGAAACCGATCTCCTCGCCGTCCCCGTCCAGCTCCGGGTCGAACTCGTCGAGCAGCTCGGCGAGCCCGTCCGGATCGTGCACACCGCCCTCGTACACCTCCCGCCCCTGGCCGATCAGCCAGCAGCGGAACGCGTCGAAACCCTCCTCGGCCGCCCCCGCCCCGTCGAGCAGCACCGCCGCCGCGCCCCACACGTTCCAGTGGTACGCGCGGTTGAAGCGGGCCTCGAAATGGCGCGCGTAGTCGAGCACCGTGTCCGGATCCAGCCGGGTCAGCCGTTCCACGAGCAGATCCGCCTGCTCCTCGGGGTCGCCCTCGGCGGCCTCGCGGGTGGCGTCGATGATCTCCCAGAACTCGGTCTCGTCCATCACGGCTCCAGCATCCTGTCTCCGCGACCGCCACGCACCCGGAAAGTCCGGATTCCATCCGGACAGAAGATGTCGGGTATCGCTGCCAGTCTGAGAGCCATGACCACCGAAACGAAGCCGCTGCACGGACGGATCTGCCTGGTCGCCGGGGCCACCCGGGGCGCCGGACGGGCCATCGCCGTCCAGCTCGGCGCCGCCGGAGCCACCGTCTACGTCACCGGCCGCACCACCCGCGAGAAGGTCAGCGAGGTCGGCCGCGCCACCGAGACCATCGAGGAGACCGCCGAACTGGTGACCGCCGCCGGCGGCGAGGGCGTCGCCGTCCCCACCGACCACCTGGAACCCGGTCAGGTCCGCGCCCTCGTCGACCGGATCGACCGCGACCACGGCCGGCTCGACGTCCTCGTCAACGACGTCTGGGGCGGCGAGCACCTCCTCGTCTTCGGGAAGAAGACCTGGGAGAACGACCTCGCCGGCGGCCTCAGGATGCTCGAACTCGGCGTGCGCACCCACGCCATCACCTCGCACCTCGCGCTCCCGCTGCTGATCCGCGAGCCCGGCGGGCTCGTCGTCGAGGTCACCGACGGCACCGCCGCCTACAACGCCACCCGCTTCCGCGAGAACCTCTACTACGACCTCACGAAGAACGCGCCGATCCGGATGGCCTTCGGCCTCGCGAAGGAACTGGAGGAGTACGGCGCCACAGCCGTCGCCGTCACCCCCGGCTGGCTCAGGTCCGAGCAGATGCTCGCCGCCTTCGGCGTCACCGAGGAGAACTGGCGCGACGCCACCGCGAAGCTCCCCGACTTCGCCGTCTCCGAGTCGCCGGTGTACGTCGGCCGGGCCGTCGCCGCCCTCGCCGCCGACCCCGACCGCCGCCGCTGGACCGGACAGTCGCTCTCCAGCGGCGGCCTGGCGAAGGAGTACGGCTTCACCGACGCGGACGGCTCCCGGCCGGACGCCTGGGGCTTCATCGTCGCCGGCGAGACCGGCACGCCGGACGTGGCCGACTACCGGTAGAGCTCCGCCGCCGCCCGAGCCGCCTCGGCGCAGCGGGCCCGCAGGGAGGCGGGGGCCATCACCTCCGCCTCCGGACCGAGCCCGAACAGCTGGGCGAAGGCGACGTCCTCGCCCTCCACCCGGAGCGTCGCCGTCACTCGGCCCTCCGCGTCCGGCACGGCACCCGCCAGCGCCTCCTCCGCCGCCGCCCGGTCCGTCACGTACGGCAGCCGGCGCGCCCCCGCCTCCGTGAGCCGCACCACCACCTCGGCCCGCAGCAGCGAGCGCGCGAACTCCTCCGCGCGCTCCGCCCAGAAGACCGCCAGCTCGAAGCCGGGGTCCCGCTCGAAGCGCTCCCCGCAGACCGCGACCGCGGTGAACCGGTCCACCCGGTAGGTGCGGTACGCGCTCCCCACCCGGGCGCACACGTACCAGACGCCCGCCTTCAGGACGAGTCCGTACGGCGCCAGCTCCCGCTCGACCTCCTCACCGTCCCGGCGCCGGTAGCGCACCGACAGCAGCCGGTCGTCCCAGACCGCCTCCGCCACCGCCGGCAGCAGCTCCGGCGTCACCGGCTCCTGGTACCAGCCCGGCGCGTCCAGATGGAACCGGCGGGCCGCCGAGCCCGGCGCGTCCGCCAGCGAGGGCAGCAGCGCCGCCGACACCTTCAGCCGGGCCGCCGAGGCCGCGTCCTGGAGCCCCATGTCCCGCAGCGCCCCCGGCAGCCCGGAGAGGAACAGCGCCTCCGCCTCGTCCTTCGCGAGCCCGGTCAGCCGCGTCCGGTACCCGCCGACCAGCCGGTACCCGCCGGCCCTGCCCCGCTCCGAAAACACCGGAACCCCCGCCTCCGAGAGGGCGAGGGCATCACGGGTGACGGTCCGCTCCGACACCTCCAGCTCGGCGGCGAGCTCGGCCGCCGTCATGGACGGGCGGTTCTGGAGGAGCAGGACCATCTTGATGAGTCGGGCGGCGCGCATGACTCACATCATGCGCGACGCCCTCTTTTCGAGGCTCGGTTCGCCTCCGGGCCGTCAGAGGCCGTAGCGCTCGCGCGCCTCCTTCACCGCGGTGGCCGGGACCTCGCCGCGGCGGGCGAGCTGGGCCAGGGAGGCGGCCACGATCGACTGCGCGTCGACACCGAAGTGGCGGCGGGCGGCGGCGCGGGTGTCCGAGAGGCCGAAGCCGTCGGCGCCCAGCGACGAGTAGTCCTGCTCGACCCACTGCGCGATCTGGTCCGGGACCTGGCGCATGTAGTCGGAGACCGCCAGGACCGGCGACTCGACGCCCGCGAGGGCCTGGCGCACGTACGGGACGCGCTCCTCGCCGCGCAGCAGGGCGGCGTCCGCCTCCAGCGCGTCGCGGCGCAGCTCGGTCCAGGAGGTGGCGGACCACACGTCGGCGGCCACGCCCCACTCCTCGGCGAGCAGCTTCTGCGCCTCCAGGGCCCAGTGGATCGCGGTGCCCGAGCCGAGCAGCTGGATCCGCGGCGCGTTGGCCGGCACGGTCACCCCGGCCGACTCGGCGGTGTTGAAGCGGTAGAGGCCCTTGACGATGCCCTCGTCGACGCCCGCGTGGCCCGGCTTGGCCGGCTGCGGCATCGGCTCGTTGTAGACCGTCAGGTAGTAGAAGACGTCCTGGTCCTCGCCCGGCGCGGCCTCGCCGTACATCCGGCGCAGACCCTCCTTGACGATGGCCGCGACCTCGTAGGCGAACGCCGGGTCGTAGGTCAGGGCGGCCGGGTTGGTGGCCGCGATGACGGGGGAGTGGCCGTCGGCGTGCTGGAGGCCCTCACCGGTCAGGGTGGTGCGGCCGGCGGTGGCGCCGACGAGGAAGCCGCGGCCGAGCTGGTCGCCGAGCTGCCACATCTGGTCGGCGGTCCGCTGCCAGCCGAACATCGAGTAGAAGATGTAGAACGGGATCATCGTCTCGCCGTGCGTGGAGTACGCGGTCGACGCGGCGATGAAGTCGGCCATCGAGCCGGCCTCGGTGATGCCCTCGTTCAGGATCTGGCCGTTGACGGCCTCCTTGTAGTACATCAGCTGGTCGCGGTCGACCGGCTCGTACGTCTGGCCCTTCGGCGAGTAGATGCCGAGCGAGGGGAAGAGGGACTCCATGCCGAAGGTGCGGGCCTCGTCCGGGACGATCGGGACCCAGCGCTTGCCGGTCTCCTTGTCGCGGACCAGGTCCTTCACCAGGCGGACGAAGGCCATCGTGGTGGCGATCGACTGCGAGCCGGAGCCCTTGTCGAAGGAGGCGAACGCCTTCTCCGGGGCGGCCGGGAGCGGGGCGACCGGGTGGACGCGGCGGGCCGGGGCGGGACCGCCGAGGGCCGCGCGGCGCTCCTGGAGGTAGCGGACCTCGGGGGAGTCGGCGCCGGGGTGGCCGTAGGGCACCACGCCGTCGACGAACTGCGCGTCCGAGATGGGCAGCTCAAGAAGGTCACGCATGTTCTTGAACTCGTCCGTCGTCAGCTTCTTCATCTGGTGGTTCGCGTTCTTCGACGCGAAGCCCTCACCGAGGGTGAAGCCCTTGACGGTCTGCGCCAGGATCACGGTCGGGGCGCCCTTGAACTCCAGGGCGGCCTTGTACGCGGCGTACACCTTGCGCGGCTCGTGGCCACCGCGCGAGAGGTGGAAGCACTCCAGGATCTTGTCGTCGGAGATCAGCTGCGCCATCGCGGCGAGCGCCGGGTCCTTGCCGAAGAAGTCCTGGCGGATGTAGGCGGCGTCGCGGGTCTGGTACGTCTGGACCTGCGCGTCCGGCACCTCGCGGAGGCGGCGGACCAGGGCGCCCGTGGTGTCGAGCGCGAAGAGCTCGTCCCAGGCGTTGCCCCACAGGCTCTTGACGACGTTCCAGCCGGCGCCGCGGAACTGGGCCTCCAGCTCCTGCACGATCTTGAAGTTGGCGCGGACCGGGCCGTCGAGGCGCTGCAGGTTGCAGTTGATGACGAAGGTCAGGTTGTCCAGACCCTCGCGGGCCGCCAGCGCGAGTGCCGCGGTCGACTCGGGCTCGTCCATCTCGCCGTCGCCGAGGAACGCCCACACGTGCGAGGCGGAGACGTCCTTGATGCCGCGGTTGGTCAGGTAGCGGTTGAAGCGCGCCTGGTAGATCGCGGAGAGCGGGCCGAGGCCCATGGAGACGGTGGGGAACTCCCACAGCCAGGGGAGGCGGCGCGGGTGCGGGTAGGAGGGCAGGCCGTTGCCGCCCGACTCCTGCCGGAAGTTGTCGAGGTGCGACTCGTCCAGGCGGCCGTCGAGGAAGGCGCGGGCGTAGATGCCGGGGGAGGCGTGGCCCTGGATGTAGAGCTGGTCGCCGGAGCCGTCCCCCTCCTTGCCCTGGAAGAAGTGGTTGAAGCCGGTCTCGTAGAGCCAGGCCGCGGAGGCGAAGGTGGCGATGTGGCCGCCGACGCCGTGCTTGGAGCCGCGGGTGACCATCGCGGCCGCGTTCCAGCGGTTCCAGGCGGTGATCTTCCGCTCCAGCTCCTCGTCGCCGTCGATGACGGGCTCGGCGGAGGTGGGGATGGTGTTGAGGTAGTCCGTCTCCAGCAGCTTGGGCAGGGCCAGGCCCGCGCCCTCGGCGTGCTGGAGCGTCCGGCGCATCAGGTAGGCGGCCCGGTGGGGGCCGGCGGCCTTGGTGACGGCGTCCAGGGAGGCCGCCCACTCGGCGGTCTCCTCGGTGTCACGGTCCGGGAGCTGGTCGAGCTCACTCGGAATCTTGCCTACGGGATCGGTCATGATCGCCGCCTTCCGGACTGATGGGTGGAGATAAAAACGGGTGCCTTGTCTGGCAGGACAGGGCGAAGGGCCGGGTAGCGGCCCGCGGAAGACTCTAAACTGCCGATCGATGATCGATCAAAGGGTTGAAGGGGGAAACCTCTTCGGATCGAGAAAGTCGGCACAGGGTGCCGCGAAAAGGGGCACCCGGTGCCGACTTTTCGAACGATTCGAAAACGACCGGAGCCCCGCCGAAGCGGGGCTCTGACCTGCGAGAAGACTACGCGCGGGGGGCGCAGCCCAGGACGTGGGCCTTGACGAGCGCCCCGATGTTCGGATCGCTCCGGCGGAAGGCCTCCACCAGCTCCTGGTGCTCCTCCGCGTACGACTTCTGCACCGTGCCCAACCAGCGGATCGACAGCGCCGTGAAGACCTCGATGCCCAGGCCCTCCCAGGTGTGCAGCAGCACGCTGTTGCCGGCGGCCTTCACCAGCTCACGGTGGAAGGCCACGGTGTGCCGGACCTGCGCGGTGCCGTCGGAGGTCGCGTCCGCCTCGTACAGCGCCGCCACGTGCGGCTCCAGGGTCGAGCAGTCGGCCGACAGCCGGGGCGCGGCCAGCTCCGCCGCGATCTGCTCCAGACCGGCCCGGACCGGATAGCTCTCCTCCAGGTCGGCCGCGGTGAGGTTGCGGACCCGGACGCCCTTGTTCGGCGCCGACTCGATCAGCCGCAGCGACTCCAGCTCGCGCAGCGCCTCGCGGACCGGGGTCTGGGAGACCTCCAGCTCGGTCGCGATCCGGCGCTCGACGATCCGCTCGCCCGGCTTCCAGCGGCCGCTGACGATCCCCTCCACGATGTGCTCGCGGATCTGCTCGCGCAGCGAGTGGACGACGGGGACGGTCATGGAACGGCTCCTCCGGGAGTTTCGTGACCCTTAGACAATACGGCGGTGCCCCCGCCCGGACACACATCCGGACGGGGACACCGCTGGTGAGGCTCGTTACGTTGCCTCGGAGGCGCGGAGCTCTACGAGCCCTCAGAGACCGAGGTCCACCTCGAACTCGCCGGCCTCCAGGATCGCCTTGACGGCCGTCAGGTAGCGGGCGGCGTCGGCGCCGTCCACCAGACGGTGGTCGTAGGACAGCGACAGGTAGGTCATGTCGCGGATGCCGATGACCGTGCCCTCGGCGGTCTCGATGACGGCCGGACGCTTCACCGTGGCACCGATGCCCAGGATGGCGACCTGGTTCGGCGGGACGATGACGGTGTCGAACAGCGCACCGCGCGAACCCGTGTTGGAGATGGTGAAGGTGGCGCCGGCCAGGTCGTCCGGGGTGATCTTGGAGGCGCGCACGGCGCCCGCCAGCTCCGCGGTCTTCTTGGAGATGCCGGCGATGTTGAGGTCGCCCGCACCCTTGATGACCGGGGTCATCAGACCCTTCTCGGAGTCCACCGCGATCCCGATGTTCTCGGAGTCGAAGTAGGTGATCGTGCCCTCGTCCTCGTTGATCCGGGCGTTGATGACCGGGTGGGCCTTCAGCGCCTGGGCCGCGGCCTTCACGAAGAAGGGCATCGGGGAGAGCTTGACGCCCTCACGGGCGGCGAAGGCGTCCTTGGCGCGGGCGCGCAGCTTCATCAGCTTGGTGATGTCGACCTCGACGACCGAGGTCAGCTGGGCCTGCGTGTGCAGCGCCTTCATCATGTTGTCGCCGATGACCTTGCGCATGCGGGTCATCTTGACGGTCTGGCCACGCAGCGGGGAGACCTCCAGGGCGGGGGCCTTCGCGGCGGCGGCCGGAGCGGCGGCGACGGGGGCGGGGGCCGCCTTCTTGGCCTCGGCGGCCGCGATGACGTCCTGCTTGCGGATGCGGCCGCCGACGCCGGAGCCCTTGACGGTCGCCAGGTCGACACCGTTCTCGGTGGCGAGCTTGCGGACCAGCGGGGTCACGTAGGCGCCGTCCTCGGCGGGAGCCGGGGCGGCGGCCGGGGCCGGGGTGGCCGGAACCGGGGTGACGACCGCCGGAGCGATCGACGGGGCGGCCGGGGCCACCGGAGCCGGGGCGGCGGCGGGCGCGGCCGGGGCGGCCGGCGCGGGGGCCGGGGCCGGGGCGGCGGGCGCGGCCGGAGCCGGGGCGGCGGCGGGGGCGGCCGGGGCGGCCGGGGCCGGGGCGGCCGGAGCGGCACCCGCGGCACCGATGACGGCCAGCTTGGCGCCGACCTCGGCGGTCTCGTCCTCGCCGACCACGATCTCCAGGAGCACGCCGGAGGCGGGCGCCGGGATCTCGGTGTCGACCTTGTCCGTGGAGACCTCGAGCAGCGGCTCGTCGGCCTCGACGGTCTCGCCGACCGACTTCAGCCAGCGGGTGACGGTGCCCTCGGTGACGGACTCGCCCAGCGCGGGCAGCACGACGTCGGTGCCCTCGGCACCACCGGCGGGGGCGGCCGGCGCGGCCGGGGCCTCCGCGGCGGGGGCCGGGGCGGCCGGGGCCTCGGCGGCCGGCGCCGGGGCGGGCTCGGCGGCCGGGGCCGGAGCGGCCTCGGTGGCGGGGGCCGCGGCGGGGGCGCCGGAGCCGTCGTCGATGATGGCGAGCTCGGCGCCGACCTCGACGGTCTCGTCCTCGGCCACCTTGATGGAGGCGAGGATGCCGGAGGCGGGGGCGGGGATCTCGGTGTCGACCTTGTCGGTCGAGACCTCGAGCAGCGGCTCGTCCGCCTCGACGCGCTCGCCCTCGGCCTTGAGCCAGCGGGTGACGGTGCCCTCGGTGACGCTCTCGCCGAGCGCCGGCAGGGTTACGGAAACCGACATGGTTTCAGTTGCTCCTAACGAATTGCGGAAGTTGGTCGTCGCGCCCTGTGAGTGACGTGAGCGTCAGTCGTGGGAGTGCAGAGGCTTGCCGGCCAGGGCCAGGTGGGCCTCGCCGAGCGCCTCGTTCTGCGTCGGGTGGGCGTGGATGAGCTGCGCGACCTCGGCCGGCAGCGCCTCCCAGTTGTAGATCAGCTGCGCTTCGCCGACCTGCTCGCCCATGCGGTCACCGACCATGTGGACGCCGACCACGGCACCGTCCTTGACCTGGACGAGCTTGATCTCGCCCGCGGTCTTGAGGATCTTGCTCTTGCCGTTGCCCGCGAGGTTGTACTTGAGGGCGACGACCTTGTCCGCGCCGTAGATCTCCTTGGCCTTGGCCTCGGTGATGCCGACGGAGGCGACCTCGGGGTGGCAGTACGTCACCCGGGGCACGCCGTCGTAGTCGATCGGAACGGTCTTCAGACCGGCCAGCCGCTCCGCCACCAGGATGCCCTCGGCGAAGCCGACGTGGGCCAGCTGGAGGGTCGGGACCAGGTCGCCGACCGCGGAGATCGTGGGCACGTTGGTCCGCATGTACTCGTCCGCCAGGACGTAGCCGCGGTCCATCGCGATGCCCTGCTCCTCGTAGCCGAGGCCGGCCGAGACCGGGCCGCGGCCGATGGCGACGAGCAGCACCTCGGCCTCGAAGGTCTTGCCGTCGGCGAGGGTGACCTTCACGCCGTTCTCGGTGTACTCGGCGCTCTGGAAGAAGGTGCCGAGGTTGAACTTGATGCCCCGCTTGCGGAAGGCGCGCTCCAGCAGCTTCGAGCTGTTCTCGTCCTCGACCGGGACGAGGTGCTTCAGACCCTCGATCACCGTGACGTCGGTGCCGAAGGACTTCCACGCGGAGGCGAACTCCACGCCGATCACACCGCCGCCGAGGATGATCGCGGACTCCGGCACCCGGTCCAGGGTGAGGGCGTGGTCCGAGGAGATGATGCGGTTGCCGTCGATCTCCAGGCCGGGCAGGGACTTCGGCACGGAACCGGTGGCGAGGAGGACGTGGCGGCCCTCGACCCGGCGCCCGTCGACATCGACGGAGGTCGGGGAGGACAGGCGGCCGGTGCCCTCGATGTAGGTGACCTTGCGGGAGGCGACGAGACCCTGCAGACCCTTGTAGAGGCCCGAGATCACGTCGTCCTTGTACTTGTGCACGGCCTTGATGTCGATGCCCTCGAAGGAGGCCTTGACACCGAACTGCTCCGCCTCGCGCGCCTGGTCGGCGACCTCGCCGGCGTGGAGCAGGGCCTTCGTCGGGATGCAGCCGTTGTGCAGGCAGGTGCCGCCGAGCTTGTTCTTCTCGATCAGTGCGACGTCCAGGCCCAGCTGCGCTCCGCGCAGCGCCGCGGCGTAACCGCCGCTACCGCCGCCGAGGATCACTAGGTCGAAAACGGTGCTGGCGTCGTTCGCCACGTCACGTCCTCCATGCATGTGCGCTCGTCGCCGGTCGTCGATGACCGGGCGGCGGCTCCGGTGTCCGGCCGCATTATTTCGGCCCTGTGGTGGGGGCCCTGTCCTGCCGAGAACCCATCTTCGCACTTGTTGACGGATGGCGGGACGCGGGGCCGGTGGATGAGACCGGGCGATCGTCCGTCCGGCCGCCCACCAGGGCGTACGAATCTACGGATTTCGTCGGCAGCGAACAGCGGCGCGGGGACGCGGGAGGCCCCGGAGCCGAAGCGTCCGGGGCCTCCTCGTGGCGTCGGCGGGCTCAGAGCTCGCCGGCCGCCGTCAGCTCGGCGAGCCGCACCAGGGTGCGGACCGAGGAGCCGGTGCCGCCCTTGTGCGTGTAGCCGTACGGGGCGCCCTCGTGGAAGGCCGGGCCCGCGATGTCCAGGTGGGCCCAGGTGATGCCCTCGCCCACGAACTCCTGGAGGAAGAGACCGGCGACCAGGCCGCCGCCCATCCGCTCGCCCATGTTCGCCATGTCGGCGGTGGGGGAGTCCATGCCCTTGCGCAGGTCGGCGGGGAGCGGCATCGGCCAGGCCTGCTCGCCGACCTCCTCAGCGACCTCGTGCAGCGCGGTACGGAACTCGTCGTCGTTGGCCATGATGCCGAAGGTGCGGTTGCCCAGGGCCAGCACCATCGCGCCGGTCAGGGTCGCCACGTCGACGATCGCGTCCGGGTGCTCCTCCGACGCCTTGGTGAGCGCGTCGGCGAGGACGAGCCGGCCCTCGGCGTCGGTGTTCAGGACCTCGACGGTCTTGCCGCTGTACATGCGCAGCACGTCACCCGGGCGGGTGGCGGAGCCGGACGGCATGTTCTCGGCGAGGGCCAGCCACGCCGTGACGTTGACCTCCAGGCCGACGCGGGCGGCGGAGACGACGGCGGCGAGGACGGCGGCGGCGCCGGCCATGTCGCACTTCATCGTCTCGTTGTGGCCGGCCGGCTTCAGGGAGATGCCGCCCGAGTCGTAGGTGATGCCCTTGCCGACCAGGGCAAGCGACTTCTCCGCCTTCGGGTGGGTGTAGGCGACCTTGACCAGGCGCGGCGGGTTCTCCGAGCCGGCGCCGACGCCGAGGATGCCGCCGTAGCCGCCCTTGGCGAGCGCCTTCTCGTCGAGGACCTGGACCTTCAGGCCGTGCTCCTTGCCGGCGGCCTGGGCGATCGCGGCGAAGGAGGCCGGGGTGAGGCCGTTCGGCGGGGTGTTGACGAGGTCGCGGGCGCGGTTGATCTCCTCGGCCACGGCCAGGGCGCGGTCCGCGGCGGCCTTGTGGGCCTTGTCGCGCGGCTTGGCACCGAGCAGCGCCACCTCGGCCAGCGGCTTCTTGGCGTCCTTGACCTCCTCCTTCCAGGCGTCGAAGGAGTACGCGCCGAGCAGCGCGCCCTCGGCGATCGCGCCGGTGTCCTCGGCCGAGGCGATCGGCAGCGCGAACGCGGCCTTCTTCGTGCCGAACAGGACGCGGGCGGCGGTGCCGGCGGCGCGACGGAGCGTCTCGGTGTCGTACGGCTCGCCGTCCTCGGGGGCGGAGCCGAGGCCGACGGCGAGCACGACGGGGGCCTTCAGGCCGGCGGGCGCGGGGAGCTTGGTCGCCTCACCCTCTCCACCCGAGGCACCCAGGGTCTCCAGGACGGCGGCGAGCCGGCCGTCGAACGCCTTGTCGACGGCCTCCGCGCCCGGGGCGACGACGAGCGTCTTCCCGGACTTCGCGACGCCGACGACGAGGGCGTCGGCACGCAGCGTCGCCGCTCCGGCAGTGCTGAGAGTGAGAGCAGTCACGGTGGTGAAATCTCGCTTCCATTGAGTTCTGTGGCGGTCGAGGGATGGGCCGACCGAGCCCGCCGCATCGTATTTCGGCCCGATGAGCGCCGAGAACGAGCCTACGCTCGCTCGCCCGGTTCGCTCACCGCGGCTTCGGTTCACTCATCCGTGGTGTCTCTTTCATGTTTGTCCTTCCGGCTCCCGCGCCGCCGCCACACTCGCCTCATTCACGCAAGGGCGGCACTCGCGCCCGCGCTTCATCTCCACAGGTCCTCCCCGTCCGGGGACCTGCCGAGGGGGGACACCACACCATGCCCGCGAACAGATCCCGCATGCCCGCGGCCGCGCCGAGGAAGTCCGGAAACAAGGGGGCGCCGCGCCGCGCCGGCCGCACCGCCGGGGCCCTCGCCGCGGCGGCGCTCCTCGCCACCGTGGTGCCGTCCGCGCAGGCCGCGACCGCCCCGGCGCCCCGGATCGACCTCACCGTCCTGGTCGTGGACGACGGCGGCACCGCGGTCGAGGCGATCACCGCCGAGCTGAAGGGCTCCGGCGTCCCGTACCGCACCCTCGACCTGAACGACCCGAACCGGCCCGTCCTCACGGCCGGCTTCCTCAGCGACACGGTCGACGGCCGGCCCCGCGCCAAGTACCAGGGCGTCGTCCTGCCCCACGAGACCGCCTTCGGCCCCGACTCCGCCGAGCACACCGCCCTCCAGACGTACGAGCGGACCTTCGGCATCCCGCAGGTCGACGCGTACACCTGGTCCCACCCCGGCGTCGGGCTCGACTACACCACCGAGGGCGGCTGGTCCGGCGTCCTCGACGGCGCCACCGCCGGCGTCACCCCCGCCGGGAAGGCCGGTCCCTTCGGCTACCTCGCGGGCAGCCTGACCTTCGAGGACAACGACCCGGCGATCTCCGAGAGCTACGGCTACGCGGGCCGCCCCCGGGCCGGCTTCACCAGCTACGTCGACATCCCCGCCGACAGCGCCGGCGGCCGGGCCAGCCTGGTCGGCGAGTACGCCGCCGACGGGCGCCGCGAACTCGTCGTCACCTTCGCCTACAACCAGCACCAGCGGCAGTTCCGCGCCCTCGCCCGCGGCATCGTCGACTGGCTCACCCAGGGCGTCCACCTCGGCCGGTCCCGGAACTACCTCTCCGTCCACGTCGACGACGTCTTCGCCCCCGACGCCCGCTGGGACACCGTCCGCAACTGCACCCCCGGCGACTTCGACTGCGTCGGCGGCGACGGCGAGCCCGAGAACCCCATCCGGATGACGGCCGCCGACGCCACCCACGCCGCCGCCTGGCAGAAGGCGTCCGGCTTCACCCTCGACATGGTCTACAACGGCGGCCAGGGCGAGCAGTGGAAGTCCGAGCACGGCGGCAGCGACCCGCTCGCCGCCCGGCTGATCGCCGACCGCGCCCAGTACCGCTGGATCAACCACACCTACACCCACCCCTTCCTCGGCTGCGTCCAGGACAACACCACCGTCCCCTGGCAGTGCGCGAAGAACGCCTCCGGCGCCACCCTCTGGGTCAGCCGCGCCGAACTCTCCGCCCAGATCCGCGACAACCTCGACTGGGCGGCGCGCAAGGGCATCTCCGTCGACCGCTCCGAACTCGTCACCGGCGAGCACTCCGGCCTCAGGACCCTGCCCCAGCAGCCCGCCGACAATCCGAACCTCGCCGGCGCCCTCGCCGACAACGGCGTGAAGGCCATCGCCAGCGACAACTCCCGCGAGCCCCGCCAGCGGGCGATCGGCGCCGCGAAGACCGTGCCCCGGCACCCCATGAACGTGTACTACAACGTCGGCACCGCCGCCGAGATGACCGACGAGTACAACTGGATCTACACCTCCCGGGCCGACGGCGGCAGCGGCGTCTGCGAGTCCAACCCCGCCTCCACCTGCCTGCCCGCCCCGCTCGACCCGGCCACCGGCTACGCGGCGTACATCGCCCCGCAGGAGGCCCGCATCGCCCTCGGCCACGTCGTCGCCAACGACCCCCGCCCGCACTACGTCCACCAGTCCAACCTGGCCGAGGAGCGCCTCCTCTACCCGGTCCTCGACCGGATCCTCGCCGACTACCGGGGACTCTTCGCCGCCAACACCCCCCTGGTGAACCCCCGTCAGAAGGACGTCGGCACCGAGCTGACCCGCCGCGACGCCTGGGACGCGGCCCTCGCCGCCGGCAAGGTCACCGCCTACCGCATCGGCGGGACCGTCACCGTCAAGGCCCCCGCCGGTGTCCAGATCCCCGTCACCGCCCCCGAGGGCACCCGCAAGCAACTCCTCCTCGGCACCGGCGCGTTCGGCACCGCCTACGCCGGCAGCCGCTCCGACTGGACCGCGCCGGAACTGCTCCAGACCGCCGTCACACTCCAGCTCCCGACCGCCTGACCAGCACGTTCTGGGGGGACACGTACATGCCGAGCCGTGGCCGTCACGTCACCATGCTCACCGAGGGAACCTATCCGCACGTCCACGGCGGGGTCAGCACCTGGTGCGACCAGCTCGTCCGGGGCATGCCCGAGGTCACCTTCGAGATCCTCGCCCTCACCGGCAGCGGCCGCGAACCCGTCACCTGGGAGCTGCCGCCCAACATCACCCGGCACACCGCGTTCCCCCTCTGGGGCCACCCGCGGGGACCGGCCGCGCCCCGCCGCGCGGCCCGGCCCCCGCGGGGGCGCGAACGCCGCAGCTTCCTCGCCTCCTACGAGCACTTCCTGCTCGCCCTCCTCGACCCGGAGGCCGGCCACGACCTCGCCGGCAGCCTCTACGAGCTGGCCGCCCTCGCCCGCGAGGGCCGGCTCACCCCGGCCCTCCGCTCCGAGGCGGCCCTCCGCTCCCTCATGTGGATCTGGACCATGCCGCACCTGCCGACGCGTGCGGCCGGCCCCACCGTCCACGACGCCCTCACCGCCACCGACCTGCTGGAACACGCCCTGCGCCCGCTCGGCGCCCGGATAGCCGACGGCAGCGTGGCGCACGCCGTCTCCAGCGGCCTCGCCACCCTGCCCGCGCTCGCCGCGCAGCACTTCGAAGGGGTGCCCTTCCTGCTCACCGAGCACGGCATCTACCTCCGCGAGCGCTACCTCGGCTACCGCACCGAGGCCCAGCGCTGGCCCGTCAAGGCCCTCATGCTCGGCTTCTACCGCGAGCTGAACTCCCTCGGCTACCGCCGGGCCGACCTCATCACCCCCTGCAACCAGTACAACCGGCGCTGGGAGGAGCGCGGCGGCGCCCCCGCCGACCGCATCCGCACCGTCTACAACGGCGTCGACCCCGCCCTCTTCCCCGAGGCCGGCCCCGAACCGCGGACCCCCACGCTCAGCTGGTGCGGCCGGGTCGACCCGATCAAGGACCTGGAGACCCTGATCCGGGCGTACGCGATCTCCCGCGCCGAACTCCCCGAGCTGAGGCTCCGTCTCTTCGGCCCCGTCCCCGCCGGGAACGAGGACTACCTGACCCGCCTCGAGAAGCTCGCCGCCGAACTCGGCGTCGCCGACGGCGTTTCCTTCGAGGGCCGCGTCTCCGACGTGCCCTCCGCCTACGCCGCGGGCAGCGTGGTGATGCTCTCCTCCATCAGCGAGGGCTTCCCCTTCTCGCTCATCGAGGCCATGTCCTGCGGCCGGGCCACCGTTTCCACCGACGTCGGAGGGGTACGGGAGGCGGTCGGCGACACCGGTGTCGTCGTCCCGCCCCGCGAACCGGCCGTCATGGCCGCCGCCGTCTCCGCCCTGCTGCGCGACGACGCCCGCCGCGCCGACCTCGGCCGCCGCGCCCGGCAGCGGGTCATCGACGAGTTCACCCTGCACCGCTCGGTCGACGGCTTCCGCCGCATCTACCGCGAACTCGCGGCCCCCCGCACCCCCGAGCCCCCCGTCGCCGTCCCGCCGCTGCGCGTCAGCATCCCGTCCCCGCGCCGCGGCGCGTCCCGAATCCCGGAAGGCACCCCGGCATGAGCGGCTCCCTCTGGCTGAAACCCCCGACCGCGGCCCCGCCCCTGCCGGCCCCGCCCCGCCCCCGACGACAGCCCCCCGCCACGGCCCGCCCGACGCCGGGCACCCCGACAGCACCGACCGCGTCGACCACGCCCGGCACACCGCCCGAGGCCGCGTCCGCCCCGGCGCCCGAGGGGCCGCCCGGCGCCGCCGCCGACCCCCTCGACGAACTCGCGCTCCGGCTCGACGAGTTCGTGGCGACGGCCGTGCACCCGGACGAGATCGCCGCGCTCCTCGAAGCCGACGGCATGACCGACGACCACATCCGCCTCGCCTACGGGCGGAACGATTCCTTCACCCTCGCCGAGGACCTGTACGCGCGCGGGGAGCGGCGCCACCCCGCTCCGCCCCGGCGCGACCCGGCCGCCCCCGGCCCCCTCGCCGGACTCGGCGGCTGCCTGCTGCGCGGCCTCGTCTTCGCCCTCCCCGGCCTCGCCTACGTCCTGGCCGGACCCCTGCTCGCCGGCACCCACGGGCGGTACGGGCTCCCCGCCGGCACCGTTCCGCTGCTCGCCGGCGCCGTCACCGGCTGGGTGTGGAACCAGGCCCTCTCCCACCGCGCCTACACCTGGCTGGGACTCGGCGACCGGGCCGCCGCCGCCCGCGCCCTGCTCCGCGGCGCCCCCGCCGGCGCGCTCGCCGGCACCGCCGTCGCCTTCGCCGCGGCCCGCGACGGCGAACTGCCCGCCGCCCTCTTCGCCGCCGGCCAGTCCCTCTACCTCGCCGCCGCCACCGTCCTCCTCGTCCTCGGCCGCGAACGGGCCCTGCTCACCGCCCTGCTGCCGCTCCTCGGAGCCCTCCCCGCCCTCCGCTGGGACCTGCCCGACGCGCTCCGCGTCGGGCTCCCGGCCCTCTCGCTCACCGCCGCCTGCCTGGTCGCCGCCCGGACCCTGCGCCCCGGCACCGCGCCCGGTGCCGCCGGGCGGGGCGGACCACCGCTCGCGGCCTCCGTCCCGTACGGCCTCTTCGGCCTCGGCAGCGGGGTCCTCGTGCTCCACGCCGGGCTCGGCGACTCCCTCGCCACCGGCGCCGGCGCGGTCATCGCGCTCACCCTCTCCATGGGGCCCGCCGAATGGCTGCTGCACCGCTTCCGGGGCGGCAGCCTCGCCCGGCTGCGGACCCTCACCACCGCCCGCGCCTTCCGCCGCTCGGTCACCGGCACCCTGCTCGGCTGCCTCGGCGGCTATCTGACCGCGCTGCTCGCTCTCACCCTCGCCGCCACCCTGCTCCGGCCCGGCGCTCCCTGGCCCACCCCGGACCGGCTGCTCGCCCTCCTGCTCGTCGGCACGGTGCTCTGGCTGGGACTCCTCCTCCAGGCGTTCGGCGCCGTCCTCGGCGCGGCCACCGTCTGTCTGCTGGCCGCCGCCGCGCAGACCCTCCAGCCGGCGGCGGGCCCGCTCGCCGCCGGAGGAGCGGCGGCCGCGCTGGCCGTCCTCAGCCATGTTCTGCTGGTCAGGCCCACCACCCACCGCGCTTAGGAAAAAGGCGAGTGAAACGTTCCCTCCTGGTGCCCTTCTACGAGCACCCCGACGACCGGCCCGAGGGGTGGGCCGCGCTGCTCGCCGCCGCGCCGGCCCTCCACAGCGTCGTCCTCAACCCGGCGAACGGCGCCGGGGAGGCCCCCGATCCGGCCTTCGCGCGGGCCGCCGCCCGGCTGCGTAGCGCGGGCGTGCGGATCCTCGGCTACGCGGACACCGCCTACGGCCGCCGCCCGCACGCCGAGGTCGTCGCCGACCTGCTGCGCCACCGCGACTGGTACGGCGCCGACGGGGCCTTCCTCGACCAGGTGGCGACCGCGCCGGACGCCCTGCCGCACTACCGGCGGCTCGCCGTCGCCGCCCGCGCCGCCGGGGCCGCGACGCTGGTGCTCAACCACGGCACCCGGCCCGACGAACGGTACGCCGAGATCGCCGACCTGCTGGTCACCTTCGAGGGGCCCTGGGACAGCTACCGCACCCCCGACCCGCCGCCCGCCCCGCACCACTGCCACCTCGTCTACGCCGCCCCGCCCGGCTTCCGCCCGGCGACCGAGGTGCACTGCGCGGTCCCCGGCACCGGCGCCCACCCCTGGGGCACCCTGCCGAACGACCTCCCGGAGCCCGCCCGATGAGACGCCCGCCGCTCCTCCTCGTGCTCCTGCTGCTCCTGCTCACCGCCTGCACCGGCACCCCCGCCCCGGAACCCGATCCCGCGCCCCGCGGCGAACGGTGGCGCCCGAAGGCCGGTCTGGCCTGGCAGTGGCAGCTGAGCGGGAAGCTGGACCCGACCGTCGACGTCCCCGTCTACGACATCGACGGCTTCGACCACTCCGCCGCGACCGTCGCCGACCTGCACCGGCGCGGCCGGAAGGTGATCTGCTACCTCTCCACCGGCGCCTGGGAGGATTTCCGCCCCGACGCCGGCCGCTTCCCCGCGTCCGTCCTCGGCGAGGGCAACGGCTGGGAGGGCGAGCGCTGGCTCGACATCCGCCGCACCGACGTCCTCGAACCCCTGATGGCCGAGCGGATCGAGATGTGCCGGGCCAAGGGCTTCGACGCGGTCGAACCCGACAACATGGACGGCTACGCCAACCGCACCGGCTTCCCGCTGACCGCCGCCGACCAGCTCCGCTACAACCGGCTGATCGCCCGCCTCGCCCACGACCGAGGCCTCGCCGTCGGCCTCAAGAACGACCTCGACCAGATCCCGCAGCTGCTCGACGACTTCGACTTCGCGGTCAACGAGCAGTGCGCCGAGTACGACGAGTGCCACCGCCTCGCCCCCTTCGTCGCGGCGGACAAGCCCGTCTTCCACGCCGAGTACGAACGGTCCACGGAGACCTTCTGCGCCCGGAGCCGCGAGCTCGGCCTGAGCTCGATCCAGAAGAAGTACGAACTGGGGGTCTGGCGCAGGGCCTGCTAGGTGCTCCTACCCCAGGGTCAGCGCCACCAGCGTCGCCGTCGCCGCCGTCTCCTCCACCGCGCCGAAGACGTCGCCGGTCACGCCGCCGAAGCGGCGGACGCAGCGGCGGAGGAGCAGGGCGGCGGCGGCGAGGCCGGCGCCCGTGGCGAGGACGGCGTGGACGGAGTCGTACGGGGAGAGCAGCAGGCCCGTGCCCGCGGCGAGGAGGAGGACGGCGGCGGTGCAGAGGGTCGCCGACCGGACCGGCACCGTGCCGGCGACGATCGCGCCGAGCCCCTCCGGCCGGGCCGCCGGGACCCCGTGCCGGGAGGCGTGGGTGAGGGCGAGCCGGGCGACCGTGGCCGCGAGGACCACGGAGACCGCGCCGTGCGCCCAGCCCTCTCCGTACAGCTCGTACACGGCCGCGACCTGCGCGAGCAGGGCGAGGACCAGGGTGATGACGCCGAACGGGCCGATGTCGGACTGCTTCATGATGCGCAGCGCCTCGTCGGCGGGCTTCGCGCTGCCGAGCCCGTCGGCGGTGTCGGCGAGGCCGTCGAGGTGGAGGCCGCGGGTGAGCAGCGCGGGGACGGCGACGGTGACGACGGCGGCGGTCAGCGGCCCGGAGCCGAGCGGCAGGAGCACCCCGCCGGCCACGGCGGCGACGAGGCCGACGGCGAGCCCGGCGAACGGGGCCCAGAGCATGCCGGCGCGGGCCGCGTCACGGTCCCAGCGGGTGATGCGGGCGGGGAACACGGTGAGGGTCCCGAAGGCGAAACGCAGGCCGTCCATCCGGGCAGGGTAATCGCCGGTCGCGGACGGTAGATTGCGCAGGGTGATACGTATGGGTGCGTATCGGTCATAGCGGAACGGGGTGGCATGGGTCACTGGTTCTCCCGCAACATCCTGGAGCCGGGGAAGCTCCCGATGCTCCTCGCGCTGGCCTCCTTCGTCCTCACCTTCCTGATCACCCGCACCGTCACCCGGCTGATCCGCGCCGGAAAGGGGCCCTTCCGGAACGTCTCCTCCTCCGGCGGGCTGCACATCCACCACGTGGTGCCCGGCGTGGTCCTCACGGTGCTCGGCGGCTTCGGCGCGGTCGCCAGCGGCCGGCACGGCTTCGGCGCGGCGGCCTTCGCGGTGGTCTTCGGGATCGGCGCGGGTCTCGTCCTGGACGAGTTCGCGCTCATCCTCCATCTGGACGACGTGTACTGGTCGGAGGAGGGGCGGCAGAGCGTCGAGGTCGTCGTCCTCACCGCCGCCCTCATGCTGCTGCCGCTCAGCGGCTTCTCCCCGCTCGGCGTCGACGACATCACCGCGGAGGAGCGCCAGGACCGGTTGAGCTTCATCCTCACCCTGGCCCTGAACTTCCTCCTCATCCTGGTCACCCTGGTCAAGGGCAAGCTGCGGATGGCGCTGCTCGGCGTCTTCGTGCCCTTCCTGGCGATCATCGGCGCCGTCCGGCTGGCCCGCCCCGGCTCCTGGTGGTGGCGGCGCTTCTACCGCCGCCGCCACCGCGCCCGGGCCCGCGGCACCGTCCGCGCCTACCGGCACGACAAGCGCTGGACCCGGGTGCGCCGCAAGGTTCAGGACCTGATCGGCGGCTTCCAGGAGCGCGTCCCCGGTCGCGGCTCCACCCCGTCCTGACCCCGCTCCCGCCACCTCAGGAAGGCCATCAGCACCAGGACGCCGGCGATGGCCGCCAGGTGCTCCTTGCCCGCGAGGTTCGGCTTGACGATCACCTCGATCACCATCGCCAGGACGACCGCTCCCCCCGTCCAGTACGCCCGCTGCCGCCAGCAGACGTAGACGGCGAGGCCCACCACGGCCGCCGACGGACCGGTGTCCACCACGTGCGCGTCGGAGGCCGGCAGGCCGAGCGGGGTGCCGGGGCCCAGGGCGATGCCCACGCGCGCGTACAGCGTGCCGCACAGGGTCGCGAGATAGGCGATCCCGAGCGTCCGCCACCGGCCCAGGCAGAGCTCGGCGATCCCGAAGACCAGCAGCACCTGGGCGAGCGCGCCCCAGACGGGCAGGTCGAGCGCGGGGACGAAGAGCGAGAGCGGGGTACGCAGCAGGGCGAGCCAGAGCGGGTCCTCGGCCCGCACCGCGCCGATCGCCTGCACCGGCCCGTACCCCCACTCCTGGTTCTGGACGAACTGGAAGAGCGCGGTGAGGCAGACCGCGGCCAGCGTCAGCGGGACCGCCGCCCACCGGCGGGCCGTCAGCCCCCGCCGTACGGTGCCGAGGAGGGGACCCCACTCGCGGCGGGCGAACCCGCGGACCGCGCCGCTCAACGCCCGCTCTCCAGGTGCTTGCGGTGCAGCCACTTCGGCAGTCCGGGGGCCTCCAGGAAGCCCTCGGCGCGGCCCGCGGCGATGCCGATGCGGGGCAGGTCGGCGCTCTTCTCGAAGAGCATGAAGCGGGGCTCCCAGATCGGTCGGTACTTGGCGTTGGCGCGGTACAGCGACTCGATCTGCCACCAGCGGGAGAAGAAGCTGAGCAGCGAGCGCCACATCCTCAGCACCGGGCCGGCGCCGAGCTTCGAGCCGCGTTCGAAGACGGACCGGAACATCGCGAAGTTCAGCGAGACCTGCGTGATCCCGATCTCCTTCGCGCGCTGGAGTAGTTCGATCACCATGAACTCCATCAGACCGTTCTCGGAGTCGCGGTCCCGCCGCATCAGGTCCAGCGAGAGCCCCTTCGGCCCCCACGGCACGAAGGAGAGCACCGCCCGCAGCTCACCGGTGCCGTCGGTGCACTCGAGCATCACGCACCGCCCGTCGCGCGGGTCGCCGAGCCGGCCGAGCGCCATCGAGAAGCCCCGCTCGGTGGCCCCGTCCCGCCAGTCGTCCGCCTTCCGCAGCAGCTCCGCCATCTCCTCGGCCGGAATGTCCTCGTGGCGCCGGATCCGCACCTCGTACCCGGCCCGCTTGACCCGGTTGAACGCCTGCCGGACCGTCCGCATCGCCCGCCCGTCCAGGGTGAACTCGTCGGTCTCCACGATCGCTTCGTCGCCCAGCTCCAGGGCGTCCAGGCCGTGCCGGGCGTAGATCACCCCGGCCTCCTCGCTCGCGCCCATCACCGCCGGGATCCAGCCGTGCTCGCGGGCCTCGGCCAGCCACGGCTCGATCGCCCCCGGCCATGCCTCGGGGTCGCCGATCGGATCGCCGGAGGCGAGCGAGACCCCGCCCACCACCCGATAGGCGACGGCCGCCTTCTCGCTCGGCGACCAGACCACGCTCTTCTCGCGGCGCAGCGCGAAGTAGCCGAGCGAGTCCCGGTCGCCGTGCCGGTCGAGGAGCGCCCGCAGCCGCTCCTCGTCCGCCTCGGTCAGCGGGTCCACCGCCCGGCGGGAGCGGAAGGCGGCGAAGAGCACCGCGAACAGCAGCAGCGTGGACATCACGTTGATGACCACGTCGACCCAGCCCGGGGTGGCGATGGTCGGGAACCGCGAGTCGTCGGCGGCCAGCGTGACCAGCCGCATCACGCCGTACCGCCACCGCTCCAGGAAGGTGGCGTGCCCGGAGGCGGTGTTGGTGACGGTGACGAGCAGCGCGGCGAGCAGCGAGGTGACGAGCAGGCCGCCGACCGCGACCACCGCGGCGAGCAGCGGGTTGGAGCGGTCGCCCTTCGCGTAGAACTCCTTGCGACCCAGCAGCAGGGCGACGAAGAAGGCGGCGGTCAGGACCAGCGAGATCCAGTTCTGGGCGTGCTGCCGGACCTCGGGGAAGAACATCACCAGCGCGAAGAGCAGCAGGAAGAGACCGCTCAGGGCGGTGTTGAGGATCCAGGCGGCGCGCTTGCGGCGGCGCATGGTGATCGCCAGGAAGAGGGTGAAGACGCCGGAGGCGAAGCCCGCCGTGAGCATGTACGGCGTGAAGTAGTTGTCCTCGTTGTGCCGCCGCAGGTCCTGCCCCAAGGAGACCCAGACGGCACTCAGGAGGTTGATGAACGTGACGACGCGCAGGTACCAGACGGCGAACGCGGCACTCCGCCGCGAGCGGTCGGTGCCCCGGGGCGTTCCTTCGGCGGACAAACGGACCTCTCCCATGAAAAGCGATCATATGGGGCATCGCTTCCCGTGCGGCGACGCCGGAGGCGACCACCCGCGCGTCGCGGGCGGCCGCCTCCGGGCCTCACCGATGGAGTACGCCGTCCCCTCAGACCGCCCCGGCCGGGGCGACCTCGTCCGGAGTGGTCGGCTCCGGACGCTCGGGCAGCTCGGCGGCGAGTGCCGCCGCGGCCCGGACGAGGGGAAGCGCGAGCAGTGCCCCGGTTCCCTCACCCACCAGGACGCCCTGATCGAGCAGGGGGTTGAGCGCCATCCGGTCCAGCGCCTTCGCCTGCGCCGGCTCCCCGGACACCTGGCCCGCCAGCCACCAGTCCGGCGCCCGGAACGCCGCCCGCTGCGCCACCAGCGCACAGGCCGCGCCCACCACGCCGTCCAGGATCACCGGCATCCGCCGCACCGCCGCCTGGAGCAGGAAGCCGGTCGCCGCCGCGAGGTCGGCCCCGCCGACCGCGCCGAGCAGCGCCAGCTGGTCGCCCAGGACCGGCCGGGCCCGCCGCAGCGAGTCCCGGATCGCCGCGCACTTGCGCATCCACGCCAGGTCGTCGATGCCCGCGCCGCCGCGCCCGGTCACCACCGAGGCGTCCGTCCCGCACAGCGCCGCGATCAGCGTCGACGCCGGGGTCGTACCGCCCACGCTCAGATCACCGAGCACCACCAGATCGGTGCCCGAGTCGGCCTCCTCGTCGGCGATCGCCATGCCGAGCCGCACCGCGGCCTCGGCCTCCTCCGGCGTCAGCGCGTCCTCGACGTCGATCCGGCCGCTGCCGCGCCGCACCCGGTGCCGGGTGACCGCCTCCGGCAGCAGCTCGGGGTCGCAGTCCAGACCCGCGTCCACCACCCGTACCGGCACGTCCATCGAGCGGGCCAGCACGGCGAGCGGGCTCGCCCCGTCGAGCAGCTCCCGGACCAGGACGTGCGCGGTCCCGGCCGCGCGGCCGGACACGTCCGCCGAGGCGATGCCGTGGTCCCCGGCGAAGACGACCACCTTCGGCTGCTCGATCGCCCGCACCCGCACGGCCGACTGGGCCGCGGACAGCCACTCGGCCAGCTCGTCGAGGCGGCCGAGCGCGCCCGGGCGGACGGCGAGCCGCTCCCGGCGCTCCTCGGCGTCGCGCCGGATCCCGCCGTCGGGACGCTCGATCAGATCGGAGAAGTCGTCGAGGTTCAGGGGGTGCAGGTGGTCGTCCATCGGGGTTCCGCCTTGTGACATCAGCGAGGTTCGGCACACGGGCCCATCGAGATCAGCACCCTACCCGCGCAGCACCAGCGCCTGCCCCGCGACCACCAGCACGACCTGCTCGCACTCCTCCGCGAAGGCCGCGTTCAGCCGCCCCAGCTCGTCCCGGAACCGCCGCCCCGCCGCCGTCGCCGGCACCACGCCCGCACCGACCTCGTTGGTCACCGCCACCACCGTCCTGCGGGTCGCCCGCACCGCCGCCACCAGCTCCGCCGTCCGCTCCCGCAGCGCCGCCCGCCCGCTCTCCTCCCACCCGGCGTCGTCCCAGGCGCCCACCCGGTCCATGAGGTCGGTCAGCCACAGCGACAGACAGTCGATCAGCAGCGCCGGCCCCTCCGCGGCGAGCAGCGGCACCAGATCGGTGGTCTCGGCGGTACGCCACGAGCCCGGCCTCCGCTCCCGGTGCAGCCCCACCCGCTCCGCCCACTCCGGGTCGCCCTCCCGGGTCCCGCCGGTCGCCACGTACACCACCTCGGGGAAGGTCTCCAGGCGCCGCTCGGCCTCGACCGACTTCCCCGACCTGGCCCCGCCGGTCACCAGAGTCCGCCGCGGCACCTCCGGCACCTCGTGGTACTCGCCCAGGTACAGCACCGTCCCGTCCGGCACCGCCCGCGCCCCGGCCGCCGCGAGCCGCCGGTCCAGCTCGGCCCCGGTCGGCGCGTCGTGGTCCAGGTGGACGGCGATCACCTCCGTGGTCGGCCCCACGGCACCGGTCGCCCGCAGCCGCGCCAGGGCGTCCGGCCGGCCCGTCACGTCCGCCGCCACCAGGTCGTACGGCTCCTGGTGGTTCTCCGGCAGCCCGGCGGGCGCCCCGCCCGGCGGCAGGTACAGCAGCCGCTCGCCCTCCGCCGACACCACCTCGTACCCGGTGCCGGGGGAGTCCATCGGCACCGCCCGCACCCGGTGCCCGCTGATCAGCGTCAGCTCCCGCCCGTCGGGCACCCGCCCGGCCGTCGGCAGCCCGGCCGGCACCTCCACCGCCGGACCGTCGTGCGGATGGGTCAGCAGCACCTGCCGCACCCCCACCAGCGAGCGCCCCGCACGGGCCGCGGCGAGCGCCGCCCCCGGGGTGAGGTCGAGCAGCAGCGCGCCGTCCACCAGCAGCGCGGTCGCGGCACGCGCGCGCGTGCCGCGGGAGCGCGCGCACACCGCACAGGGGCAGTCGGGGCGGGGCAGGCCGAGCGGGGAGCCGGTGCCGAGCAGAGTCAGTTCCACGCACTGATCCTCCCGCGCCCCCGCGCGCGGTGCGCGCCCGGCTACTCTGCGGGCAGGAAACCGATCATCCGGTGAAAGCCCCAGGAGGCGGACATGGCATGGACGTGGCGGTTCGAGAAGACCGACGGCACGGAGGTCGCGCCGGTGGTGACGCCGGAGGAGTTCGGCACCCAGGGTGACGCCGAGAGCTGGCTCGGGGAGCACTGGCGCGACCTCCTCGCCGGCGGCGCGGACCAGGTGACCCTCTCCGAGGACACCACGAAGATCTACGGCCCGATGCCGCTGGACGCCGAGGGCGCCTGACGGCGAGAAGGGGCGGGATCCACCGGATCCCGCCCCTTCCCGCGCCCGGCGCCTTCCCGCGCCCGGCGCCTTCCCGCGCCCGGCGCCTTCCCGCGCCCGGCGCCTTCCCGCGCCCCCGCGTACCTCCGGGCCTCCCGCGCCCGGCCCCTTCCCCCGCCCCGCGCCTCCCGTGCCCCGCGTCTTCCCGTACGTCCGCGCCTCCCGCGCCCCCCGTACCTCCGCGCGCCCCCGTACCTCCCCGTACCTCCGTACCCCGCACCCCTCACATCTCGCCGAGGGTGACCTCCGCCTTGCGGGTCTCCGTGCCCCGGACGTACGTGACGGACACGACGTCGCCCGGGCTGCGGTCCGCCAGGGACTCCGCGAGCGAGGTGATCGTCGTGATGTCGTCGTCGGCGAGCCGGGTGATCACATCGCCCGCCCGCAGCCCCGCGTCCGCCGCCGCGCCGCCCTCCTCGGCCTCCACCACGGCCACGCCGGCCGGCTCGTAGGCGTCGTCCAGGACGGTCCGGCCGGTGATGTCGAGGGCGGCCCGGCCCGAATCGGTGACCTTGCCGTCCTTGATGATCTGGTCGGCGACGGTCTTCACCATCGAGGCGGGGATCGCGAAGCCGATGCCGGGCGCGGAGCCGCCGCCCATCGCCGGGTCGGTGGCCGCGAGCGTGGGGATGCCGACGACCTGCCCGTCCAGGTCGACCAGCGCGCCCCCGCTGTTGCCCGGGTTGATCGCCGCCGAGGTCTGCACCATGTTGCCGATGGTGGCGCCGGTGCCGCCGCCGGTCAGGCCCTCGCTGACCGTGCGGCCGGTCGCGGAGACGATGCCCTGGGTGACGCTGCCGGACAGGCCCAGCGGCGACCCCATCGCCAGCACGATCTTCCCCATCTCGACCGCCGTCGAGTCGCCGAACCGGGCCGGCTTCAGACCGTCGGGGACCGACTCCAGCCGGATCACCGCGAGGTCCTGCTCGGGGTAGGCGGCGACCAGCCGGGCCTCGACCGGCTGCCCGCCCGTGGCGGCGGTGACCCGGAAGGCCCGCTCGTCACCGACCACGTGCGCGTTGGTGACGATGTGCCCCCGGTCGTCGTAGACCACCCCCGAGCCCAGGCTCTCCGAGGCGTCGATCTGCACCACGGACGGCAGCACGTCCTTGATCACGGCCTGGTAGTCGTCCTCCAGCTCGTTGGCGGCGCGCGGCGCCGCCGCCTGCGCGGTGGTCCGCTCGGGCGTGGTGGACGCCCCGGAGTCCGCGGAGCAGCCGGCGGTCAGCGCGGCGGCGCAGACCGCCGCGGCGAGGGGAAGGACGAGACGGCGGGTACGGGCACGGGCGCGGGCGCGGGAGACATCCATGTCCGGAGTATCCGTTCCGTCCCCTTCGCCGTCCCGGTGGACGCCCCCGAACAGGCGTACCCCGCGCCGGACGGGGCAGGGGAGGGGCCTGAGGAGGAGGGGACGCGCGAGGGCCGGCGCGCCGCGTCGGCACACCGGCCCCGGCCGTGTCATACGTGTCGTGCTCCGGGGCTCAGCCCCGTACCCCGCACAGGTGCAGCAGCGCCGCCACCCGCCGGTACGGATCGGTCCGGCCGGCCCGCTCCTCGGCGGCCAGCAGCCGCTCCAGCTCCTCGGCCGCGGGCAGACCCGCCTCCGGGGGTACGCCGTCGGTGAAGACCCGCACCCCGTACCAGGCGTGCAGTGGCGCCGCGATCCCCGCGAGCGTCGCCATGAGGGAGTCGAGCCGGTCGGCCCGTACCTTCACACCGTCGTCGTCCTGGTAGACGTCCGAGTCGAAGCCGGCCAGCGCGCCCGTCCAGTCCCCGGCGAGCCCCGGCCGCATGGCGAGGGCGTCCGCGTTCCGTACCACCAGGGAGAGCAGGCCGCCGGGGGCCAGCATCCGGGCCAGCCCCGCGAGCAGCGCGTCCGGCTCGTCGGCGTACATCAGCACCCCGTGGCACAGGACCACGTCGAAGCTGCCCGGCAGGAAGTGGACGCCGGTCTCGCGCCCGTCGCCCTCGATCAGCCGGACCCGCTCCCGGATCCCGGCCGGCTCGGTCGCCAGCGACTCCCGGGCCGCCTTCAGCAGCTCGGGATCGGACTCCAGGCCCGTGACGGTGTGCCCGGCCCGGGCCAGCCGCAGCGCCTGCGTACCGGCCCCCATGCCCGCGTCGAGGATCCTCAGCCGCTGCCCCACCGGGTAGCGGCCGGTTATCTGCTCGTCGACCTGGCGGGCGACGATCTCCAGCCGGATGGTGTCCCGGAGCCCGCCGTGACCGGCGGGCCAGTGGACGACGGCGGGCAGCATCGGACCGCCCGTCCCGGTGGCGTCCACGCCGAAGGCGTGGCCGCCGGAGACCGAGCCGTCCGCGCTCAGGGCCGCTCTCCGCGCTTGACCTGCGGCTTCGGCAGCCGCAGTCGGCGCATCTGGAGCGTGCGCATCAGGCCGTACGCGATCGCGCCGCGCTTCGGCGTGTCGGGGAAGCGCTCGTTGAGCTGCTTCTTCAGACGGATCCAGATGCCGATCGAGTCCAGGATGATCAGGATGATCACACCGAGCCAGAGCAGCAGCGAGATGTTCTGGAGCGCGCGGTTCGCGTTGCCGAAGAGCGAGAGCACGAGGATGACCACGGCCATCGGCAGGAAGAACTCGGCGATCGCGAAACGCGAGTCGACGAAATCGCGCACGAAACGGCGCACCGGACCCTTGTCACGGGCCGGCAGATAACGCTCGTCACCGCTGTTCAGCGCCTCGCGCTGACGCGTCAGGTCGGCACGCCGCGCCTCTCGCTGGCGCTTGGCGGCCTCCTTGCGGTCGAGCGGGACGGACTGCGCACGACGACGCTGGGTCTGGGCCTCACTCCGCTTCGGGGTCGGGCGGCCCTTGGGGGCCTCGGGGTCGCGGGGCTGCTTGGAGAGGTCCGCCGTCACCTTCTCGGTGGGGGCCTTCTCATCCTTCGAACGGCTACGGAACACAAAACCCAAGGGTACGGGGTGGCGGGCATGGAACCCCAGTCCGGGAGGGAACGATCCGCTCACAGCCGGCGTCGTAGCCGGTACGCACACGGGGACGCACGGGATCCGGCACCGGATCCGGGGGGAATCGAGCAGACGCGGAGGGCCGCCGCCAGGGGTCCCCGGAGAGCCGTCTACTCCTCCCGCCGGAGACGGGAGGGTACCCAAGTCGTCCTTGGGGAGGAGCGCATCCGACTCCGAACAGTGCGGTAATGGAGGCAGGGACCGTACTGTGGATCCTGACGAAGAGCTGGTGCCAAGTCCGTCAGAAGGGGGCGCGCGAAGCCCATGAGCGGTGTCATGAAGCGTATGGGGATGATCTTCCGCGCGAAGGCGAACAAAGCCCTTGACCGGGCCGAGGACCCGCGGGAGACCCTCGATTACTCCTACCAGAAGCAGCTGGAGCTGCTGCAGAAGGTGCGCAGGGGCGTCGCCGACGTCGCCACCTCCCGCAAGCGGCTCGAACTCCAGCTGAACCAGCTGCAGGGCCAGTCCTCCAAGCTGGAGGACCAGGGCCGCAAGGCGCTGGCGCTCGGCCGCGAGGACCTCGCCCGCGAGGCGCTGTCCCGCAGGGCCGCGCTCCAGCAGCAGGTCAGCGACCTCGAGGTGCAGCACCAGACCCTCCAGGGCGAGGAGGAGAAGCTGACCCTCGCGGCGCAGCGCCTCCAGGCCAAGGTCGACGCCTTCCGCACCAAGAAGGAGACCATCAAGGCCACCTACACGGCAGCCCAGGCCCAGACCCGGATCGCCGAGTCCTTCTCCGGCATCTCCGAGGAGATGAGCGACGTCGGCCTCGCCATCCAGCGGGCCGAGGACAAGACCGCCCAGCTCCAGGCCCGGGCCGGCGCCATCGACGAGCTCCTCGCCTCCGGCGCGCTCGACGACCAGTCGGGCCTCGCCAAGGACGACATCCAGGCCGAGCTGGACCGCCTCTCCGGCGGCACCGACGTCGAGCTGGAGCTCCAGCGGATGAAGGCGGAGCTGGCCGGGGGCCCCTCGGCCCAGCAGCAGGCCATCGAGGGCGGCGCCACCGGCGCCCCGCAGCAGGAGCAGCAGCAGTCCCACCCGCGCTTCGACAAGCAGTAGGCAAGGACGGCGTCATGATCGTACGGATCATGGGGGAGGGCCAGCTGGAGCTGGCCGACAGCCACTTCGCCGAGCTGAACAAGCTCGACGACGAGCTGTTGAACGAGATGCAGTCCGGTGACGAGGCAGGCTTCCGGCGCACGCTGGGCGCCCTCCTCGACGCCGTCCGCCGTCTGGGCACCCCCCTCCCGGACGACGCCCTGGAACCCTCGGAACTCATCCTCCCGTCGCCCGACGCCTCTCTGGCGGAGGTCAGCGAGATGCTCTCCGACGACGGCCTGATCCCGGGCTGACACGGCCGTGCCCACCCGTCCCGCTCCCGCGGGACCGGTGGGCACACCGGACGGCGCCCGCGCACCCGCTTCCACCCCGCGGGACGGCACCGCTCCCCGCACCCACGTCACCACCCCGTACCGTTTCCGGGTGACCCGCACCGGACCCGGCTTCGCAGCACCACTGTGCGAACGCTTCCGCGACCACCCCCTCGCCCTCGACGCCGCCCTGGCCCTCGGCGTCCTCCTCGCGATGATCGCCGCCTCCTTCACGGACCCCCACGGCAGCGCCACCGGCCCGACCTTCGGCGACCGCGCCCCCACCCTCCTCGGCGTCGCGATGATGACCGCCGCCGCCGTCGCCCTGGTGCTCCGCCGCCGCCGGCCCTTCGCCGTCCTCGCCTTCACCGCCGGGCTCACCCTCGTCGAACTCCTCGGCGACACCCGGCCCGCCCCGGTCACCGTCAGCGCCGTCGTCGCGCTCTACACGGTCGCCGCCCGCACCGACCGCCCCACCACCTGGCGGGTCGGCCTCGCCACCATGACCGCCCTCGCCTTCGCCGCCATGGCCTTCGGACCCACGCCCTGGTACGCGCAGGAGAACCTCGGGGTCTTCGCCTGGACCGGCATGGCGGCCGCCGCCGGCGACGCCGTCCGCAGCCGCCGCGCCTTCGTCGACGCCATCCGGGAGCGCGCCGAGCGCGCCGAACGGACCCGCGAGGAGGAGGCCCGCCGCCGGGTCGCGGAGGAACGGCTCCGGATCGCCCGCGACCTCCACGACGTCGTCGCCCACCACATCGCCCTCGTCAACGTCCAGGCCGGGGTCGCCTCCCACGTCATGGACAAGCGCCCCGACCAGGCCAAGGAAGCCCTCGCCCACGTCCGCGAGGCCAGCCGCTCCGCCCTCGACGAGCTGCGCGCCACCGTCGGGCTGCTCCGCCAGTCCGGCGACCCCGCGGCCCCCACCGAGCCCGCCCCCGGCCTCGCCGTCATCGACGGGCTCCTCGACAGCTTCCGCAAGGCCGGCCTGCCCGTCTCGCTGGCCCGTTCCGACGGCGGCCGGCAGCTCCCGGCGGCCGTCGACCTCGCCGCGTACCGGATCGTCCAGGAGGCCCTGACCAACGTCCGCAAGCACGCGGGACCGGACGCGAGCGCCGAGGTGAGCGTCGTCCTCGTGGGCCGTACCGTCGAGATCACCGTCCTCGACGACGGCACCCCGCCCGCCGGGCCGGCCCCCGAACCCTCCGGCGGCCACGGCCTGCTCGGCATGCGCGAGCGGGTCACCGCCCTCGGCGGCGGCCTCACCGCCGCACCCCGCTACGGCGGCGGCTTCCGGGTGCAGGCGATACTGCCGTTGCCCTTCGGGACCGTCTGGGAGGCGCGGGAGGACGACAGATGACGATCCGGGTACTGCTCGCCGACGACCAGGCCCTGCTGCGCAGCGCCTTCCGCGTGCTGGTCGACTCCGAGCCCGACATGGAGGTGGTCGGCGAGGCCGCCGACGGCGCCCAGGCCGCCGCCCTCGCCCGCGCCGAACGGCCCGACGTCGTCCTCATGGACATCCGGATGCCCGGCACCGACGGCCTCGCCGCCACCCACATGATCACCGCCGACCCCGAGCTCGCCCAGGTCCGGATCGTCATGCTCACCACCTTCGAGATCGACGAGTACGTCGTCGAGTCGCTGCGCGCCGGCGCCTCCGGCTTCCTCGGCAAGGGCGCGGAACCGGACGAGCTGCTCGGCGCCATCCGGATCGCGCACGCCGGCGAGGCGCTGCTCTCCCCGGCGGCCACCAAGGGCCTGATCTCGACCTTCCTCGCCCAGAGCGCCGCCGCGCCGCCGGTCGGCGCCGGCGCCCGGGCGGACTCCGGACGGCTCGCCGCCCTCACCGCGCGCGAGCGCGAGGTCCTCGTCCTGGTCGGCGGCGGGCTGTCCAACGACGAGATCGCCGAACGGCTCGACGTCAGCCCGCTCACCGTGAAGACGCACGTCAACCGCACCATGGCCAAGCTCGGCGCCCGCGACCGCGCCCAGCTGGTGGTCACCGCCTACGAGACCGGACTGGTACGCCCGAGGGGGGAGTGACCCCGCCCGCCGGCGTACTGCGGACGCGGTACGCGCCCCGGGACAGACCCGCCCCGGGGCCGACGCGATCCGGCCCGGCGGTGGCGGATCCTGTCGTCCGGGGGGAGCTTCTGGCGCCCGCCTGCCGACGAGTACGCCACAGAAGAGAGACCCCATGTCCTGGCTGTCCAGATTCAGCCTCGCGCAACGGGCCCTGATCGGGCTGATGTCCATCATCGCCATCGTCTTCGGACTGATCGCGATACCCCAGCTGAAGCAGCAGCTGTTCCCCTCGATCGAGCTCCCGATGGTCTCGGTCATCGCCCCCTACCAGGGCGCCTCTCCCGATGTGGTCGAGAAGCAGGTCGTCGAGCCGCTGGAGAACAACCTCAAGGCCGTCGACGGCATCAAGGGCATCACGTCCACCGCCTCCGAGGGCAGCGCCGTCATCATGGCCTCCTTCGACTACGGGGATGAGTCCACCAAGCAGCTCGTCGCCGACGTCCAGCAGGCCGTCAACCGCGCCCGGGCCGTGCTGCCCGAGACGGTCGACCCGCAGGTCGTGGCCGGCTCGACCGACGACATCCCCACGGTCGTCCTCGCCGCCACCTCCGACAAGGACCAGCAGGCCCTCGCCGACCAGCTGGAGCGGACCGTCGTCCCCGCCCTGGAGGACATCGACGGCGTCGGCCAGGTCAGCATCGACGGCGTCCAGGACCTCCAGGTCTCCGTCACCCCCGACGAGCGCAAGCTCGCCGCGGCGGGCCTGACCTCGATGAACCTCGCCCAGGCCCTCCAGGCCGGCGGCGCCGCCCTGCCCGCCGGCTCCTTCTCCGAGGCCGGCAAGAGCCGCACCGTCCAGGTCGGCGGCGGCTACACCTCGCTCCAGCAGATCCAGGACCTGCGGATCAAGCCCGCCAAGGGCAAGGCGGTCCGGCTCGGCGACGTCGCCGCCGTCACGCAGGAGGAGTCCGCCCGGGTCTCCCTGACCCGCACCAACGGCAAGCCCAGCCTCGCCGTCATGGCCACCATGGACAAGGACGGCAGCGCCGTCGCCATCTCCGAGGCCGTCGAGGAGAAGCTTCCCGGGCTGCGCGAGCAGCTGGGCGCGGGCGCCGAGCTGACCGTCGTCTCCGACCAGGGCCCGGCCGTCGCCAAGTCGATCTCCGGCCTCACCACCGAGGGCGCCCTCGGCCTCGTCATGGCCGTGCTGGTGATCCTGGTCTTCCTCGCCTCGATCCGCTCGACCCTGGTCACCGCGGTCTCCATCCCGCTCTCGGTCGTCCTCGCGCTGATCGTGCTGTGGACCCGCGACCTCTCCCTCAACGTGCTGACGCTGGGCGCGCTCACCATCGCCATCGGCCGGGTCGTCGACGACTCGATCGTGGTCCTGGAGAACATCAAGCGCCACCTCGGCTACGGCGAGGACCGCCAGTCCGCGATCGTCACCGCCGTCAAGGAGGTGGCCGGCGCGGTCACCTCCTCCACCCTGACCACCGTCGCCGTCTTCCTGCCGATCGGCCTGGTCGGCGGCATGGTCGGCGAGCTGTTCGGCTCCTTCAGCCTCACCGTCACGGCCGCCCTGCTGGCCTCGCTGCTGGTGTCGCTGACGGTCGTCCCGGTGCTCTCCTACTGGTTCCTGCGCGCGCCCAAGGGCACCTCGGAGGACCCGGACGAGGCCCGCAGGCTCGCCGAGGAGAAGGAGGCGAAGAGCCGCCTCCAGCGCGCGTACGTGCCGGTGCTGCGGTTCGCCACCCGCCGCCGCCTCACCAGCGTGGCCATCGCCCTCGTCGTCCTGGTCGTCACCTTCGCCATGGCGCCCCTCATGAAGACCAACTTCTTCGACCAGGGCGACCAGCCGGTCCTGACGGTCAAGCAGAAGCTGGCCCCCGGGACCAGCCTGGACGCCTCCGACGCGGCCGCGAAGAAGATCGAGAAGGTCCTCGCGGACACCGAGGGCGTCAAGGACTACCAGGTCACCGTCGGCTCCTCCGGCTTCATGGCGGCCTTCGGCGGCGGCACCGGTGCCAACCAGGCGTCCTTCCAGGTCACCCTGGAGGAGTCCGCCTCGTACGAGAAGACCCGGGACGCCATCGAGGCGGGCCTCGGCCGGCTCGACGGCGTCGGCGACACCTCGATCGCGGCCGGCGACGGCTTCTCCAGCCAGGACCTGAGCGTCGTCGTGAAGGCAGGCGACCGGGAGCTGCTCCAGAAGGCGTCCGACCAGGTGCAGAAGGCGGTCGCGGAGCTGAAGGACGTCACCGACGTCCAGAGCGACCTCTCCCAGTCGGTCCCGCGGATCTCCGTGAAGGCCAGCGCGAAGGCGGCCGACGCCGGCTTCGACGCCACCACCCTGGGCATGATCGTCGCCCAGGCCGTCCGGGGCACCCCGGCCGGCAAGGCGACCCTCGACGACGCCGAGCGGGACATCCTCATCACCTCGGCCGCCCCGGCCACCACCCTCGCCGAGCTGAAGGCGCTGCCGCTCGGCCCGGTGAAGCTCGGCGACATCGCCACCGTGGAGCTCGTGCCCGGCCCGGTCTCCATGACCCGGATCGACGGCGCCCGCGCGGCGACGATCACGGCCAAGCCGACCACGGACAACACCGGCGCCGTGGGCACCGCGCTCCAGTCGAAGATCGACAAGCTCGACCTGCCCGAGGGCGCCTCCGCCTCCATCGGCGGTGTCTCCGAGGACCAGAACGAGGCGTTCGTCAACCTCGGCCTGGCGATGCTCGCGGCCGTCGCGATCGTCTTCATGCTGCTCGTCGCGACCTTCCGGTCGCTGGTCCAGCCGCTGATCCTGCTGGTCTCCATCCCGTTCGCCGCCACCGGCGCCATCGGCCTCCTGGTCGCCACCGGCACCGCGATGGGCGTCCCGGCGATGATCGGCATGCTGATGCTCATCGGCATCGTCGTGACCAACGCGATCGTGCTGATCGACCTGATCAACCAGTACCGGGCCCAGGGGTACGGCGTCGTCGAGGCGGTGATCGAGGGCGGCCGGCACCGGCTCCGCCCGATCCTGATGACCGCGCTGGCGACCGTCTTCGCCCTGCTCCCGATGGCCCTCGGCATCACCGGTGAGGGCGGCTTCATCGCCCAGCCGCTCGCCGTGGTCGTGATCGGCGGTCTGATCACCTCGACCCTGCTGACCCTCCTCCTCGTCCCGACGCTCTACGCGATGGTCGAACTCCGCAAGGAGCGCCGGGCGAAGAAGAAGGCGGCGAAGAGGGGCGCGAAGCGGACGCTCAAGAAGGGCGGCGACGAGGAGAACCCGCAGCAGCCGGACATCTCCCCGCTCGACGCCACCCTGCTGGACGCGCTCGACTGAGTCCGGGCCGGCAGACGACGAAGGGGCGCCCCCACGGGATCGTGGGGGCGCCCCTTCGGCATACGCGGCGGCTCGGGTACGGGCCGGCTCGGGTACGGGCCGGAGAACCGTTACGGCAGAGCCAGCATCCGCTCCAGCGCCAGCTTCGCGAACGCCTCCGTCTCCTTGTCGACCTCGATCCGGTTGACCAGGTTGCCCTCGGCCAGCGACTCCAGCGTCCACACCAGGTGGGGCAGGTCGATCCGGTTCATGGTCGAGCAGAAGCAGACCGTCTTGTCGAGGAAGACGATCTCCTTGCCCTGGTCGGCGTAGCGGTTCGCCAGACGCCGGACCAGGTTCAGCTCCGTGCCGATGGCCCACTTGGAGCCGGCCGGGGCCGCCTCCAGCGTGTTGATGATGTACTCGGTCGAGCCCACGTGGTCCGCGGCGGCGACGACCTCGTGCTTGCACTCGGGGTGGACCAGCACGTTCACGCCGGGGATGCGGGCGCGCACGTCCTCGACCGAGTCCAGCGAGAAGCGGCCGTGCACCGAGCAGTGACCCCGCCACAGGATCATCTTGGCGGCGCGCAGCTGCTCGACGGTGAGACCGCCGTTCGGCTTGTGCGGGTTGTAGAGCACGCAGTCGTCCAGGGACATGCCCATGTCGCGGACGGCGGTGTTGCGGCCCAGGTGCTGGTCCGGGAGGAAGAGCACCTTCTCACCCTGCTCGAAGGCCCAGTCCAGAGCCTTCTTCGCGTTGGACGAGGTGCAGATCGTGCCCCCGTGCTTGCCGGTGAAGGCCTTGATGTCGGCCGAGGAGTTCATGTACGAGACGGGCACGGTGGTGTCCGCGATCCCCGCCTCGGTCAGCACGTCCCAGCACTCGGCGACCTGCTCGGCGGTGGCCATGTCGGCCATCGAGCAGCCCGCGGCCAGGTCCGGCAGCACGACCTTCTGGTCGTCGCCGGTGAGGATGTCGGCCGACTCGGCCATGAAGTGCACGCCGCAGAAGACGATGTACTCCGCCTCCGGCTTGGCGGCCGCGTCACGCGCGAGCTTGAAGGAGTCACCGGTGACGTCGGCGAACTGGATGACCTCGTCGCGCTGGTAGTGGTGGCCGAGGACGAAGACCTTGTCCCCGAGCTTCTCCTTGGCCGCTCGGGCACGCTCCACCAGGTCGGGGTCGGAGGGAGACGGCAGATCGCCGGGACACTCCACGCCGCGCTCGCTCTTGGGGTCGGCCTCGCGGCCGAGCAGCAGCAGGGCGAGCGGCGTCGGCTGGACGTCCAGGGGGGTCTGGGCGGTGGTCACGTCACGCACCCTTTCTTCGGGGAACCTTTTCGTCTAAATGACGCTATCTATCATAACCTCTTCACGTCATCCTGACGATGGCCATAGTGTCGATGTGACGAATTCGCCCTCCGCGTCCGGGGGCGGGGTGTGCGAGCATGAAGGAGGGAAATCCCGAGGGAAATCCCACTCGACCCGGAATGAATCCGGGGCACCGCCGGTTCCAACCGTCGGCAAGCAGTCTCCGTACCAACCCGGGAGAGATGTAGATGTCCGTATCGGACGAGACCAGCACCGTCACCGACGGCATCCTTCTGAGCGACGCCGCCGCGGCCAAGGTCAAGGCTCTGCTCGACCAGGAAGGCCGCGACGACCTGGCCCTGCGCGTCGCCGTCCAGCCCGGCGGCTGCTCCGGCCTGCGCTACCAGCTGTTCTTCGACGAGCGCTCGCTCGACGGCGACGTCGTCAAGGACTTCGACGGTGTCAAGGTCGTCACCGACCGCATGAGCGCCCCCTACCTGGGCGGCGCCTCCATCGACTTCGTCGACACCATCGAGAAGCAGGGCTTCACGATCGACAACCCGAACGCCACCGGCTCCTGCGCCTGTGGCGACTCGTTCAGCTAGGCCCTTCCTCCCGGCGAGATCCGGGAGAGGTGGCCTGGGCCGTCGCGCGAGCGACGGCCGAGGGCGATGGCCCGGGAGACCGACCTCCCGGGCCATCGCCCTTTTTCCCTGACAGGCGCCGCGCGCCCTACCGGCGCGGCAGGGCCTCGTCGCTCACCGCGTCCACCACCGGCCGGTCGCCCAGCGGAGCCTTCAGCGCCACCTCCACGGTGACCTCCTTGGCGACCAGGATGCAGACCCGGTCCGGATCGGTCGGCTTCTCGTCGATCCGCACCCGCACCTGGCGCGCGTCCTCGGCGGCGTGCGCCGTGTAGGTGCTGCACACCCCGCCCCAGAAGGTCAGCGCCAGCGTCCGCCCGTCGGGCCGCACCGTGAACGACTCGATCCGCCGCACCGGCTCCGTGCCCTCGGCCGGCTCCTCCACGCTCGGCGTGGGCACCGGGGACGGCGTCGCCGGCGGCACCACGTACTCCGGCGCCACCGCCGTCGAGGTCACCGTGTACGGCGCCGAGTCCGCCGGGTCGGCGGTGAACAGCCACGCCGGCACGAGCGCCCGCCCGTCCGCCGTGTCCGTCGCCGCCAGGCCGAGCACCGCACCCGTCACCGGCACCTCGCGCGGCGGGGCCATGTCCACGGTCGTCTCGCAGGGCGCGTCCTTGCCGGGCTCGCCCGGCGCCTGCGGCTCCCCGGCAGGCGGAGCGGTCGCGCAGCCGCCGATCCCGATCGGACCGGTGCCCTTCGACTCCTCGTTCAGCTTCGCCAGCGCCCGCTCCGCCGACACCACCGGATACGTCCCGGCCGCGGCCGGCTCCTTCAGCGTCCCGCTGCCCGCCACCGGCCGCCCGTCCGGGCCGATGTGCAGCCCCGTCGACCAGCCGTAGGTGGGCAGCCCGCCGATCACCGGCTCGGCGTTCACCACCCGCACCGAACCGTTCATGACCTGGGCCGCCGACACCTTGGCGTCGTCCTGCCCCAGCACCTTCAGCACCGGTGCGGCGGCCGCCCGCGCCGCGGCCTCGCTCACCGGGGTGCCCCTGGCCGGCGGCTTCGCCTCGCCCGGCGGCGGGCACGCCTTGCCCTTGAGACAGGTGTCGCCGGCCGGACCGCCGTCGTACCAGGAGTACGTCCAGCTCCCCGGCGCCTGCCGGGACACGTCGAGGCGCGGCTCCTGGCCGTCCTTCTCGGGCCGGATCGTCCACACGTCCCCGACCAGCGCCGGACGCCCCTCGACCCCGAGAACCGCGGCCAGCCTGGTCACCTCTTCCGAGGTGACCAGGCCCTCCGGCCGGTGGACCGCGGCCGACGAGGGCCCCTGGGGGAGTGGGCCCTCGGCTCTGTAGACCGTCCCGCTCGGGCCGCCGCCCGGGTCCGGTTCGCCCGGCGCGATCCCCGCGTCCGGGCCCGTACCGCCGCTCCCGCCCCCGAGCCGCAGGGGCGGCGGTGCGGGCGCGCCCGCGGCCCGCGACGCGGTACCGGCCCCCTCGTCACCCGAGGCGGTCAGATACAACCCGCCGCCACCGGCCAGCACCACACCCGCCGCCACCGTGGCGACGAGCGCGGTCCGTCGCCCGCGTCCGCTCTCCGTACCGCTCACCGCAACGCTCCCTCGTGTCGATCGGACACCGGTGGGACGGGGCGGGGGCGCGGACGGTTCCGTCCGTCAGCCGCCGTACTCGGCGGTGGCGGCGATCAGTCGCGCCGACGCGTCCGGGACGACCACCCCGTGGATCGAGGAGGGCGGGACCGGGGCGGGCGCCGGATCGGCCGGCGTCACCCAGTGCGGGACCATCCGGGCACTGGCCCCGCGCAGCTCCGCGAGGCTCAGTTCGGACTCGTGTCGCTCGCGAGGAGCGGGATACATGGTCATGGGCGCACCGTATGCACCACCCGCCTCCGGAGAAAAGGCCTACTCTGGGGTAGTTTCCACTGTTCGGCAGCGCGCCCGGTACCGGGTAGCGTGGATCGTCATCACCCTTCACCCGCAGGAGCGCCCAGCCGTGCGTATCGCAGTCACCGGCTCCATCGCCACCGACCACCTCATGACCTTCCCCGGCCGATTCGCCGACCAGCTCGTGGCCGACCAGCTCCACACGGTGTCCCTCTCCTTCCTCGTGGACAACCTCGACGTCCGCCGCGGCGGTGTCGGCCCCAACATCTGCTTCGGCATGGGCCAGCTCGGCGGCAGCCCGATCCTGGTCGGCGCGGCCGGCTACGACTTCGACGAGTACCGCGCCTGGCTCGACCGCCACGGCGTCGACACCGCCTCCGTCCGCATCTCCGAGGTCCTGCACACCGCGCGCTTCGTCTGCACCACGGACAAGGACCACAACCAGATCGGGTCCTTCTACACCGGCGCCATGAGCGAGGCCCGCCTCATCGAGCTCAAGGCCGTCGCCGACCGCGTCGGCGGACTCGACCTCGTCCTCATCGGCGCCGACGACCCCGAGGCGATGCTGCGCCACACCGAGGAGTGCAAGACCCGCGAGATCCCCTTCGCGGCCGACTTCTCGCAGCAGATCGCCCGCATGGACGGCGAGGAGATCCGCGTCCTCCTCGACGGCGCCACCTACCTCTTCTCCAACGAGTACGAGAAGGGGCTCATCGAGTCGAAGACCGGCTGGACCGACGAGGAGATCCTGTCCCGCGTCGGCCACCGTGTCACCACGCTCGGCTCGCGCGGCGTCCGGATCGAGCGCGCGGGCGAGCCCGCGATCGAGGTCGGCTGCCCGGAGGAGGAGGCCAAGGTCGACCCCACCGGTGTCGGCGACGCCTTCCGCGCGGGCTTCCTCACGGGCCTCCAGTGGGGCGTCGGCCTGGAGCGGGCGGCGCAGGTCGGCTGCATGCTCGCGACGCTGGTCATCGAGACGCTCGGCACGCAGGAGTACACGCTGCGCCGCGCCAACTTCATGGACCGCTTCACCAAGGCATACGGCCACGAGGCCGCCACCGAGGTCCACGCCCACCTCGGCTGACCCCGCGCGGGGCGCGGCCTGCCGGGCTGCGCCCCGTCCCGGACGGACCTCCGCGGGGGCGTACTTCCGCTCCGGCGGAACGTACGCCCCATGACGGAGCGGCGGCGCGCAGGGGGTTACGACGTGCGGCGGACCACGTAGGCGTGGCCGCCGGACGGTGCGGGGGACGCGCCCTCGTACCGCTGCCCCCGCATCTCGCACCACGCGGGGATGTCCAGCCGCGCCGCCTCGTCGTCCGAGAGCACCGTCACCGTGCCCCCGACCCGCACCGACCCGATCACCTTCGCCAGCTCGATGACGGGGATCGGGCACCGCTTCCCCCGCGCGTCCACCACCAGCTCCCCGCCCTCGTCCGGCACCGCGGCGCCGGTCGACGGCACGCCCAGCCGCTCGCGTACCGTCGCGACGACCCCGGGAAGCACCTCCAGGAAGCGGTCCACGTCCTCCTCCGAGGTCCCGCCCGGGAGGGAGACCCGGACGTTCCCCTCGCTCAGCACCCCCATCGCGCGCAGCACATGGCTGGGCGTCAGCGTCGAGCTGGTGCACGACGAACCGGATGAAACGGAGAAACCCTCCCGATCCAGCTCGGACAGCAGCGTCTCCCCGTCGACGTACAGGCAGGAGAAGGTGACGAGGTGGGGGAGGCGCCGCACCGGGTCGCCCACCACCTCCACGTCCGGCACCAGCTCCGGAACCCGCGCCCTGATCCGGTCGACGAGCGCCCGCAGCCGGGCGCCCTCCGCCGCCGCCTCGGCCCGCACCGCGCGCAGAGAGGCCGCCGCGGCGACGATCGCGGGCAGGTTCTCGAAGCCGGGCGCGCGGCCCGACTCCCGCTCGTCGGAAGGCCCTTGAGGAGCGAACCGCACTCCCTTCCGTACCGCGAGCAGCCCCACGCCCGCCGGTCCTCCCCACTTGTGCGCGCTCGCCGCCAGCAGCGACCAGCCCTCCGGCACCGGCCCCCAGCCCAGCGACTGGGCCGCGTCCACCAGCAGCGGCACCCCGGCCGCCCGGCACGCCTCGGCGACCTCGGCCACCGGCTGCTCCGTTCCCACCTCGTGGTTGGCCGACTGGAGACAGGCGAGCGCGACCCCGTCACCGAGCTCCGCGGCGAAGGCCTCGGGGTCCACCGCGCCGGTCCGGCCGACCGGAACCTCCGTCACCGCCCCGCCGGCCGCCGCGTGCGCCTCGCCCGCGTGCAGCACCGAGGAGTGCTCGACGGCCGAGACCACCAGCCGGGCGCCGACCCGCCGGCGTCCGGCGAGCGCGCCCGACACGCCCGAGTGGACGGCGCGTGTCCCCGAAGGAGTGAAGACGAGTTCGTCGGGGCGACAGCCCACCGCCTCCGCCGCGGCCTCCCGCGCCGCGTCGAGCAGCAGCCGGGCCCGCCGCCCCTCCCGGTAGAGCCGGGCCGGGTCGGCCCACCCCTCGTCGAGGGCGGCGAGCAGCGCCTGACGGGCGACGGGGTGAAGAGGAGCGGCGGACGCGGCGTCGAAGTACGGCATCCGCCCACCGTAGAGCCTGCGCCCGACGCCTCCCCGCCCAGCCACGGCCCCCGCCGTCTCCGCCCCCACGGCCCGCTGTCTCCGCCCCCACGGCCCCTGCCTCCTCCGCCCCCGCGGCCCCTGCCTCCTCCGCCCCCGCGGCTCCTGTCTCCTCCGTCCCCGCGCCCCCGCCTCCTCCGTCCCCGCGGCCCCCGCCGGCCACGAGCCGAACGCCCCGCCCCTGGTCACAGGCCCAGAGCCTCCCCCTCCACCGGCCACTGCTGCTCCGCCCCCTCTCCCTCACCCGCAGGGCGGGCCCCCGGCCCGCGCCGCCGGCCGCCCCGACCTGTCACCAGCCCCACCCGCCCACCCGCGCCACCGGCTGCCCCCGCCAGGCCTCCCCACTGCCCGCCCCCGGCCGCCCCCCCCGTGCCCCCGGCCGCCCCGCCCCCGGCCGCCCCCAGGCCACCACCCGCCCCGCCCCCCCACGCCACCCCACCGACCACAGGCGCGCCCCCCCCGCGGGCCGGGCCCGGCGGCACGAGAAGGATCCGCCCGCGACGGGTGAGCCTGCGTCAGAAGAGCGCCCCCACCCACCCCCAGACCCCCGAACGGGCGCTTCCGGTCGCTCGGCGGAACGTTCGGGTCCACCCCTTCGGGGACTCGGACGGCGCGTTGGGCACCCTCCCCGCGCGACCCCAAATAGCGTCCAGTAGGGTTTGGTCCGCATAAACATCCAAACCCCTGCCCGCGGCCGGGGCGGCGACCGACCAGCGAGACGGACGGCCGTGGCCGACCAACGCGGGCCGAGACTCTCGGGAAGGCGCTACGTGAGTCCCAACGGCTCCGACCGCTCGTCGCGGCGCCCGATGCGGCGGAAGCTGCCGCAGGTGCTGACTGCGGGCCTGATCCTGGCGACAGCCACCGGCTGCTCGTACAACTGGGAAGACTTCCCCCGCCTTGGCATGCCCACCCCCGTCACGGAAGAGGCGCCTCGGATCCTCTCCCTGTGGCAGGGGTCCTGGGCCGCCGCGCTCCTCACCGGCATCCTGGTGTGGGGCCTCATCCTGTGGTCGGTCATCTTCCACCGGCGCAGCCGGACCAAGGTCGAGGTACCTCCGCAGACCCGCTACAACATGCCCATCGAGGCGCTGTACACGGTCACCCCCCTCATCATCGTCTCGGTGCTCTTCTACTTCACCGCGCGCGACGAGTCGAAGCTCCTTGCCCTCTCGGATAAGCCGGCCCACACGATCAACGTGGTCGGCTACCAGTGGAGCTGGGCCTTCAACTACATCGAGGACGTGCCCGGCGTCGAGGGTGACGCGAAGACGGACAAGAACCTCGCGTCCATTCCGGACAAGTACATCAAGCAGTTCCCGGAGAACGCGGGCGGCGTCTACGCCGCCGGCATCCCCGGCGACCGCAACCCGCAGACCGGCAACCCGGGCCCGACCCTGTGGCTGCCGAAGGGCGAGAAGGTCCGCTTCGTCCTCACCTCGCGTGACGTCATCCACTCCTTCTGGGTGGTGCCGTTCCTCTTCAAGCAGGACGTCATCCCGGGCCACACCAACGTCTTCGAGGTCACCCCGACCCAGGAGGGCACCTTCCTCGGCAAGTGCGCCGAGCTGTGCGGTGTCGACCACTCCCGGATGCTCTTCAACGTCAAGGTCGTCTCCCCGGAGCGCTACCAGGCGCACCTGAAGGAGCTGGCCGAGAAGGGCCAGACCGGCTACATTCCGTCCGGCATCGAGCAGACGGACCCGGCCAGGAACGCGGAGAAGAACCAACTGTGAGCATCCCCAACGAAACCAAGGGTGCCGCGGCTGAGGACTCGTACGAGAACGAGCTGCCCGTCCGCCGCAAGCAGCCCGGCAATGTGGTGGTGAAGTGGCTGACCACCACCGACCACAAGACCATCGGTACGATGTACCTGGTCACCTCGTTCGTGTTCTTCATCATCGGCGGCCTGATGGCGCTCTTCATGCGCGCCGAGCTGGCCCGTCCGGGCACGCAGATCATGTCGAACGAGCAGTTCAACCAGGCGTTCACGATGCACGGCACGATCATGCTGCTGATGTTCGCGACGCCGCTGTTCGCCGGATTCGCGAACTGGATCATGCCGCTGCAGATCGGCGCGCCCGACGTGGCGTTCCCGCGGCTGAACATGTTCGCCTACTGGCTGTACCTCTTCGGCTCGATCATGGCGGTGGCCGGCTTCCTCACCCCGCAGGGTGCGGCCGACTTCGGCTGGTTCGCCTACTCCCCGCTGTCGGACGCGGTCCGCTCGCCGGGTGTCGGCGCCGACATGTGGATCATGGGTCTGGCCTTCTCCGGCTTCGGCACGATCCTCGGCTCGGTCAACTTCATCACCACGATCATCTGCATGCGCGCTCCGGGCATGACGATGTTCCGCATGCCGATCTTCACCTGGAACGTGCTGCTGACCGGTGTCCTGGTCCTGCTCGCCTTCCCGGTCCTCGCGGCGGCGCTGTTCGCCCTGGAGGCGGACCGCAAGTTCGGTGCCCACGTCTTCGACGCGGCCAACGGCGGAGCCTTGCTCTGGCAGCACCTCTTCTGGTTCTTCGGACACCCAGAGGTGTACATCATCGCCCTGCCGTTCTTCGGCATCGTCTCCGAGGTCATCCCGGTCTTCAGCCGTAAGCCGATGTTCGGCTACATCGGTCTGGTGGCCGCGACCATCGCGATCGCCGGTCTGTCCGTGACCGTGTGGGCCCACCACATGTACGTCACAGGCGGCGTGCTCCTGCCGTTCTTCTCCTTCATGACGTTCCTCATCGCCGTACCGACCGGCGTGAAGTTCTTCAACTGGATCGGCACGATGTGGAAGGGCTCGCTGTCCTTCGAGACGCCGATGCTCTGGACGATCGGCTTCCTGATCACCTTCACCTTCGGTGGTCTGACCGGCGTCATCCTGGCCTCGCCGCCGATGGACTTCCACGTCTCGGACTCGTACTTCGTGGTGGCGCACTTCCACTACGTCGTCTTCGGCACCGTCGTCTTCGCGATGTTCGCCGGCTTCCACTTCTGGTGGCCGAAGTTCACCGGCAAGATGCTGGACGAGCGCCTGGGCAAGATGACCTTCTGGACGCTGTTCATCGGCTTCCACGGCACCTTCCTGGTGCAGCACTGGCTGGGCGCCGAGGGCATGCCGCGTCGTTACGCGGACTACCTGGACGCCGACGGCTTCACCGCGCTGAACACGATCTCGACGATCTCGTCGTTCCTGCTCGGCCTGTCGATGCTGCCGTTCTTCTACAACGTGTGGAAGACCGCCAAGTACGGCAAGAAGGTCGAGGTCGACGACCCGTGGGGCTACGGCCGTTCGCTCGAGTGGGCGACGTCCTGCCCGCCGCCGCGGCACAACTTCCTCACGCTGCCGCGGATCCGTTCGGAATCGCCCGCGTTCGACCTGCACCACCCTGAGATCGCGGCTGTCGACCAGCTGGAGAACAAGCCGCACGAGGCCGCGGCCCTCACGGGCAGCAAGGAGGCCGGCAAGTGAAGATCCAGGGCAAGATGTTCATCTGGCTGAGCGTCTTCATCCTTGCCATGGCGGTCCTGTACGGCGTCTGGAGCAAGGAGCCGGTCGGTACGACGGCGCTCTTCCTGGCCTTCGGCCTCTCCATCATGATCGGCTACTACCTGGCCTTCACGGCCAAGCGTGTCGACGCGATGGCCCAGGACGACAAGGAGGCCGACGTCGCGGACGAGGCCGGCGAGGTGGGCTTCTTCGCCCCCCACAGCTGGCAGCCGCTGTCGCTGGCCCTCGGTGGAGCGCTCGCGTTCCTCTCGGTCGCGATGGGCTGGTGGATCATGTACTTCTCCGCCCCGCTGATCCTCGTCGGCATCTGGGGCTGGGTCTTCGAGTTCTACCGCGGTGAGAACCAGAACCAGTAGCAGCACCCCGCAACACCCCCGAGGGGCCCGGTCACTTCGTACGCGAAGCGGCCGGGCCCCTCTTTTGCACCGCTCGGCGCGCCTGCGCGCGGAAGTGTCCTTAGCGTGAAGTCATGAACGACACGCCGCGCATTCGGACTGTTCTGAGCTGCACCCTCCTGGCCCTCACCGTCACCGCGGGCGCGGCGGCGTGCGTGGGCGGTCCGGACGGGCACCCGCTGTCGGCGACCCCGTACGACGCTGCCGACCAGATCGCCTTCGCGGCGGCCGACGGGACCCGGCTCGACCCCGAGAAGCCCCTGGAGATCACCGCCAAGGGCGACGAGGGGCGCCTCACCGACGTCACCGCGACCGACGCGGCCGGCCGCCACCTCGCGGGCGAGCTCACCGCGGACGGGCGTACCTGGCGCTCCACGGGCTCACTGGCCGCCGGGACCCGCTACACCGTCAGAGTGGCCACGGAGGACGAGGACGGGGCCCCTGGCGCCCGTACGTACACCTTCGAGACAGCTCCGACCAAAAGGGCCCTGACCGTCACCTTCGGGCCGGAGGCGGGCACCTACGGCGTCGGACAGCCGATCACCGCCGACCTCAGCCTCCCCGTGAAGGACCGGGCCGCGCGCGCCGTCGTCGAACGGGCCCTCAAGGTCCGCTCCACGCCCGCCGTCGAGGGCTCCTGGTACTGGGTGGACGACAAGAAGCTGCACTTCCGCCCGAAGGAGTACTGGCCGTCCGGCGCGCTCGTCTCCGCCACCGCCAACCTCGACGGCCTCCGGGTCGGCGACAAGCTCTACGGCGGCCCGTCCACCCCGCTGCGGCTGAAGATCGGCGACCGCGTCGAGGCCGTCGCGGACGCCTCGACCCACTACATGACGGTCCGGCGCAACGGAGAAGTGATCAACACCATTCCGGTGACCACCGGGAAACCGGGCTTCTCCACCCGTAACGGGATCAAAGTGGTGCTCGGCAAGGAGTACTACGTCCGGATGCGCGGCACCAGCATCGGCATCGCCGAGGGCAGCTCCGAGTCGTACGACCTGCCGGTCTACTACGCCACCCGGGTCACCTGGAGCGGCGAGTACGTGCACGCCGCCCCCTGGTCCGTCGGCTCCCACGGCGTCGCCAACGTCAGCCACGGCTGCGTGGGCATGTCCACCGGCAACGCCGCCTGGTTCTACGAGACCGTCCGCCCCGGCGACATCGTCCGGACCGTCAACAGCTACGGCGAGCTGATGGACACCTTCGGCAACGGCTTCGGCGACTGGAACATGGAGTGGGAGAAGTGGCGCCGGGGCAGCGCCCTGGTGGCCGAGAAGGGCGACCCCTCGGCCACCGAGGTCACCAAGGCCCGCCTCCGGCCCGCGCTCTGACCGGAGGCCGACCGATCACCCTCAGGAGGCGATCGAGAGGCGCGTGCGGAGCAGGGCGGCCAGGGACGCCGCGAACTCGACCGGTTCCACCGGAAGGGTGACCGCGGCGTCCGCGCGGCTCCAGGTGGCCAGCCAGGCGTCCTGCGGGCGGCCGATGAGCAGCAGGACCGGCGGGCAGCGGAAGACCTCGTCCTTGATCTGCCGGCAGACGCCCATGCCGCCCGCCGGGACGGCCTCGCCGTCCAGCACGCAGACGTCGATCCCGCCCTCGTCAAGGTGCTTCAGCACGGCCGGGAGCGTCGCGCACTCCACGAACCGCACCGGGGGCACGTCCGCGGCGGGCCGCCGCCCGGCGGCGAGCCGGACCTGCTCCCGGGTGTTCGCGTCGTCGCTGTAGACCAGGACCGTGGCACTCGACTGCATCGTTCCTCCGTCCGGAAGGCGGGCCGGTCGTCCTCGACCGGTGCGCGGGATGCTACTCCGCTCCACACCCCGTCAACACCCGTTCAACACCTGTTCGAAGGGTGCCGGGAGGCCCGCGCGATGGGCCGTTCGGGCTGGACACACCCCCCTGACACTCCGAACGGCACCCCCCGGAGTGAGGGCGGGATAAGCGACCGACATAATGTCGGTCGTGGCGACAGTAACGACAGTAGATACCGGGCACGCGCACCCGTCGGTCAATCGACCGAACCTCACCAGCGTCGGAACCATCATCTGGCTGAGTTCCGAGCTGATGTTCTTCGCGGCCCTCTTCGCGATGTACTTCACCCTGCGATCGGTGACCGGTCCCGAGTTCTGGACGGAAAAGGCCGACGCCTTGAACTTTCCGTTCGCGGCGACCAACACCACGATCCTGGTGCTCTCCTCGCTCACCTGCCAGCTCGGCGTCTTCGCCGCGGAGCGCGGTGACGTGAAGAAGCTCCGGACGTGGTTCATCATCACGTTCGTGATGGGTGCGATCTTCATCGGCGGCCAGGTCCTGGAGTACACCGAGCTGGTCAAGCACGAGGGCCTCTCGCTCTCGTCCGACCCGTACGGCACGGTGTTCTACCTGACCACCGGCTTCCACGGCCTGCACGTGCTGGGCGGTCTCATCGCCTTCCTGCTGGTCCTCGGCCGGACGTACGCCGCCAAGAGGTTCACTCACGAGCAGGCAACCGCCGCCATCGTCGTGTCCTACTACTGGCACTTCGTCGATGTCGTCTGGATCGGCCTCTTCGCCACGATCTACATGATCAAGTAGTCGGTCACCGCCCGTCGCGGCGGACCGACATCCAGCAAGCATCGACGCAGAAGATCCTGACACCGGGGTAATCCGTGAAAAAGCTCTCCGCACGACGACGCCATCCGCTGGCGGCGGTCGTCGTCCTACTTCTCGCGCTGGCGGCCACGGGGGGGCTGTACGCCGCGTTCGCGCCCGCGGGCACGGCGAAGGCCGATGAAACCGCCCAGTCCCTCGCCATCGAGGAGGGCAAGAAGCTCTACTCCGTCGGCTGCGCCAGCTGCCACGGAACCGGCGGTCAGGGCACCTCTGACGGCCCGTCCCTCGTCGGCGTGGGCTCCGCCTCCGTGGACTTCCAGGTCGGCACCGGCCGCATGCCGGCGCAGCAGCCGGGCGCCCAGGTCCCGAAGAAGAAGGTCATCTACACGCAGGCCGAGATCGACCAGCTCGCGGCGTACGTGGCCTCCCTCGGAGCCGGCCCGACCACGCCGAAGCAGGGCCAGTACGACCCCGCGGGTGCCGATGTCGCCAACGGTGGCCAGCTGTGGCGCACCAACTGCGCGCAGTGCCACGCCTTCACCGGTGAGGGCGGCGCCCTGACCCACGGCAAGTACGCCCCGAGCCTCGACGGCGTCAGCCCGAAGCATCTCTACGAGGCCATGCAGACCGGCCCGCAGAACATGCCTTCCTTCCCGGACACGACCATGCCGGAGAAGGAGAAGAAGGACATCATCGCGTACGTCCAGGCCGTCAACGGCGACAAGACCGTCAGCCCGGGCGGCCTCTCGCTCGGTGGCCTCGGCCCCGTCTCCGAGGGCCTGTTCGCCTGGGTCTTCGGTCTGGGCGCACTGATCGCAGTTGCCATCTGGGTCGCGGCCCACACCGCTAAGGCCAAGAAGTCATGAGTAGCCAAGAGATTCCAGAAGAGAACCTGCCGGCAGGGCAGGACACCGCGCACGGCGCGGTGAAGGTCGCGGACAACCCGTTCGTCGACCCGGGCCTTCCGCCCCACAAGCCGCGCATCCAGGACATCGACGAGCGGGCCGCCCGCCGGTCCGAGCGCGCCGTCGCCTTCATGTTCGTGCTGTCGATGCTGGCCACCGTCGGCTTCATCGCCTCGTACGTGATCTTCCCGGTCGACAAGAACGTGTACATCTGGCCCTTCGGCCACGTGTCCGCGCTCAACTTCGCGCTGGGCTGGACGCTCGGTCTCGCCCTCTTCTTCATCGGCGCGGGAGCGGTCCACTGGGCCCGCACCCTGATGTCCGACGTCGAGGTCGCGGACGAGCGCCACCCGATGGAGGCGTCGCCCGAGGTCAAGGCGAAGGTCATGGCGGACTTCGCGGCCGGCGCCGCCGAGTCCGGCATGGGCCGCCGCAAGCTCATCCGCAACACCCTGTTCGGCGCGCTGGCCATGGTGCCGCTCTCCGGCATCGTGCTGCTGCGTGACATGGGCCCGCTGCCCGAGCGGAAGCTCCGCACCACGCTGTGGGCCAAGGGCAAGCTGCTCATCAACATGAACACGCACGAGCCGCTGCGTCCCGAGGACGTGGCCGTCGGCTCGCTGACCTTCGCGATGCCCGAGGGCCTCTCCGAGCACGACCACCACTTCCAGGTGGAGATCGCCAAGGCCGCCCTGATGATCGTCCGGATCCAGCCGGAGGACATCAAGGACAAGCGCGAGCTCGAGTGGTCGCACGAGGGCATCGTCGCCTTCTCGAAGATCTGCACCCACGTCGGCTGCCCGATCTCGCTGTACGAGCAGCAGACCCACCACGTGCTCTGCCCGTGCCACCAGTCCACCTTCGACCTGTCCGACGGCGCGCGAGTCATCTTCGGCCCGGCCGGTCACGCGCTCCCGCAGCTGCGGATCGGCGTGAACGACGAGGGCTTCCTCGAAGCGCACGGCGACTTCGACGAGCCCGTCGGTCCCTCTTTCTGGGAGCGCGGATGAGCACTGTGACCAACACGGAGAAGAAGGCGCCCGCCGGTGAGCGGATCGCCGACTGGGCCGACGGTCGCCTGGGGATCTACACGCTGGCCAAGGCCAACATGCGGAAGATCTTCCCGGACCACTGGTCCTTCATGCTGGGCGAGATCTGCCTCTACAGCTTCCTCATCATCATCCTGACGGGCGTCTACCTGACGCTGTTCTTCCACCCGTCGATGAACGAGGTGGAGTACGCCGGACCATACGTCCCGCTCCAGGGACAGCTGATGTCCGAGGCGTTCAACTCGACCATGCACATCTCGTTCGAGGTGCGCGGTGGTCTGCTCATCCGGCAGATCCACCACTGGGCGGCGCTGATCTTCCTCGCCGGCATGTTCGTGCACATGATGCGCGTCTTCTTCACGGGCGCCTTCCGCAAGCCGCGTGAGATCAACTGGCTGTTCGGCTTCCTGCTGTTCTTCCTGGGCATGTTCACCGGCTTCACCGGTTACTCGCTCCCGGACGACCTGCTCTCCGGCACCGGTGTCCGCTTCATGCAGGGCGCGATCCTGTCGGTGCCGATCGTCGGCACCTACCTGTCGATGTTCCTCTTCGGCGGCGAGTTCCCCGGCGGCGACTTCGTGGCCCGGTTCTACTCGGCGCACGTGCTGCTGCTCCCCGGCATCATGCTGGGCCTGGTGGTCGCGCACCTGATCCTGGTGTTCGTCCACAAGCACACGCACTTCGAGGGCCCCGGCCGGACGAACAAGAACGTCGTCGGCATGCCGCTGCTCCCCGTGTACATGGCCAAGGCCGGAGGCTTCTTCTTCCTGGTCTTCGGCGTGATCACGGTCATCGCGGCGATCGCCTCGATCAACCCGATCTGGGCCCTCGGCCCGTACCGCCCGGACCAGGTGTCCACCGGCGCCCAGCCCGACTGGTACATGGGCTTCGCCGAGGGTCTGATCCGTGTCATGCCGGGCTGGGAGATCAACCTCTGGGGCCACACGCTCGTCCTGGGCGTGTTCATCCCGCTGGTGATCTTCCCGCTGGTCCTCGCGGCGATCGCGGTCTACCCGTTCATCGAGTCCTGGATCACCGGCGACAAGCGCGAGCACCACATCGCGCAGCGCCCGCGCAACGCTCCGACGCGCACCGCCTTCGGTGTCGCCTGGATCACCGCGTACATGATCATGCTCGTGGGTGGTGGAAACGACCTCTGGGCGACCCACTTCCACCTGTCGATCAACTCGATCACCTGGTTCGTGCGGATCTTCTTCTTCGTCGGCCCGGTCATCGCGTTCATCGTCACCAAGCGGATCTGCCTCGGCCTCCAGCGCCGGGACAAGGACAAGGTGCTGCACGGGCGCGAGTCCGGCATCATCAAGCGCCTGCCGCACGGTGAGTTCGTCGAGATCCACGAGCCGCTCAGCCAGGGCGAGCTGTACAAGCTCACCGCGCACGAGCAGTACCAGCCCGCCGAGCTGCCGCCGGCCGTCGACGAGAACGGCGTGGAGCGGAAGATCGGCGCGGTCGAGAAGCTCCGGGTCAAGCTCAACAAGGGCTACTACGGCGACGACAACCAGATCGCCAAGCCCACGCTCGACGAGTACAAGGAGATCCAGAGCGGCCACGGCCACCACTGAGACCTCCTGACCTCCTGAGCAGGTCGCCACGGCGAGAGCCCCGTCCATTCGATGGACGGGGCTCTTTGCCGTACCCGTGGATCGATAGGCTGGACCCCGTATCCGACGCACGATCATCAGGAGCTGCCATGAGCGCTGTGACCCCCGCTGGAGGACCGACCACGGCGGGCCGCTCCTGGCCCGTCCTCCTGAACGGCCTCCTGGAGGGGAAGGACCTCTCCGCCGACGACACCGCCTGGGCGATGGACCTCATCATGAGCGGCGAGGCGACCGACGCCCAGATCGCCGGCTTCATGGTGGCGCTCCGGGCCAAGGGCGAGACCGTCGAGGAGATCAGCGGACTCGTCCGGACCATGTACGCGCACGCCAACACCATCGAGGTGGCGGGACCGGCCGTCGACATCGTCGGCACCGGCGGCGACGGCGCCAAGACCGTCAACATCTCCACGATGGCCTCCATCGTCGTCGCCGGCACCGGCACCAAGGTCGTCAAGCACGGCAACCGGGCCGCGTCCTCCGCCTCCGGCTCCTCCGACGTCCTGGAGAAGCTCGGCATCAACCTCGGCCTCACCCCGCAGCGGGTCGCCGAGGTCGCCGAGGAAGCCGGCATCACCATCTGCTTCGCGGTGCGCTTCCACCCCTCGCTGCGGCACGTCGCCGCCGCCCGCGGCCAGCTCGGCATCCGCACCACCTTCAACGTGCTCGGCCCGCTCACCAACCCGGCCCGGGTCAAGGCCCAGGCCGTCGGCGTCGCCGACCCCCGGATGGCGCCGATCGTCGCCGGCGTCTTCGCCGAGCGCGGCAACTCGGCGCTGGTCTTCCGCGGCGACGACGGCCTCGACGAGCTGACCATCACCGGCACCTCCCGGGTCTGGGTGGTCCGGGACGGCTCGGTGCGCGAGGAGGTCTTCGACCCGAAGGACGTCGGCCTCGACTACGCGCCCCTGGAGGCCCTGCGCGGCGCCGACGCCTCGTACAACGCCGACGTCGCCCGCCGCCTCCTCGCCGGCGAGACCGGGCCGGTACGGGACGCGGTGCTGCTCAACGCGGCGGCGGCGCTCACCGCGCTGGAGCCCGGCGAGGGCACCCTCGCGGAGCAGCTGCGGGCCGGCATGGCACGGGCCGCCGAGTCCATCGACTCTGGCGCCGCCCGCACGGCCCTCGACCGCTGGATCACCGCCAGCAACGCGTGACGGCCCCGCCGCGCGGTCCGCGAGACACCCGTTCCGAAATACGGACGGGGTTGCGCGGACCGCGAGCGGTGGCATACGTTCGGCAACAGGTCATGAGCGACAGCCCTCAAGCCCCGGCTGGCTGTCCGGCAACCCTCCGTCCGTGGCGGGGTGCCCCGGGTGAAGACCAGGCCGTGGACAGCAAGGTCCTCGGCAAGCGCGGACCCCTGCGCCATCCCTGGGGTCCTGGTCCTCGAGGGAGCGGTCTCGTGAGCAAGCGAATGCGTTAGGGCCTCCGGCCCCTTCCTCCCACCTCCGCACGGCACCCTTCTCGCCGCGCGTCGAGGTCAACACCCGTACACGGCGGGCGTCCTGGCGACGCCGCCCGCGGGTCCTTCACGCCACTCGCCTTGTCCTGCCGGGAGATACCGCCATGTCCGCACGCCCGAACGCCGCCGTCACCACCTCCGACGTCACCGCCGCCGACTCCGCCGACGCCTGCTGCACCGCCCCGCTGGCCGTCCTCGGCCGCGACGTCACCGTCCCGCTCGTCACCGGCGGCGAGGTGACCTACGCGGCCCTCGACTACGCCGCCAGCGCCCCCGCCCTCCAGCGGGTCTGGGACGACGTCGCCGCCTACGCCCCGTACTACGGCAGCGTCCACCGCGGCGCCGGCTACCTCTCCCAGCTCTCCACCGACCTCTTCGAGCAGAGCCGCGTCACCGTCGCCGAGTTCCTCGACTGCCGCGAGGACGACCAGGTCGTCTTCACCCGCTCCACCACCGACTCGCTCAACCTCCTCGCCCAGGTGGTCCCCGCCGACTGCCAGGTCTTCGTCTTCGAGACCGAGCACCACGCCTCCCTGCTGCCCTGGCGCGACGCCCAGGTCACCTACCTCAACGCCCCCCGCACGCCCGGGCAGGCCGTCGAGACCCTGGAGCGCGCCCTCGCCGACCGGGACCCTTACGGTCCCGCCCTCGTCTGCGTCACCGGCGCGTCCAACGTGACCGGCGAGCTGTGGCCGGTCCGCGAACTGGCCGCCGCCGCCCACGCGCACGGCGCCCGGATCGTCCTCGACGCCGCCCAGCTCGCCCCGCACCACCCGGTCTCCGTGCGCGAACTGGACGTGGACTGGGTCGCCTTCTCCGGGCACAAGCTCTACGCGCCCTTCGGCTCCGGCGTCCTCGCCGGACGTGCCGACTGGCTCCGGGCCGCCGAGCCGTACCTGGCCGGCGGCGGCGCCTCCCGCACCGTGGCCCGCCGCGCCGACGGCGGCGTGGACGTCGAGTGGCACACCACCGCGGCCCGCCACGAGGCCGGCTCCCCGAACGTCATCGGCGTCTACTCCATCGCCTCCGCCTGCAAGGCGCTGACCGAGGCCGGCTTCGACACCCTGGTCGCCCGCGAGCGGCACCTCATCGACACCGTCCGCTCCGGCCTCGCCGAGGTCCCCGAGGTCCGCGTTCTCTCCCTCTTCGGCGACGACGCCCCCCGGGTCGGCGTCATCTCCTTCGTCGTCGACGGCTGGAACAGCTCCCACTTCGCCGCCGCCCTCTCCGCCGAGTACGGCATCGGCGTCCGCGACGGCCTCTTCTGCGCCCACCCGCTCGTCCGCACCCTGCTCGGCTCCGACGCCCAGGACCCGGGCGAGTGCGGCGCCCCGGAGCCGGCCGCCCCCGGCGAGCGGTCCCTCAACGCGATCCGCGTCAGCTTCGGCGCCGGCACGCCGGACGAGCACGTCGAGCGGTTCGTCGGCGCCGTGAAGGAGCTCGTCCGCGACGGCGCCCAGTGGAAGTACCGCACCGAGGACGGCCGCTGCGTGCCCGACCGCGGCTGAGCGCCGGGGTTCAGGCCGCGAGCCGGGTGCCGACCAGCACCATCCGCAGCGCCCGCTCGGCCGCGTCCGCCAGGAACTCGCCGCCCCGGTCGAGTGCTTCGGGCAGCGCCACCGGCGCGGGCAGGATCGAACCGTAGGCGTCGACCCCGACCGCCCGCACCTCGTGGGCGCCCTGCCCGAGCGTCCCGGCCAGCGCCAGGACCGGCACCCCGTGGGCCTTGGCCCGGCGCGCCACCTCGGCCGGGACCTTGCCCCGCACGGTCTGCCCGTCCAGCGCGCCCTCCGCGGTGATCACCAGATCGGCGCGGGCCAGCCGGGCGTCCAGGTCGACGTGGTCGAGCAGCACCTCGAAGCGGGGGAGCAGCCGGGCGCCGAGCGCGGCGAGTCCGGCGCCGAGCCCGCCCGAGGCCCCGGACCCCGGGGCCGTGGCGAGTCCGGCGGGCGCGCCGAGGTCCCGTACGAGCAGGGCGGCCCAGCGGTCCAGGGCCGCCGCCAGCTCCTCGACCCGCTCCGGACCCGCGCCCTTCTGCGGGCCGAAGACCCGGGCCACGCCCCGCTCGCCGCAGAGCACGTTGTACGGATTGCAGGCCACGAGCAGTTCGGTGCCGGCCAGCCGCGGGTCGAGCCCGGCCGGGTCGATCCGGTCCAGCCGGGTCAACGCGGCACCCCCGGAGGGGAGTTCGACTCCCTCGGAGTCCAGGAGCCGGGCGCCGAGGGCCTGGAGCGCACCCGCTCCGCCGTCCGAGGTGCCGGAGTCGCCACAGCCGACGAGGATGCGGCGGGCGCCGGCGTCCAGTGCCGCCCGGACCAGTTCGCCCACCCCGTAGGTGGTGGTGGACCCCGGGTCGCGGCGGTCGGCCGGCACCAGGGACAGGCCCGCGACGGCCGCCATCTCGACCACCGCGGAGGAGTGGTCGAGAAGCGCGAAGTGGGTGCGGACCGGGGCGCCGACGGGGCCGGTCGCGATCCGGGGCAGCAGCCTGCCCCCGGTCGCGGCCGCCAGCGCCCGCGCGGTGCCCTCGCCGCCGTCGACCAGCGGGATCAGGTCGACGACGGCGTCCGGGCGGACCCGGCGCAACCCCTCGGCGATGGCCTCGGCGGCCTCGGGGGCGGAGAGGGACTCCTTGAAACCGCTGGGGGCGACGGCGATGTGAAGGCTCACGGCTGGGACTCCAGAAGGACGGGCACGCCGAGCAGCGGCCAGACGAACAGGGCGAAGAGCAGCACCAGGACGGCGCTGAGCGGGGCGAGCACGGCGGAGAGCCGCAGCAGGTCGCGCGGGGTGAAGGTGGGGACGCCGTCCGGGGGTTCGGCGAAGAGGGCGACCGGCTTCGCGGAGGCCGGCAGCGTGTGGCAGAAGCCCGCCGCGGCGGTGGAGGCGAGCGCCGCGGCCACCGGGTCGACCCCGGCGCCGACCGCCGCGGCCACGACCAGCGGCACCAGGACCGAGGAGCGGGCCGAGCGGGACTGGAGCACCAGATGGGCGGCGGTGCTCACGACGACGACCACGGTGAGGAAGGCCCACGGGGGGACCCCGCCCGGCATCCCGCCGACCAGCCAGCCGGCCGCGCCGGAGTCGACCAGGGCGACGCCCATCGCGGTGGTCGCCGCCATGAAGAGCAGCATCGGCCAGGGCACCGACCGCAGCCCGTCCTTCATCCGGACGGTGCCGAGCGCGGGGGAGGAGGCCACCACCGCGCCGATCAGCGCGACGACGGCGGGCGAGACCCCGTGCAGCGGTTCGGCGCACCACAGCACGACGACCGTGCACAGCAGCAGCAGGCAGCGCTGCTCGGGCGGGGAGAGCGGGCCCGACACCGGGGTGGCGGAGTGCTCCTGGAGCGCGCCGAGGGTGATCCGTACGGGGCCGCGCCGGTCCTCGCGCCGGGTGGAGGTGAGCAGCACCGCCTCCGCCGCGAGATGGGAGGAGACCACCGCGAGCGGCAGGCCGAGGACCAGCCAGCGGGCGAAGCCGATGGACTCGCCGGTCTGCTCCAGGAGCACCCCGACGGTGATGAGGTGGGCGCCGGCGCCGATCAGGGTGGCGACGGCCGACAGCAGGATGACGGTGGGGAAGAGCAGGGCCAGCATCACCACGAGCCGGCGCCGCTCGGCGAGGGAGCGGGCGAGGGCGAGGAAGACCGGCAGGGCCAGCGCGGCCCGCCCCGAGGTCGCGGGGACGGCGAAGGCGGTGACGACCAGTGCGGCGGTGGTGAGGTGGACCAGCTGGCGCACGGACCGGGCCCCGGTGACGAGGAAGGCGGCCGCGCGGCCCGCGAGCCCGGTCCGGGTCACCGCGGCCGCGAGGACGAAGGCGCAGATCAGCAGCCAGACGGTGGCGTCACCGAGGGTGGCGAAGAGGGTGTCGGCGCTGAGCACCCCGGTGACGGTCAGGGCGAGCCCGGCGCCCAGCGCGATGTAGGTGTCGTCGACGGGGGCGGCGATCCAGGCGCAGGTCGCGAGGGCGAACACGGCCAGGGTCAGCCGGGCCTCGCCGCCCAGGCCGGGGGCGGTGCCGGGGACGGCGAGCACCGCGCAGGCGCTGAGCGCGAGGCAGAGCCACACCGTCTGTCGGAGGGAGAGGTTCACGTGATCCACCCTCGGGGCGGCCGGTGAGCCCTCGATGAGCCCTCCATGAAGGAAGGTTCACGCACCCGGTCACGCACCCCGGCGCACGCGGCCACGCCTTCCGGCCGGGTCAGGTCACGCACCCCGGCACACGCGCCGCCACGCCCTCCGGCCGGGTCCGGTCACGCACCCGGCACGCGCGGCCACGCACCCCGGCACCCCCGTCGGCACGTGCCCCGCCACACGTCCCCGGCCGGGAGCGTCACGGCATCCGGTACCCCATCCCCCGGACCGTCTCGAGCCGCTGCGCGCCCAGCTTCTTCCGCAGCGCGCGGACGTAGACGTCCACGATGTTGGAGCCGGGGTCGAAGTCGTACCCCCACACGTGGGAGAGGATCTGCTCCCGGGAGAGCACCTGCCCCGGGTGGCGCAGGAAGAGTTCCAGGAGCACGAACTCACGGGCGGTCAGGTCCACCGTCCGGTCTCCGGAGCGGGCCCGCCGGGTGCGCAGGTCCAGGCCGAGGTCGCCGCTGCGGAGCACGGTCACCTCGGGGGCGCGGGCGGCGGTCCGCAGCCGCAGCCGGATCCGGGCCAACAGCTCCTCGAAGCGGAAGGGCTTGGTCATCCAGTCGTCGGCGCCGCCCTCCAGGCCGGCCACGGTGTCCCGGACCGAGTCACGGGCGGTCAGGACGAGGACGGGCAGGGTCACCCGGGCCTCGCGCAGCTCCCGCAGGACGGTGAAGCCGTCCCGGCCGGGCAGCCCGATGTCCAGCACCATCAGGTCGAAGCCTCCGGTGAGCGCCCAGGCGAGCGCGGTGTCGCCGTCGGCGGCGACGGAGGTGGTGAAGCCGTTCGCGCGGAGGCCCTTCTCCACGAAGGAGGCGATGCGCTCCTCGTCCTCGGCGATCAGGACGCGGTTCATGGTCTCTCCTCTGACAGACCGAGGATTCACTCCTCGAAGACAAGTACGAAAGTGGCGCCGCCGCCCTCGGTCGGCCGCAGCTCGACGGAGCCGCCCCGGTGCCCCTCGGCGATCGCCCGGACGATGGCCAGCCCGAGCCCGGCGCCGCTGGTGCGTGCCCCGCGCCGGGCGGTGCCCCGCCGGAACCGCTCGAAGATCACGGCGGCGTCCGCCTCCTGCACGCCCGGGCCCCGGTCCGCCACGTACAGCTCGATCCGCCCGCCCCCGGTCCGCGAGCCGATCGCGATCCGCGTGCCCGGCACGGTGTGCTGGACCGCGTTCTGCGCCAGCTGCACCATCGCCTGGGTGATCCGCTGGGCGTCGAGCGACGCCTCCCGGTCGGCCACCCCGTCGAGCACCCAGTCGCGGTCGCCCAGCGTCCGGGCCTTCACGAAGACGTCGGCGGTCAGCTCGGCCAGCTGCACCGGCTCGGTCCGCACGAAGTCGGGCCGTTCGGCCTTGGCGAGCAGCAGCAGGTCCTCCACGATCCGGCTCATCCGGTCCAGCTCGTCGGTGACGAGGCGGACGGTCTCGGCCCGCTCGGCCGGGTCGTCGCCCATCAGCTCCAGATGGCCGCGGACGATGGTGATCGGGGTCCGCAGCTCGTGCCCGGCGTCGTCCACGAACTGCCGCTGGCCCGCGAAGGCCCGCTCCAGCCGGTCGAGCATCGCGTTGAAGGTCTCGGCGAGCGCGGCGATGTCGTCCTTGCCCTGCACCGGGATCCGCTGGGTGAGGTCCCGCTCGGTCAGCTCCGCGGCGGTCGTCCGCACCACCCGTACGGGGGCGAGGATGCGGCCCGCGACCACCCAGCCGATGCCGGTGGTCAGCAGCAGCGCCACCCCGGATATGGCGAGCAGGATGCGGAACGCCTCGTCGGCGATGGCCTGCTGCCGGTCGGCGTGGAAGGCGACGACGAAGGCCGACGGCGGACCGCCGGTCTCGATCGGCACCTTCGCCCACCGCACCTCGCCCTGCTTCCGCTCGATGCGGCCCGAGGGCTCGGGGGCGGCGGCGATGGCGTCGAGCGCGGGACGGTCGAGGTGGAGCGGGAGGGCGCTCGGTATCTCACGGGACTGCCGCACGACCATCGGGCCGGGTCCGCCGGTGCCGACCAGGCCGAGGAGTTCCTCGTCCGGGTCGGAGTACTGGCGGTGGAGGAAGACCCGCAGCAGCGCCTCGGGATCGGTGAAGCTCCGGCCGGTCTCCGGGTCGACGCCCTGGGTCACGAAGGTGGCGAACTCCCCGGTCTCCTGGGTGAGCAGCTGGTTGATGCGGTGGTCGGCGTCCCGCAGCAGCAGGGTGCGGGTGACCACGGCGACCGCGGCCAGCGCGACCGCCATGACGAGCAGCAGCCACAGCAGGATGCGGACGCGGGCGGAGAGACGGTGTTCGGTGCGCTTCACTCGTGATCGTCATCGTCGTCGTCGCCCGTGGTGGAGGGTCCGGGCACGACGGAGTCGGAGGGCGGCGGCGTCGAGCCGGCCGACGAGGCCGACGGCGACGGCGACGACGGCGTCGGTGGGGAGGTGGGGGCCGTCGGCGCGGTGCCGGTGGGCGGCGGCGTGGCGGACCCGCTGGGGGGCGGCGTGGTGGAGAGGTGCACGGCGGGCGGGACCCGCGGCGCCGCCGGTTCGTCGGTCAGCGCGTAGCTGGTCGCGGCGATGCCGAGCGGGACGGCGACCACGGCGACGAGTCCGGCCATGCGGTGGGTGAAGGACATGGCGCCAGGGTGGGGCGGGAAGGCGCGCCCCTGGATGAAGCCCGGATGAGGATTCCTTCATCCGGGCGTCGCGGCGGCACGTCGTCCTGGATCAGGACTCCAGGCCGATGGCGAAGGCCGCCTCCAGGGGTGAAGGACATGGCGCCAGGGTGGGGCGGGAAGGCGCGCCCCTGGATGAAGCCCGGATGAGGATTCCTTCATCCGGGCGTCGCGGCGGCACGTCGTCCTGGATCAGGACTCCAGGCCGATGGCGAAGGCCGCCTCCAGGTCGTGCTGCGAGTAGGTGCGGAAGGCGACGTGCGTGTCGGTGCCCTCGACGCCCGGGATCTTGCTGATCCGGCCGGGGATGACCTCGGCCAGGTCGTCGTGGCGCGGCACCCGGACCATCGCGATGAGGTCGTACGTACCGGTCACCGAGAAGACCTCGCTGACGTTCTCGAGCGCGGCGATCGACTCCGCGATCTCGGGGATGCGGTCCACGCTGGTCTTGATGAGGACGATCGCGGTGATCACGGCTGGCTGTCTCCCTCGGTCGCCGCTGCTGGGGTTTTCACTCTATCCCCACCCCGGAAGCGCACCCATGCGTAGAGGAAGCCGGCCGCGAAGCCCACGACGTGGGCCAGATAGGCGACCCCCGGGCCCGCGCCCGCCGCCCGCGCGGCCAGCCACTGGAGCGTGAACCAGAAGACGAGCACCGCCCAGGCCGGGAAGCGCAGCGGCAGGAAGAAGAGGAAGGGGAAGAGGCTGGTCACCCGGGAGCGGGGGAAGAGGAAGAGGAAGGCCCCGAGCACCGCGGAGATCGCCCCCGAGGCCCCGACCAGCGTCTGCTCGCTGTCGGCGTGCGCGATCGCGTAGCCCGACAGGGCGATGTAGCCGGTGCCCAGGTAGAAGAGGGCGAACTCGACGTGCCCCATCCGTTCCTCGGCCATCGCCCCGAAGACCCAGAGGAAGAGCATGTTGCCGAGCAGGTGGAGCCAGCCGCCGTGCACGAAGAGGGCGGTGAAGGGGGTGAGGAGCGCGCCCGGGTCCCCCCGCGTCAGCTCGGCCGGCACCACGCCCCACCGCCGGAAGTACGCGCTCTGCGCCGCGAGCACCTCGTCCCCGGTCCCGTGCGCCGGGTTGAGTCCGGAGACCGGGCTGACAATGAAGAGGAGGCAGCAGGCGGCGATCAGCCCGTAGGTCACCGCGGGGCCGGTACGGACGCCCCGGTACGCGCCCAGGGCCGTGGCTCGCCAGTCGATCATGGACAGATCATGGCCCAGAAGGGACGAAGTGGACAGAGCGCCTCGCCGGGCCGGGCGCCCTCCGGTGAGGCCGTAGGGTTACGGGATCGAGCACCGCAGTCCGACGGCGCACCGCGGCTCCCGCACCTGGTTCCACCACGACAGGAAGAAGGACGGCAACGATGACGACGGTTCCCCTGCCGACCGCCGAGACCCGCTGGCGCTGCACCCTCTGCGGCAATCTGACCCGCTTCGACGTGACGCGCTCCTCCAAGGTCGTGGAGTACGTCCATCTGGACCTGGCCGGTGAGCCCAAGGTCGAGGAGCGCGAGGTGCTCAGTGAGACCATCGAGTCGGTCCGCTGCCGCTGGTGCAACGCGGTGGACCAGATCGAACTGGTGGACAAGCCGGGCGTCGAGTCCTGACGGACGGCGCCGACGACAGTAGGGGTGACGGATCGTGGAGCAGCCCGCGCACGGTGACGAACCGGCCGGCGCGGCAGGTGACGCTGCCGAGACGCTCGACCATCCCCTGCCGGAGGGGGTACGGCGGCGGGTGATCGCGCTGGTCGCCGACGCCTTCGGCGGCCTCACCGTCGCCGAGCTGCCCGCCCCCCTGCGCCAGTACGCCCGCTTCACCGCCAGCCGGCGCGCCAAGTTCGCCGGCAACGCGATGGCCGCCGCCCTGGACGGCGACCCGCTCTTCCGGCAGCGGATCGGCGAACGGTTCAAGCAGGCCCAGCCGGAGCTGGCCGCGGCCGTCGAGACCGGTACCCCGCCCGCCGCCGCGGACCCCGTCGACGTGGCCGCCGCGGCGTACGTGCTCCGCCCCACGGGCTGGGCCAAGCTGGTGGCCGCCGCGGGCGAGGAGGTCCAGCGGGCCGACGCCGAACGCGCCGACGAGGCGGGCCGGCGCGAGGTCGAACGGCTGCGCGAGGAACTGGCCGCCGCCCGCGAGCGGACCCGGGGCGAGACCGAACAGCTCCGGCACGACATGGAGGCCGCCCGCAAGGAAGCCGAATCGCTTCACCGCAAGCTGCGCGGGGCCCAGAGCGACGTGAAGCGCGGCGAGGCGGCGCTGCGCCGGGCCCAGGCCGAGATCGAGGCCGCGCGCTCCGAGGCGGCGGCCCAGGTGTCCGCCGCCGAGAGCGAGTCACGGCGGCTCAAGGCCCGGCTCGGCGAGGTGGAGGCGGCTCTGGAGGCGAGCCGCCGCGCCGCCCGCGAGGGGCGCTCGGTGGAGGACATGCGGCTGCGGCTGCTCCTCGACACCGTGCTCGACGCGGCCCAGGGGCTGCGGCGCGAACTCGCCCTGCCGCCCGCGTCGATCCACCCGGCGGACACCGTGGACGCGGTGGAGCCGGGGCGGATGTCCCCGAAGGACATCGCCGCCCGCGCCCTGTCGGAGACGGATCCGGCGCTGCTGGACCAGCTGTTGGAGCTGCCGCAGGCCCATCTCGTCGTCGACGGCTACAACGTCACCAAGACCGGCTACCCGACGATGCCGCTGGAGAAGCAGCGGCTGCGGCTGCTGGGCGGGCTCTCTGCCCTCGCGGCCCGTTCGGGCGCCGAGGTCACCTGCGTCTTCGACGGGGCGGAGCTGGCCGCGCCGGTGCTCCTCGCGCCGCCGCGCGGGGTGCGGGTGCTCTTCTCCAAGCCCGGCGTGACGGCCGACGAGCTGATCCGCCAGCTGGTGAGGGCGGAGCCGCCGGGCCGGCCGGTCGTCGTGGTCTCCACCGACCGCGAGGTGGCGGACGGCGTCGCCAAGGCCGGTGCGCGTCCGGTGGCGTCGGCTCTGCTCCTCAAGCGCCTTTCGCGCCTCTCGTAACGACTCGCCCGGCTCGCAACTCTTGGGTTCTATGCCCGATTTCTGGAGGGCGCACCGTCAAGTGCCGGTCACGGCCCGTGTGATGCTGGTAAATAAAGTGGTGGGTGGGCGAGATTTTTGCCAGCGGGATTTGAACTGATCACAACTTGGTCACTAGGGTCGGGGCTCGAACCTTCGCGCGGTTGATCACCCATCAGGGCGATCCGTGGAGGAACCGCCTGCCCCTGACCGGCCGGCGGCTCTGAGGAAGAAGGAGCTCGCCTTCGTGGCGTCCCACCGTCGACCCAAGCAGCCGAGCCGCACCCGTGTGACCGTGCTCACCGCGACCGCGGCCGCCGCCGTCGCGTTCTCCGCCCAGACCGGTGCCCAGGCGGCCCCCAAGCCGAAGATCGACGAGGTCAAGGCGAAGGTCGACGACCTGTACCACGAGGCCGAGGAGGCCACGGAGCAGCACAGCCTGGCCGAGGAGCGCCGCGGCAAGCTGCAGAAGGAGATCGGCCAGATCCAGGACCGGGTGGCACGTGGTCAGCAGGAGCTGAACACCCTCCGGGACCAGATCGGTTCGGTCGCCAGCGCCCAGTACCGCTCCGGCGGCATCGACCCGGCGCTCCAGCTCTTCCTCTCCTCGAACCCGGACGACTACCTGGAGAAGGCTTCCGCCATCGGCCGGGTCACCGACCAGCAGGCCGACGTCCTCGCCACCATCCAGGACAAGCAGCGCACCCTCGCCCAGCAGCGCGCCGAGGCCACCGCCAAGCTCGCCGACCTCGAAGAGGTCCGCAAGACGCTCGGCGAGAAGAAGCGCAAGGTCCAGGGCAAGCTCGCCGAGGCGCGCGAGCTGCTCGGCACCCTCACCGCCGAGGAGCGCGCCCGCATCCGGCAGCAGGAGCAGGAGAAGGCCGAGAAGGCCGAGCGCGCCAGCCGCGCCTCCAACGAGCGCCTCGACCTCGGCAACGAGGTCGCGGCCAGCGGCCTGGGCGCCGCCGCCCTCGCCAACGCCGCCACCCAGGTGGGCAAGCCGTACCAGTCCGGTGCCGAGGGCCCGTACGCCTACGACTGCTCCGGCCTCACGCAGTGGGCCTACGGCAAGGCCGGCGCCCGGCTCTCCCGGGTCACCTACACCCAGCAGAACGACGGCACCAAGATCGGCCGCAGCCAGCTCCGGCCCGGCGACCTGGTCTTCTTCAACGGCCTGTCGCACGTCGGCCTCTACGCGGGCAACAACACGATCCTGCACGCCCCGAAGCCGGGCGCCTCGGTCCGCTACGAGTCGATGAACTACATGGGCACGTTCCAGTTCGGCGTCCGCATCGGCGGCTGACCCGCCCGGCATGCCGCCCGAACGGGTGGTTCGCCGCACTCCGTACTGACCTGACGCCCCGCCGGTGACCTTGTGATCTCCGGCGGGGCGTCATTTTGTGTGCCCGGTGCCTTCGTTGGACGCGACCGGGGGAGCGGCTACTGTCTGCGGCGCCAGTCCGCAACGAGCCGAACGGAAAGAGCGCGAGCCGTGGCCTCCCACCGCCGACCCGCCCGGGTCACCGTCCTGACCGCAGCCGCCGCGGCCACCGCGGCGGCCTCCCTCGGCGCCGTCCCCGCGAGCGCCGACCCGGGCGCCGGCACCGCGGCCACCCGCGCCAAGGTCGACCGGCTCTACGAGGAGGCCGAGCGCGCCGCCGAGGGGTACAACCAGGCGGACGAGAAGGCCGACGCCCTGCGCCGCAAGGTCGGCCAGGCCCAGGACAGCCTCGCCCGCGGCCAGGAGCGCATCAACCGGATGCGGGGCGCGCTCGGCGCGCTCGCCGGCGCCCAGTACCGCTCCGGCGGCCTCGACCCGGCCCTGGTGCTGCTGCTCTCCTCCGACCCGGACAGCTACCTCGACCGGGCCTCCGCCCTCGACCGGGCCACCGCCCGGCAGACGGCCGCCCTCACCGAGCTGCAGCGGGAGCGCCGCCGGCTCGACCAGGAGCGAACCGAGGCCCGCACCGCCCTGGGCGAGCTGGAGCGCAGCCGTGCCGAGGTCGCCCGCCACAAGCGGTCGGTCGAGCGGAAGCTCGCCGAGGCGCGCCGGGTCCTGGCCTCCCTCACCGCCGCCGAGCGCGCCGCGTACGAGCGGGCCTCCCGCTCCGGCGGGCGCGCCGCGGGGCCCGGTGAGGAGCTGCCGCCGGCCGCCGACCTCGGTCCGGCCGACTCGCGGGGCGCGGCCGCGGTGCTCGCCGCCCGCAGCGCCGTCGGCAAGCCCTACGTCTGGGGCGCGACCGGCCCCACCGGCTTCGACTGCTCGGGGCTCATGGTCTGGTCGTACCGGCAGGCCGGGATCAGTCTCCCGCGGACCTCGTCCGCGCAGCGGTACGCGGGCCGGCAGGTGCCACTCTCCCAGGCGCAGCCCGGTGACATCGTCACGTACCGCGGCGACGCCAGCCACGTCGGCATCTACGCCGGGAACGGGCAGGTCATCCACGCCCCCTACCCGGGCGCCCGGGTCCGCTACGACCCGGTGAACATGATGTCCCACGTGACGGTGACCCGTCTCTGAGCCCGCCCCGGCGGCTTCCGCGGGCTCCCGGAGGCGGGCGCCCGGAGGCGGGTGCCCGGAGGCGGGTGCCCGTAGCTCTTCCGTACCATCTGAGGGATGGTGGACCAGGGGTGCGGCGCGCGACGGCCGGGCGGAGCGCTGCTCGCCCTGCTCCTCGCCCTCGCCGCCCTCGTCGGCTGCTCCACCGCCGCCCGGCCCGCCGACCCGGCCCTCCGGGAGGTGCAGGCCCTGCTCGACCGGCACGCCCGGGCCCTGCTCGACCGTGACGAGCCGGCCTGGCTGGCCGCCGCCGACCCCGCCCACCGGTCCGCCGCGCGCACCGAGTTCCGCCGCCTCGCCGAGGTCCCGCTGGCCGGCTGGAGCTACCGCGTCACCGGCGTCGACCGGACCGGTGAGGGCCGGCTCACCGCCCACGTCGAGCGCGGGCACCGGATCGAGGGGTTCGACCGGGGCCCCCTCGACGCCGGCCGGGTCATGGACTTCGCCGAGCGGGACGGACGCTGGTACGTCACGGCCGAGCGGCCCGCCGACGGCGCCCCCGAGCGGCTCTGGGAGCAGGGCGAGGTGGCCTCGGTGCGGGGCGCCCGCTCGCTCGTCCTCGGCGTCGGCCAGGACCGGGACCGGCTGGCCGAGATCGCCCGCCTCGCCGACCGCGCGGTGCCCGCCGTCGACGAGGTGTGGGGCCCCGGGTGGGTCCGCAAGGTGCTGGTCCTCGTCCCCGCCTCCCTCGACGACATGGGCGGGCTGCTCGCGGTGGACGGCTCCCAGTACCGGGGTATAGCGGCCGTCACCACCGGGGAGACCGCGCGCACGGCGACGTCCCCCGCGGACCGGGTGATCGTCAACCCCGAGGCGTACGGGGTGCTCGGGGACTTCGGCCGGGAGGTGATCCTCACCCACGAGACCGTCCACGTCGCCACCCGCGCCGACACCTCGCCGTCCACCCCGGTCTGGCTCTCCGAGGGCTTCGCCGACTGGGCCGCCTACCGGGGCGGCGACCGGACCCCCGCCGAGGCCGCCCCCGAGCTCCGGCGGGCCGTGAAGGCCGGGGAGGTGCCCGCCGCCCTGCCCGAGGACCGTGACTTCGCCTTCTCCGGCGACGCCGAGGCGCTGGCCCGGGCCTACGAGACCGGCTGGCTGGCCTGCGCGATGATCGCCGACCGCTGGGGCGAGGAGCGGCTGACGGCCTTCTACCGCGAGGTGGGCGCCCACCCGGGCCGGGACGGGGCGGTGGAGAGCGCCCTGCGGAAGGTGCTGGACACGACGCCGGAGGAGTTCACGGCGAGCTGGCGGGCCTATCTGCGGGAGAAGCTCGCCTGAGGCCTCGGTCAGGGCCTCGGCCGGCGGTCCGGCGTCGAGTGCGGCGAGGCCTCGACCAGCCGGGCCTTCTCCTCGGTGCCGGTCGCGCCGGGGAGGCGGCGTCCGCCCGGCCAGGACGCTCGCCACGGCCGCGCAGGGCGCCGCGCCGGCGGTGCCGCACCGGCCGGGCTCAGCCGGCCAGCACCTTCTCGCGCTCCGGCCGGCCCTCGGGGACGGGGATGACCGTGCCGGCCTCGGTGACCGTGTGCTTCCACAGGATCCGGCAGGCCATCAGGGTCGCCGCTATCAGCAGGCCGTTGCGCAGGAACAGCACGCCGATGCCCAGCCAGTCGCTCTGCGTCACGTGCGAGAACCAGACAGGGAACTCGAACTGGGTCACCGCCGTCGCCCACAGGATCAGATAGGCGGGCGTCCGCATCCGGCTCGACCGGTAGACCAGGCAGACCGCGGCGAGACCGACCAGCCAGATCATGTACTGGGGGGAGATCACCCGGCTCGTCGCCGTGAAGAGCAGCACCGCGACGAAGGCCGCGTCCGCCACCGTCGACGAGGTGAAGCGGCGCGCCTTGAACCGCCACAGCAGCAGCCAGGCGAAGGCGGCCACGGTCAGCGCCATCGCGCCCTTCGACACCCAGGAGACATACGGGCCGAGGAACTCGATCGAGCCGTAGTTCATCCGGGCCTCGCCGTCCCAGCCGAAGTGCCGGGCCACGTGGAAGACCATCGCGCCCAGCGACTCGACCTCGGTGCCCCGCTCGCTCTGGAAGGAGAGGAAGGCGAGACCGCCCGGCATCCAGGCCATGCACAGCGCCAGCACGCCCGCCGCCGTCCCGGCCGCCACCGGCCAGGAGCGCCAGGTCGCGCGGCCCTTCGGGGTGCCCGCCAGGATCAGCGCCGGCCAGACCTTCAGCACCGCGCCGAAACCGGCCATCGCGCCCAGCACCCGCGGACTGCGGATCGCGGCGAGCAGACCCACCACGGCGACCGCGGTGACCATGATGTCGTAGCGGGCGTACGCGGTCGGGCCCATCAGCGGCACCGCCGCCAGCCAGAGCCACGCGCCCCGCATCGACCGGCCGGGCCGCCCGCCCGTGTACACGAGCAGCGCGAAGACCGCGGCGTCACAGAGGAAGGCCAGCACGAAGAACGCGGCCGAGTAGTTCAGGAAGGGCAGCAGGGCGGGCGAGAGGATCGCCAGGGCCGCGGCGGGCGGGTACTGCCAGGTGACGTCGTCCTGCGGGTACGTGCCGGTCTTCAGGACCTCGTACCAGCTCTGGTAGATCTGCTCGACGTCACTGGTAACGTCCGGCCCCGGCACCACCACGATCTTGAAGACGCACACCAGGAGGATGATCCTGGTCAGTGCCCAGAGGCCGAGCGGAAGACGCAACTCCCGCAGTCGCGTACCCGTGCGCGGGCCGATCCCCACTGCGCCCGTCATTACCTGTCCTGTTCCTGTCCTGTCGGTCCGCTCGCGCGGAGGGGGGTGGTGCCGGGCGTAGGGTGCGATCGCGCGCCATGACGTACAGCCATCACGTACTGTCTGTCACGATGCACAAGACCCTGATCGTAACGAACGACTTCCCGCCGCGTCCCGGCGGAATCCAGGCGTTCCTGCACAACATGGCGTTGCGACTGGACCCCGACCGGCTCGTGGTCTACGCCTCCACCTGGAAGCGAGGCCGCGAAGGGGCGGAGGCCACCGCACTGTTCGACGCGGAACAGCCTTTCACGGTTGTCCGAGACCGCACCACCATGCTGTTGCCTACGCCACGTGTGACCGCCCGGGCGACCGCGCTGCTGCGCGAGCACGGCTGTGAATCGGTCTGGTTCGGCGCCGCGGCGCCGCTCGGTCTGATGGCTCCCGCGCTGCGCAGGGCCGGTGCGAAGCGGCTGGTGGCGACCACCCACGGGCACGAGGCGGGCTGGGCCCAGCTGCCCGCCGCCCGGCAGCTGCTGCGGCGGATCGGCGAGGGCACGGACACGATCACGTACCTCGGCGAGTACACCCGCTCCCGGATCGCCTCCGCCCTCACCCCGGCCGCCGCGGGCCGCATGGTGCAGCTGCCGCCCGGCGTCGACGAGAAGACCTTCCACCCCGGCTCCGGCGGGGACGAGGTCCGGGCCCGGCTCGGCCTCACCGACCGCCCGGTCGTGGTCTGCGTCTCCCGGCTCGTCCCGCGCAAGGGGCAGGACACCCTGATCCGCGCCCTGCCCCGGATCCTCCGGCAGGTGCCCGACGCGGTCCTGCTGATCGTCGGCGGCGGCCCGTACGAGAAGGACCTGCGCCGGCTCGCCGCGGAGACCGGCGTCGCCGGCTCCGTCCGCTTCACCGGCGCCGTCCCCTGGTCCGAGCTGCCCGCCCACTACGGCGCCGGCGACGTCTTCGCCATGCCCTGCCGCACCCGCCGCGGCGGCCTCGACGTCGAGGGGCTCGGCATCGTCTACCTGGAGGCGTCCGCGACCGGCCTCCCGGTCGTCGCCGGCGACTCCGGCGGCGCCCCCGACGCCGTCCTCGACGGCGAGACCGGCTGGGTCGTCCGGGGCGAGTCCGCCGAGGACACCGCCGACCGCGTCACCACCCTCCTCCTCGACCCCGCGCTCCGCGCCCGCATGGGCGAACGCGGCCGCGCCTGGGTCGAGGAGAAGTGGCGCTGGGACCTGCTGGCGGAACGGCTCAGGGAACTGCTGTAGGCACGGCGGAGGCGGAAGAGCCACGGTCACGGCGGAGGCGGAAGAGCCACGGTCATGGCGGAGGGGCCCGGCGCACGCGCCGGGCCCCTCCGCCGTCACCGCTCACTTGCTGTAGATCGCCTCGATCTCGTCGGCGAAGTCCTTCGCCACCACGTTCCGCTTCAGCTTCAGCGACGGGGTGATGTGCCCCGCCTCCTCGGTGAACTGGTGGGCGAGGACACGGAACTTGCGGACCGACTCCGCCTTGGAGACCGCCGCGTTGCCGTCGTCGACCGCGCGCTGGACCTCGGCGAGCAGCTCGGGGTCGTCGCGGAGCGCGGCGGCGGTCAGACCGGCCGGCTTGCCGTGCTCGGCCGCCCAGCGGCCCAGGAACTCCTCGTCGAGGGTGACGAGCGCGCCGACGAACGGGCGCCCGTCGCCGACCACCATGCACTCCGCCACCAGGGCGTGGGCGCGGATCCGGTCCTCGATGACCGCCGGGGCGACGTTCTTGCCGCCCGCCGTCACCAGGATCTCCTTCTTCCGGCCGGTGATCGCGAGGTAGCCGTCCTCGTCGAGGGTGCCGATGTCGCCGGTGTGGAACCAGCCGTCCGCCAGTGCCTCGGCCGTCGCCGCCTCGTTGTTCCAGTACCCCGTGAAGATGTGCTCGCCGTGCAGCAGCACCTCGCCGTCGTCCGCGATCCGCACCACCGAGCCCGGCAGCGGCTGGCCGACCGTGCCGATCTTCGGGCGGTCCCACGGGTTGAAGGCGGTCGCCGCGCACGACTCCGTCAGGCCGTAGCCCTCCAGGACGGTGAAGCCGATGCCGCGGAAGAAGTGGCCGAGCCGCTCGCCCAGCGGAGCGCCGCCGGAGATCGCGTACTCGCCCCGGCCGCCGAGCACCGCCCGCAGCTTCGAGAAGACCAGCTTGTCGAAGAGCTTGTGCTTGAGCCGGAGCCCGAACGACGGGCCCTGCGGGGTCGCGAGGGCGCGGCTGTACGCGATGGCCGTGTGCGCGGCCTTGTCGAAGATCTTGCCCTTGCCGTCGGCCTGCGCCTTGGCGCGCGCCGAGTTGTAGACCTTCTCGAAGACGCGCGGCACGCCCAGGATCAGCGTCGGGCGGAAGGAGGCCAGCTCGTCCGTGAGGGTCTTGATGTCCGGGAGACAGCCCAGCCGGATCGGGGCCATCACCGAGGCCACCTCGATCAGCCGGCCGAAGACGTGCGCCGCCGGGAGGAAGAGCAGCACCGAGGACTCGCCGGTGCGGAAGAGCGGCTTCAGGCGCTCCACCACGTTGCCGCACTCGGCGAAGAAGGCCCGGTGGGTCAGCACGCAGCCCTTGGGCCGGCCCGTCGTGCCCGAGGTGTAGACGATGGTCGCCGGGTCGTCCGCGTTCGCCGCCGACATCCGGGCGTCCAGCGTCTCGTCCGAGACCTCCGCGCCGGAGGTCGTGAGCCGCTCGACCGCGCCGTCCTCGATCTGCCACACGCCCTTCAGCGCCGGCAGCCCGTCACGCACGGACTCCACCGACGCCTGGTGCGCCGCGGACTCCACCACGGCCAGCGAGGCCCCGGAGTCGCCGAGGATCCACTGGATCTGCTCCGGCGAGCTGGTCTCGTACACCGGCACGGTCACGCCGCCGGCGCTCCAGATCGCGAAGTCCAGCAGCACCCACTCGTAGCGGGTGCGGGAGAGCAGCGCGACCCGGTCGCCCACCCCGACGCCGGCCGCGATCAGGCCCTTGGCGGCCCCGCGCACCTCGGCCAGGAACTCCTCGGCGGTGACGTCCGTCCACACGCCGTCGACCTTGCGGCCCATCACGGCGACGTCTGGGTGCTGGGAGGCGTTGCGGCGGATGAGATCCGTCAGGTTGCCGTCCGAAGGGACCTCGTACAGGGCCGGAAGGCTGAACTCGCGCAAGACTGCTGCTCCTCATCGGGCTCCGGTGCCACGGCTCTGTGTGACGCACCGGTGCGGTCCATGATCGGGCAGGTGCTCGTGGGGGTGAGCACGACTGTGGACTGCCCGGACGTTACCCATCAGTACGTGGTTCCCGATAGGGGGTCCCGGCGAGATGTTCCGTGCGTCACACCAGCGTGACGGCCCTCCGCGCACAGTAATCCACAGCTTTCCCGACTCCCAAGTAACCGCAGGTCCGACGCCCTAAGGTGGGCTCATGCGAGTCCACGTGGTCAGCGACGTGCACGGCAACTCCGGCGCCCTCGCCCGGGCGGGGGACGGCGCCGACGCCCTCATATGCCTCGGCGACCTAGTCCTCTTCCTCGACTACGCCGACCACAGCCGGGGCATCTTCCCCGACCTCTTCGGCGTGGCCAACGCCGACCGGATCGTCGAGCTGCGCACCGCCCGCCGCTTCGACGAGGCCCGCGACCTGGGCCGCAGCCTCTGGGCCGGACTCGCCGTGGACCGCGAGACCGCCATCGAGGCGGCCGTCCGCCGCCAGTACGCCGAACTCTTCGCCGCCTTCCCCACCCCCACCTACGCCACCTACGGCAACGTCGACATCCCCACCCTCTGGCCCGAGTACGCCCGCCCCGGCACCACCGTCCTCGACGGGCAGCGGATCGAGCTCGGCGGCCTCACCTTCGGCTTCGTCGGCGGCGGCCTGCGCACCCCGATGCGCACCCCGTACGAGATCCCGGACGAGGAGTACGCCGCCAAGGTCGAGGCCCTCGGCGAGGTCGACGTCCTGTGCTCCCACATCCCGCCCGAGGTCCCCGACCTGACCTACGACACCGTCGCCCGCCGCTTCGAGCGCGGCAGCCGCGCCCTCCTCGACGCCATCCGCCGCACCCGCCCCCGCTACTCCCTCTTCGGCCACGTCCACCAGCCGCTCGCCCGCCGGATGCGGATCGGCGCCACCGAATGCGTGAACGTCGGACACTTCGCGGCCAGCGGCAGCCCCTTCGCCCTGGAGTGGTGACGGGCGCCCGAGCCGGGCGCGATAGCCTTCCGTCGGCACGTGTGTGCCCTTCGTACGTCCGCCGGACCGCACAGTGGAGGAGCCACCGCGATGGCCGAACACACCAGCTCCAGCATCACCATCGAGGCGGCGCCGGCCGACGTCATGGGTGTGATCGCCGACTTCGCCCGCTACCCCGACTGGACCGGCGAGGTGACCCAGGCCGAGGTCCTGGAGACCGACGACGCGGGCCGCGCCGAGAAGGTCCGGCTCGTCCTCGACGCCGGCGCCATCAAGGACGACCACACCCTCGCCTACACCTGGACCGGCGCCAACGAGGTCAGCTGGACCCTGGTCAAGTCCCAGATGCTGCGCTCCCTCGACGGCTCCTACCGCCTCACCCCGCTCGAAGGCGACCGCACCCAGGTCACCTACCAGCTCACCGTGGACGTCAAGATCCCCATGCTCGGCATGATCAAGCGCAAGGCCGAGAAGGTCATCATCGACCGCGCCCTCGCCGGCCTGAAGAAGCGCGTGGAGTCGACGGCCTGAGACTCCGGGCCGAAGCCCTCGGCCGAAGTACACGGCCGAAGCCCTCGGCCGGAGACCGGGGCCCGGCCCCCGGCGGGCCCGCGATAGCGTCACCCGTATGCGGATCATCCTCGTCACCGGAGCCGGCGGCGCCGGGCGCACCACGGTCGCCACCGCGACCGCCCTCGCCGAGGCCCACGCGGGCCGCCGCGTCCTGCTCGTCCCCGGCGACACGGACCCCGCGCGGACCGCGCCCGCCGAGGACGCCGCCCACGACCTCGCCAGCCCCGGTTCCCTCACCGTGCTGCGGCCCGACCCGGCCGGCGACTTCCGGCGCGAGTTCCTCGCCCTCCAGGCCCGCTCCGGGACCGTCCTCGACCTCCTCGGCGCCGCGCCCTTCGAGGACGCCGAACTCACCGAGCTGCCCGGCAGCCGCCAGTTCGCCCTCCTCCGGGCGCTGCGCGAGGCCGCCGCGGGCGACCACGACCTCGCCGTCGTCGACCTCCCCCCGCTCCGCGAGGCCCTGACCGTCCTCGCCCTCCCCGAGCAGCTCCGCCGCTACCTGCGCCGGCTGCTGCCGCCCGAGCGGCAGGCCGCCCGCGCGCTGCGCCCGATGCTCGCCCAGCTCGCCGGCGTCCCCATGCCCGCCCAGTGGCTGTACGAGACCACCGCCCGCTGGGAGCACGAGCTCGCCGCCGTGCAGGACGTCGTCGAAGCCCCCGGCACCACCGTCCGGCTCGTCCTCGAACCCGGCCCGGCCGCCGCCGCCACCCTCCGCGAGGCCCGCCTCGGCCTCGCCCTCCAGGGCCTCGCCCTCGACGCCGTCGTCGCCAACCGGCTCCTCCCCGCCGCCTCCGAGGACCCCTGGCTCACCGCCCTCACCACAGAGCAGCACCGCCACCTGGAGACCCTCCGGGCCGACGCCGGCGACGTCCTGCACGAACTGCCGCACCTCGGCCGCGCCCCCCGCGGCCCCGAGGACCTCGCCCTGCTCGCCGCCGTGCGCCCCGGCCTCCCGCCCGTCCCCCCGCCCGCCCCCGTCGTCGAGGACCGTCGCGCGCGGGACGGCGTGCTCGTCTGGCACCTCCCGCTGCCCGGCGCCGTCAAGCAGGAGCTCTCCCTCGTCCGCAGGGGCGACGAACTGCTCCTCGGCGCCGGACCCTTCCGCCGCACCCTGCCCCTCCCGCCGGCCCTGCGCCGCTGCACCGTCACCGGCGCCGGCCTCGTCGACGGCGTCCTCGCCGTCCGCTTCGCCCCCGACCCGGGACTCTGGCCCAAGGACTCCTGACCGCTTCCCCCGGCGTGTACCGTCGAAGGAAGGAAGCGACGGAGGAGTACGCCATGAACAGCGATCCGGACGCCTGGGCCAAGGCGTGCGCCGAGGACCTGGAGGCGGAGAAGGCCCGCCGCCGCGCGGAGCACGGCGCCGAGCCCGGCTCGCCCGCCGAGGAGTTCCGCAAGCTCTTCGAGGCCGTCGCCGACAAGCTCACCGGCGGGCTCGGCGCCGCGGCCCCGCTGCTCGGCGGGCAGAACGCCGCCGAGGCGGCCGCCCAGGCCGCCGCGACCGTCAAGGGACTCGTCAACCAGGCGAAGGCCGCCGTCGAGCCGGTCATCGAGCGTAACCCGCAGGTCTTCGACCACCTCGCCGCCGCCGGCAGCGAACTCCTCGCCGCCTACCGGTCGGCCGTCGAGGGCCACGAGACCCGCTGGACCCGCGGCTCCGGCCTCGCCGAGGACGACCCCCGCCGTGCCGCCGACACCCCCCGCGAGCCCGAGGGCCGGGACGGGGACGACCGCAAGGACGGCGAGGAAGGCCCCACCCCCGGCCGCCCCATCGATCTGGACTGATCAGTACGGCCCCTCCCCTCGGGTACGGTGGGCCCTAGCGGGGCTCGACCGAAAACTGAGGGACACATGGGACTCACCATCGGCGTCGACATCGGCGGCACGAAGATCGCGGCCGGCGTGGTCGACGAGGAGGGCAACATCCTCGACACGCACACGGTGCCCACCCCGCCGACCCCCGAAGGCATCGTCGACGCCATCTGCGCGGCCGTCTCCGAGGCCGGCAAGGGCCACCAGATCGAGGCCGTCGGCATCGGCGCGGCCGGCTACGTCGACGACAAGCGGGCCACCGTCCTCTTCGCGCCGAACATCGACTGGCGGCACGAGCCGCTGAAGGACAAGGTCGAGCAGCGCGTCGGCCTCCCCGTCGTCGTGGAGAACGACGCCAACGCCGCCGCCTGGGGCGAGTACCGCTTCGGCGCCGGCCAGGGCCACGAGGACGTCATCTGCATCACCCTCGGCACCGGCCTCGGCGGCGGCATCATCATCGGCAACAAGCTCCGCCGCGGACGCTTCGGCGTCGCCGCCGAGTTCGGCCACATCCGGGTCGTCCCCGACGGCCTGCTGTGCGGTTGCGGCAGCCAGGGCTGCTGGGAGCAGTACGCCTCCGGCCGCGCCCTCGTCCGCTACGCCCGCCAGCGCGCCAACGCCACCCCCGAGCGGGCCGAGGTCCTGCTCGGCCTCGGCGACGGCACCCCGGAGGGCATCCAGGGCAAGCACGTCAGCGAGGCCGCCCGCGCGGGCGACCCGGTCGCCGTCGACTCCTTCCGCGAGCTGGCCCGCTGGGCCGGCGCCGGCCTCGCCGACCTGGCCTCGCTCTTCGACCCGTCGGCGTTCATCGTCGGCGGCGGGGTCTCGGACGAGGGCGACCTCGTCCTCGACCCGATCCGCAAGTCCTTCCGCCGCTGGCTGATCGGCGGCCAGTGGCGCCCGCACGCCCAGGTCCTCGCCGCCCAGCTCGGCAACAAGGCCGGCCTGGTCGGCGCCGCGGACCTGGCCCGCCAGGGCTGACCCGGCCCCGGTCCGCCGTTTCCGGTCGATGCCCGCCGCGCCCTTCCGGGCGGGGCGGGCATCCGCCTTATGTTGGGCCCATGGCCCTCGACGCGACCGGCGCGCTGCCCGCCTCCCGTACCGAGCCCGACGGCTCGGCCGTGGTCCGGATCCTCAGCTACAACCTGCGCTCGATGCGCGACGACGAGGACGCCCTCGCCCGGGTGATCCGGGCCTGCGCCCCGGACGTCGTCCTCGCCCAGGAAGCCCCGCGCTTCTTCCGCTGGCGCAAGCACGCGGCCCGGCTCGCCGCGAAGAGCGAGCTGCTCGTCCTGTCCGGCGGGGCCACCGCCGCGGGGCCGCTGCTGCTCTGCTCGCTGCGCGCCACCGTCGAGCGGACCGAGGACGTCCTGCTGCCGCTCACCCCCGGCCTGCACCGGCGCGGCCTCGCCACCGCCGTCGTCCGCTTCGGAGCGGTCCGGCTCGGGCTCGTCAGCTGCCATCTGAGCCTGCGCGAGGACGAGCGGTACGCCCAGGCCGGGCTGGTCCTCGACCGGGTCGCCGCGCTGGGCACCCCGTACACGATCGTCGCCGGCGACCTCAACGAGCGGCCCGGGGGCCCGGCCTTCACCCGGCTCACCCGGACGCTCCGCGACGGCTGGGAGGTCCGCCCCTGGGGCGGCGAGCACACCCACCCGCCGACCGCCCCGCGGCAGCGGATCGACGCGGTCCTGGCGACGGACGGCGTCGAGTTCCTGGGCTGCGGCGTCCCCACCGGCCTCGACCCCGCCGACCTGACCGCCGCCACCGACCACCTGCCGGTCCTGGCGGCGGTCAGACTCCGGGCCCCGGCCTGACGGCGGCCTCGGCGCCCCGGCCGGTCCCGGCGGCGTCAGGCTCCCGGCCCCGCCCGGGGACGGGACCGGAGCCGTGGACGGGTTCCGCGCCGGACGGCGACCGGCGCCGGGTCCCGAGCCGGGGAAGGGGCCTGAGCCGGGGGAGGGGCCTGAGCCGGGGGAGGGGCCTGAGCCGGGGTCACACCACGGCGCCGCGGCCCGGGTCGTCGTAGCCGTCGTCGTCCTCGTCGTCGCCCTTCATACGGGCCACCAGGGTCGCGAAACCGCCCAGGAAGCCGCCGATGCACAGGGTGGTGAGCCACCACGTCATGTCCCACTGGAGGAGGACCGCGACCAGCATCAGCACCGGGCCGCCGACCACTCCGAGCCAGGCGAACTTGGTGGTGGCGTCCGCCTCCGGCAGCGGCGGCGGCTCCGGCGGGACGAAGTGCCCCTCGTCCGAACCGCCGGGACCCGCCTCCGGCTCCGCCAGGCTGTAGTCGCGCGGGCCGCCGCTCGACCGCACCCCGGGCGCGAAGACGATCGAGCTGCCGAGCGCCGGCTTCTCGTCCCCCTCGTCGCCCGAGTCGGGGCCCGGCTCCGGCTCCGGCGACAGCGGCGTCGGCGCCTCCCGCCTCGGCTCCGGCTTCGGCTTGTCGGGCTTCGGCACGTCACTGCCCGAGGCCGCCCGGGCCTCACGGGCCTCCAGCTCCTCCGGTTCCGGCAGCCTCAGGGTCTCGATCGGCCGGAACGGCCGCGCACCCGGAGGGTCCGCCGGCTCCTCGCCGTACCCCGCGACGATCGCGGCCCACGCCGCCTCCTCGTCGATGGGCTGCGGCTCCCGCTCGCCGTCCTGCTGGTCAGCCACCGCTCCTGCTCCCCTTCCCGCCCACGAGCCCCGGGGCGAGACGCTCGACGAACGCCAGACTCTCCTCGAAGATCCTCTCCGCGTCATGGTCCAACGTCGCCACGTGGTAGCTCTGTTCCAGCAGGACCTCCCGGACGTCCGTGGAGGAGACCCGGCCGAGCACCCGGGCCGAGTCGGCCGGCGGCACCACGTGGTCCTGCGGGCTGTGCAGCAGCAGGAGGGGCTGGGTGACCTGCGGCAGCTCGCCGTCGACCAGCCGGAAGAACTGCCGCAGGGAGTGCGCCGCGTGCAGCGGCACCCGGTCGTACCCGAGCTCGGTCACGCCCTCCTTGGCGATGTCGTTCGCCACGCCCTTCGTCGTCGGGACGAGGTGCCGCACCACCGGCAGGGCGTGCGCGGCGAGGCCGTGCACCTTGTTCCCCGGGTTGACGAGCACGACGCCGTCGATCGCGTCACCGTGCTTCGCCGCGAGCCGCAGGGACAGCGCCCCGCCCATGGAGAGGCCGAAGACGAAGACGGCCGAGCAGCGGGCGGTCAGCTCCCGCAGCGCCCGGTCCACCTCCGCGTACCAGTCGTGCCAGGTGGTGAGCTGCATGTCCTGCCAGCGCGTGCCGTGCCCCGGCAGCAGGGGCACCGACACCGTCAGACCCCGCTCCGCGAGGTACTCGGCCCACGGGCGCATCGACTGCGGGGAACCGGTGAATCCGTGACAGAGAAGGACGCCGACCTCTCCGCCCTCATGGCGGTACGGCTCGGCTCCGGGAAGGACCGGCACCGGGGTCTCCTGTTCGGTTGCGGCTCCGGCGCGTCGGAGGCGTCGGAGGCGTACGGCGATGGGGGAAGGACCTTCACGGTACGCGACCGGACCGACACCCGACCAGGGCCGCAGCGGGGGCGGCACGCCGGTACGGGATAAAGTCGTGGCGACGGCACACGGAAGGCATGGCGAGTTGATCTACGGCGCAATGAAGTTCTCCCTCGGAGGGTCCCTGAAGCTCGCCTTCCGGCCCTGGGTGGAGGGCTTGGAGAACGTGCCCGCCGAGGGTCCCGCGATCCTCGCCAGCAACCACCTGTCCTTCTCGGACTCCTTCTTCCTCCCCGCCGTCCTCGACCGCAAGGTCACCTTCATCGCGAAGGCGGAGTACTTCACGACGCCCGGCGTGAAGGGCCGGCTGACCGCCGCCTTCTTCAAGGGCGTCGGCCAGCTCCCGGTGGACCGCTCGGGCGCCCGCGGCGCCGGCGAGGCGGCCATCAAGGCCGGCATCGAGGTCATCGAGGGCGGCGGCCTCTTCGGCATCTACCCCGAGGGCACCCGCTCGCCCGACGGCCGCCTCTACCGCGGCAAGCCCGGCGGACTCGCCCGGGTGGCGCTCGCCACCGGCGCCCCGGTCATCCCCGTCGCCATGATCGACACCGAGAAGATCCAGCCGCCCGGCAAGGTCGTCCCGAAGCTGATGCGCCCCGGGATCCGGATCGGCAAGCCGCTGGACTTCTCCCGCTACCACGGCATGGACGGCGACCGCTTCATCCTGCGCTCGGTGACCGACGAGGTCATGTACGAGATCATGAAGCTCTCCGGCCAGGAGTACGTCGACATCTACGCGACCGCCGCCAAGCGGCAGATCGCCGAGGCCGAGAAGGCCGCCAAGGAGGCCGTGAAGGCGGAGATCGCCGCACGGGAAGAGTCCGGCGCCTGACGCTTCCCGCGAGGGAGCGCCGGTGGGGGTGGGGGAGATGGCCAAGCGCGAGCGTGTCGTGCGCATGTCGGTCGAGCAGCCGCTGTGGCGCGCGCTGACCGGATACCGCGTCCTGACGATGGTCTACGCGGTGCTGATCTTCGCCACCGGCCGGGACCGCTACGAGCGGCCCTGGATCGCCGTGGTCTACCTGGCGGTGCTCTGCGTCTGGAACCTCGCCACCCTCCCCAAGGTGGCGAACGCGGCCAGCTGCACCAGGCGCTTCCTCGTCGCCGACCTCACCGTCGCCCTCACCGGCATCCTCCTCACCCCGCTCGCGGACGCCCACGCCCAGACCGTCGACGGGCCGACGCTGCCGACGATATGGACCGCGGGATCCGTCCTCGCCTACGCCATCAAGGGCGGCTGGCGCTGGGCCGGTCTCGCCTCCTCCCTGGTCGCCGTCGCCAACATCGTCGAGCGCGGCCACCCCACCCGGGACACCATCCACAACGTCATCCTCGTCTGGGTCGCCTCCATCGCCATCGGATACGTCGTCGAGGTCGCCCGCGCCTCCGAACGCACCCTCGCCCGCGCCCTGGAGATCGAGGCCGCCACCCGGGAGCGCGAGCGGCTCGCCCGCGACATCCACGACAGCGTCCTCCAGGTCCTCGCCATGGTGCAGCGGCGCGGCACCGCGCTCGGCGGGGAGGCCGCCGAGCTGGGCCGGATGGCCGGCGAGCAGGAGGTCGCCCTGCGCACCCTGGTCGCCGGCGGCCTCACCCGTACCAGCCACGTCTCCGAGGACGAGTCCGAGGGGGCCGTCGTCCGGGTCGTCGAGGTCGACGACGAACCCCACGACGACACCCCCGTCGACCTGCGCACCCTGCTCGCCCCGCGGGCCGGCGCCCGGGTCACCCTCGCCGACCCCGGGGTGCCCGTCCCGCTGCCCTCCGGCGCCGCGCGGGAACTCGCCGCCGCCGTCGGCGCCGCCCTGGACAACGTCCGGGTCCACGCGGGCGCGGGCGCGTGCGCGTGGATCCTGGTCGAGGACTGGGACGACGAGGTCGTCGTCACCGTCCGGGACGACGGGCCCGGCATCCCGGAGGGCCGGCTCGTCGAGGCGGAGGGCGAGGGCCGGATGGGCGTGGCGCTCTCGATCCGGGGGCGCCTGCGCGACCTGGGCGGCACGGCCGAGCTGATCTCGGTCCCGGGCCAGGGCACCGAAGTCGAACTGAAGGTCCCGCGACCGCCGCGGGACGCACGGGGGAAGGCAGGAGAGAAGTGAACGAGGCACACAGCGAGGCGGAGCGGGCGCGGCCCATCAAGGTGATGGTCGTCGACGACCACCCCATGTGGCGCGACGCCGTCGCCCGCGACCTGGCCGAGGCCGGCTTCGACGTCGTCGCGACCGCGGGCGACGGCGACCAGGCCGTGCGCCGGGCCCCCGCCGTCGGGCCCGACGTCCTCGTCCTGGACCTGAACCTGCCGGCCAAGCCGGGCGTCCAGGTCTGCAAGGAACTGGTCGGCACGCTGCCCGGGCTGCGGGTGCTGGTCCTCTCGGCGAGCGGCGAGCACGCCGACGTCCTGGAGGCCGTGAAGTCCGGCGCCACCGGCTACCTGCTGAAGTCGGCCAGCACCGAGGAGCTGACCGACGCCGTCCGCCGCACCGCCGCCGGCGACCCGGTCTTCACCCCCGGCCTGGCCGGCCTCGTCCTCGGCGAGTACCGCCGCCTCGCCTCCGAGCCCGGGCCCGCCGCGGGCGCCGGCGAGCCCGAGGCACCGCGCCTCACCGACCGCGAGACCGAGGTCCTGCGGCTCGTCGCCAAGGGCCTCAGCTACAAGCAGATCGCCGAGCGGCTCGTCATCTCGCACCGCACCGTGCAGAACCACGTCCAGAACACCCTCGGCAAGCTCCAGCTGCACAACCGCGTCGAGCTGGTCCGGTACGCGATCGAGCGCGGTCTCGACGAGGGCTGACCGGCCGGGCGCCGGGCGGGCCGGGGGACGGAGCCGTATATTCAGGCCCGTATGCGCCGGATTCGGGCGCATACGCGGCCTTCCGGCGAGAGGACTGGCGTGGAGATCCTGGCATTCGGCGTACAGGCGGACGAGAAGCCGATGATCGAGAAGGCGTTCGCGGGCCACCACGAGGTCCGCTGCCTCGACGTCTTCCTCACCGAGGACACCGCCCCCATCGCGGCGGGCTACGAGATCATCTCCACCAGCGTGAACGCCATCCTCGACCACCGGGTCCTGCAGACCCTCGCGGCCGGCGGCACCCAGATGATCGCCCAGCGCTCCACCGGCTTCAACAACATCGACCTGGAGGTCGCCGAGCGCCTGGGCCTCACCGTCGCCCGCGTCTCGTACTACTCGCCCTACTCCGTCGCCGAGTTCGCCTGGACCCTCGCCATGGCCGTCAACCGGCGGATCGTCCGCGCCTCCAACCGCACCCGCGACTTCGACTTCCGCCTCGACGGGCTGATGGGCCGTGACATGCGGGGCCGCACCGCGGGCGTCCTGGGCACCGGCAAGATCGGCGAGGCCTTCGCCCGGATCGCCCACGGCTTCGGCATGCGGCTGCTCGGCTGGGACGTCGCCGAGAACCCGGCCTGCGTCGAGCTCGGCATGGAGTACGTCGACAAGGACCGGCTCCTCGCCGAGGCGGACCTCGTCAGCCTCCACGTGCCGCTGCTCCCCGCCACCCAGCACATCATCGACGCCGCCGCCCTCAAGGCCATGAAGGACGACGCGCTCCTGATCAACTCCAGCCGCGGCGGCCTGATCGACACCGACGCCCTCGTCACCGAACTGCGCGCCGGCCGCTTCGCCGGCGTCGGCCTCGACGTCTACGAGGCCGAGGCCGGCCTCTTCTTCCTCGACAAGTCCCTCGCGGTCGTCGAGGACGACACCCTGGCCCGCCTGATGACCTTCCCCCACGTCCTGGTGACGAGCCACCAGGCGTACTACACCACCGACGCGGTGGGCCAGATCATCGACACCACAGTCCAGAACGTCCTCGACTACACCCAGGGACGGCGCGGCGAGAACGTCCTGGTCCCGCGGGCCGCCTCCTAGACCAGCACCCCCGCGAGGAGGGAGGCCGTCAGCGCGGCCCCCTCCAGCGTCAGCACGGACTCCGGGTGGAACTGCACCCCCGCGAAGCCGACGCCCCGCAGCGCGTGCACCTCGCCGCTCTCCGCGTCCCGGCTCACCTCGATCCGGTGCAGCGCCAGCTCCGTCGCCTCCCGCTCGTCGCAGCGCGCGGTGAAGCTGTTGTAGAAGCCGACCGTCCGCTCCTGCCCGAACAGCTCGATCCGCACCTGCGCGCCCTGGAACGGGACGCGCTTGCGGACGATCTCCAGGCCCAGCTCCGCCGCGATCAGCTCGTGCCCCAGGCACACCCCGAGAAGACCGTGCCGGTGGTCGCGCAGCAGCTCGGCGGTGAGTCCGCGCAAGAATCGCATCTTCGGGTCGGCCGCGTCTGACGGGTCGCCGGGGCCGGGACCCAGCACCACCGGACCCTCATGGGCGAGCGCCAGTTCCCGCAGCCCCGGTTCGTCGTAGCGGACGACCGACACGTCGAGCCCCGAGGCGCGCAGCAGGTGCGCCAGCATCGCGGTGAAGGTGTCCTCGGCGTCGATCACCAGCGCGTGCCCGCTCAGCTCCGCCGACCTCCCCCCAGTTCCCGACTCGGTCTGCATCCGCAGCCAGAACGGCGCCAGGTCCGCCCGCCGGGCGTCCAGCGCGGCCCGCACCCGCGGATCGTCCGCGAGCCGCGGCCGGGCGGGCGCGTCCTCCGCCGCCGGGCGACCCTCCCGCACCCCGAGCGCCGTCAGCACCGCCGCCGCCTTCGCGTGGGTCTCCGCGACCTCGCCGGCCGGGTCCGAGTGCCGGACCAGGGTGGCCCCCACCGGCACGCGGAGCCGTCCGTCGGGGGCGATGTCGGCGGTCCGGATCAGGATGGGGGAGTCCAGCGTCTGCGCCCCGTTCCCGTCCGTCCCGAGCAGCGCGAGCGCCCCCGCGTAGTAGCCGCGCCCGCCGGCCTCGTGCCGCTCGATCACCCGGCAGGCGTTCTGCACCGGCGAGCCCGTCACGGTCGCCGCGAACATCGTCTCCCGCAGCACCTCCCGCACGTCCAGCGAGGACCGCCCCCGCAGCTCGTACTCGGTGTGGGCGAGATGGGTCATCTCCTTCAGCCGGGGGCCGATCACCACCCCGCCCATGTCCCCGACCGTGCACATCATCTTCAGCTCCTCGTCCACCACCATGGAGAGCTCCTCGGTCTCCTTGCGGTCGGCGAGGAAGCCGAGCAGTCCCTCGGCGGTCGGCGCCCCGCCGTCCGGGTAGCGGTACGTGCCGCTGATCGGGTTCATGACGACGGTGCCTCCCGCCATCCGCACGTGCACCTCGGGGCTGGCACCGACGAGCGTCCGCTCCCCGGTGTGCACCACGAAGGTCCAGTACGCGCCCCGCTCGCCGGCGAGCAGCCGCCGGAACAGGGCCAGCGCGTCGGCCCGCCCGAAGCCGGGGATCTCCCCGGTGTACGTCCGCCGGATGACGAAGTTGGCGCCCTCGCCGGCGCCGATCTCCTCCTCGATCACCCGCCGCACGATCCCCGCGTACTCCTCGTCGGAGGCGTCGAAGCCCCCGCCGGTCACGGCCACCGGGTGCGCGGGCAGCGCGTCCAGCGCCTCGCCGAGCGGCAGCTCGTACGTCTCCTCGGCGACGAGCACCGACAGTGGCGTCCCGTCGTCCCGCACGTCGAAGCCGCGTTCCCGGATCTGCCGGAACGGCACCAGCGCCAGCGCCGGCCGCCCGCCCACCGGCAGGTCGGCCAGCCGCTCGGCCTCGTGGACGGAGCCGATCAGCACCTCGACGGTGTCGTGGTCGCGGCCGGGGGTGCGGCGGCGCAGCAGGGCGAAGGGCGGGGCGGAGCCGTCGAGGAGACGGGAGAGGTCGAAGGTCATGGCGTGCGGGTTCCTTCCGGTGGGAGTACGGAGAGGAACGGCCTCGCGGGAACGAGAAAGGCCGCCCCTCGGGCGGCCTTCGCGTGGTCTTCGGATACGCGCAGTCAGTGGGCCGCCGGAGGGACGGTCCACCACCAGTTCTGGGTCGGCAGCGCGTACATGCGAGCACTGTAACCCAGCGGGATAAGGGAACGGGGCCCGTCCCACGCCGTGGACGGCGCGGGACGGGCCCCGTGCGAGGAGGCCGACCGATCAGACGATCATGTTGTAGACGCTCCAGCCGCCGCCGATCCGCTGCATGGCCGCGTACGGGTTCGGGTAGGTGCCCTTGTTCTTGTAGAACCACAGGACACCGGACTTGTCCCGCGCGATCAGGTCCGGCTTGCCGTCCTTGTCGAGGTCACCGGCGCCGACCATCAGGTTGTAGACGCCCCAGCCGCCGCCGACCCTGCCGCGGGTGGCGTACGGGTTCGGGGAGCCGCCGGTGTTCTTGTACAGCCAGAGCACGCCGGTCTTGTCGCGGGCGATCAGGTCGGGCTTGCCGTCGCCGGTCACGTCACCGGTGCTGATCAGCTCGTCGTAGATGTTCCAGCCGCCGCCGACGCGGACCCGGGTGGCGAAGGGGTTCGGGGAGGCGCCGGTGTTCTTGTACAGCCAGAGCACGCCGGTCTTGTCCCGGGCGATCAGTTCCGGCCGTCCGTCGGCGTTCATGTCGCCGACGCCGAGGAGCTTGTCGTAGATGCTCCAGCCGCCGCCGACCTTCAGGCGCGTCTTGAACGGGACGGAGGGGTTGCCGGTGCCCTTGTAGTACCAGAGCACCCCGTCCTTGTCGCGCGCGACGACGTCCCCGGTACCGTCCGCCTTCAGCGTCGTCATCGGCGTGATGGTGTTGTACACCTGCCACCCCGGCCCGACCCGGAACTTGGTCAGGAACGGCGCGGAGCCGCTGCCGCTGCCCTGGTACTGCCAGAGCACGCCCTGCGCGTCACGGGCGATGACGTTGTTGCGGTTGGTGGTGGAGACGGGGGCGGCCGCGTTGACGACCTGGACGTCCTTGGACTGCACCCACGCGATGCGGTGGTTGTAGTGGATCGGGATGAACCTGGTCGTCCCGTGGACGCGGATCCCGTCCTTGTTGTAGGCGCTGTAGTAGTAGTCGCCCGCGACCTCGGCGCCCGCGGCGACGTACGCCTGGCCCGCCGGGATCGTGTACTTGGTCAGCGGGTCCTCGTTCTTAAAACGGCCGTCCTGGTCGTCCTGGATGGGAACACCCGTGCCCGCATAGTCCGTACGAGCCGGGTAGGCGCGACCGTAGACCTTGACCGCCGTCGTGCTCAGCGGCTTCACCACCGTCTTCGCGGTGTTCACCAGGGACGTGTACTGCCCGCCGGGATTGTAGAACCAGGCCTTCTGGCCGCCGTACCAGATGGCGGTCCAGTTGCCCGCGGTGCCCGCGACGACGTACTGTCCGCCGGCGACGACCTTGTTGCCCCAGTTGTCGCCGCTGTTCCACACGGCCCCGGAGATGTAGGGGTCCTTGATGGTCGCGGACGAGGTGTTCGGCTCCGTGTAGAGGTACCCGAAGTTCGCCGGCTGGGCGGGCGCGGTCTTGCGCCGCACGACGCCGTGGGCGTCCTCCTCCGTGTACGTCAGCGGCGGCTGGTTCGCCGAGGTGAACGGCGGGACCACGCGGACCGTCTGGCCTGCCTGGAGCAAGCCGCCCGCGCCGCCGGCGCCGATCGGGGCGCCGATCATGGTCATGAAGCGGTTCCAGTCCCAGAACGGGCCCGGGTCCCAGTGCACGCCCGACGCGAGGGGATCGGCGACGCCCGGGATCTCGTCGTGGCCGATGATGTGCTCACGGGTCAGCGGGACCTTGTACTTGGCCGCCAGGTACTTCACCAGCTCCGCGGTGGTGTCGTACTGCGACTCCTTGTACCAGTTGCTGCCGCCCTTGATGGCGTAGCCCTCGTGCTCGATGCCGATCGAGTGCATGTTGAGGGTCTTGTTGCCGGCGTGGAACGCTTCGTTCTTGGTCTCGACCATCTGCGTGACCTTGCCGGTCGCGTCCACGATGTAGTGGGCGCTGGCCCACCGCTCCGGGTCCTTGAACGTGCTCACCGCTCCGGCGAGGGTGCCCTCGACGTCGTGGATCACGATCTGGCGGATGTCGAAGCCGCCCTGGCCGTACGGGACGCGGGTCGCGATGTTGTAGTTGCCCTTGTCCTTCACGTACGCGGCCGAGTCGTAGGTGCAGGCGAGACCGGCGGGGCACTCGGGAGTGGCCGTCGTGGCGGCGAACGCCGCGGCCAGCGGCACGTTGGCCGGCTTGACCGGCTCGACGCCCGGGTCGGCCGGCAGGACGACCTGCTCGCCGTCCGTGGTGATCTCCGCCTCACCCGTCCTGATCGACTCGAAGACGCGCTTCGCGAACTGGTCCGCGCCCTTGCGGTCCGAGGACTGGCTGTAGCGGGCCACGGCGGGGTACCAGTCGCCCGGCTCCTCCGACAGCTCGGCACCCGCCTGCTTCTGGTACTCGGCGAGCAGCGCCGCGCCGGCCCGGATGGAGGCGTCGGGGTCGTTCTGGACGGCGTCCGTCGAACTGTCGATCAGCTCGGCGGCCTTGTCCAGCGTGTGGAGCTTCGGGTCGTCGGTGTCGACCTCCTGCCTGGGCAGCGGCGCAAGCAGCTTCTTCTTGTCGATCTTCTTGTCGAGCGACGGGTCGCCGGTGCCGTTGACCAGGTGCTCGATGTGCTCCTCGGAGTCCTCGAGGTCCTCCGGGTCGACCTTCGTCAGGCCCATGACGTTGTAGTCACCGGTGACGCTCGGCTGCCCGTCGTGCGACTCCCACCGCGTCTGGCGGTACGACACCGCCATCAGCACGCTCTGCGGCACATCGAACTCCGCCGCCGCCGCCGCGAACTGCTCCTGGAGGGTTTCCGCGGTGCCGGGCTTCGGGTCGTCGGCCGTGCCGAGGAGGCCCGGCGAGGCGACCGCGATCGTGCCGATCGTGGCCGTGGCGACGACCGCGGCCGCCGCTCCGTACAAGAGTCGTTTCTTCTTGCGATCCCTGCGGTGCCTCTGGGTCACGCCCACCCCTGTGTCATCAGCTATGTATATGTACGCCAGCCCCGAGCGGCTTTGCTCGTTTGCTAAACGGGCCCGAGGGTAACATCACTCGATGGCGTGAAGATCCCGCCGGACATTACGGGCGCGCGTCTCAGCCACTGGGCACCGGGATGGACAGGACGAATAACCCCGTAGTGTGGTCCGTGTGACCGTGAACGCTGAATCCCACGCCGTCGCCAAGGCGACCTGGCGAGACCTGCCCGCGGCGCAGCAGCCCGAGTACCCCGATGCCGAGGCTCTGCGCGATGTGATCGCGGACCTCGAGTCGTATCCTCCGCTCGTCTTCGCCGGCGAGTGCGACCAGCTGCGCGCCCGGATGGGAGCCGTCGCCCGTGGCGAGGCGTTCCTGCTCCAGGGCGGCGACTGCGCCGAGGCGTTCGACGCGGTGTCGGCCGACCACATCCGGGCCAAGCTGAAGACCCTGCTCCAGATGAGCGCCGTCCTGACGTACGCGGCCTCCGTGCCCGTCGTGAAGGTGGGCCGCATCGCCGGGCAGTACTCCAAGCCCCGCTCGAAGGGCACCGAGACCCGCGACGGCGTGACGCTCCCCACCTACCGGGGCGACTCCGTCAACGGCTTCGACTTCAACGAGAAGGCCCGCGTCCCGGACCCCGAGCGCCTGAAGCGGATGTACAACGCCTCCGCCTCCACGCTCAACCTGGTCCGCGCCTTCACCACCGGTGGCTACGCCGACCTGCGCCAGGTGCACGCCTGGAACCAGGACTTCGTGAAGTCGTCCCCGTCCGGCCAGCGCTACGAGGCGCTCGCCCGCGAGATCGACAACGCGCTGAACTTCATGAAGGCGTGCGGCACCGACCCGGCCGAGTTCAAGGCCGTCGAGTTCTACGCCTCCCACGAGGCGCTGCTGCTCGACTACGAGGGCGCCCTCACCCGTACCGACTCCCGCACGGGCAAGCTGTACGACACCTCCGGCCACATGGTCTGGATCGGTGAGCGCACCCGCCAGCTGGACCACGCGCACATCGAGTTCGCCGCGCAGATCGCGAACCCGATCGGCATCAAGCTGGGCCCGACGACCACCCCGGAGGAGGCGCTGACGTACATCGAGCGCCTCGACCCGGACCGCGAGCCGGGCCGGCTGACCTTCATCGTCCGCATGGGCGCCGACAAGGTCCGGGACAAGCTCCCGGAGCTGGTCGAGAAGGTCACCGCCTCGGGCGCGACCGTCGCCTGGGTGACCGACCCGATGCACGGCAACACCTTCGAGGCGGCCTCGGGCCACAAGACCCGCCGCTTCGACGACGTGCTCGACGAGGTCAAGGGCTTCTTCGAGGTCCACAAGGAGCTGGGCACCCACCCGGGCGGCATCCACGTCGAGCTCACCGGTGACGACGTCACCGAGTGCGTGGGCGGCGGCGACGAGATCTTCGTCGACGACCTGCACCAGCGCTACGAGACGGCCTGCGACCCGCGCCTCAACCGGAGCCAGTCGCTCGACCTCGCCTTCCTCGTGGCCGAGATGTACCGCGATCAGTAAGTAGATACCTACGACGATGGGGCGCGGATCCTTGTGATCCGCGCCCCATCGTCGTAATGAAGGCTTTTACGCTCCCCGGCCGCCGGGTAAGGTTAGGTTAGCCTAATCGATCTCGGCGGGAGGTGAACCGCGTGTACGTCTGCTCATGCTTCGGTGTCACGGAGAAGCAGGTCAAGGAGCACGCGGAGGCCGGCGCCCACACGCCCCGCCAGATCGCCTCCGCGTGCAAGGCGGGCACGGACTGCGGTTCGTGCGTCCGTCGCATCCAGGCCCTCCTCGGGCGGGGGAACTGCCCGCGCCGCGAGCTCCTGGACAAGGGTGTGCCCGCCCTCGCCGCCGACGTCACCGACCTCGACGGCCTCGATGGTCTCGACGACCTCTCCGAGGCCGCCTAGCCCGTTCGGGCGGCCCGCTAGCTCGGCTGCTCGATGAGGGTCGAGATGTAGAGCGCCTCGCCCAGGGACTCGATCAGCTCCAGCTGCGTGTCCAGGTAGTCGATGTGGTGCTCCTCGTCCGCGAGGATTTCCTCGAAGAGGTTGGCCGAGGTGATGTCGCCCTTGGCGCGCATGACCTCGATGCCCCTCTTCAGGCGGTCGATCGCCTCCACCTCGACCTGGCGGTCGGCCTGGAACATCTCGGTGATGGTCTGGCCGACGCGCACGTGGAAGAGCCGCTGGTAGTTGGGCAGGCCGTCGAGCATCAGGATGCGCTCGGTCAGCTTGTCCGCGTGCTTCATCTCGTCGATGGACTCTTCGCGGGTGTACTTCGCGAGCTTCGTCCAGCCCTTGTTGTCCTGGATGCGGTAGTGCAGCCAGTACTGGTTGATGGCCGTCAGCTCGCCGGTCAGCTGCTCGTTCAGAAACTCCAGGACCTCGGGGTCGCCCTGCATCGCTCCAGGTTCCTTCCATCACGGGGTGTATCCGGCCTCTCACAGGGCAGGATGGCCGCATCCTCGCACTCCGAATGGGGGTCGTCCAGTAAGTGCAGGCTTAGTAGGACTTGCCCGAATGGCTGCGTCCGGGTGGGTGGCTGGTCATGACCACCCCTCGCCGTCTGTCACCATGGATGACATGGGTCAGCCGGAGAGCGGGGTACACCGGGAAGCGGGGATGGCGGACATTTCTCCCGAGCTCCCGCCGGGGCAGAGACTCCAGCGGGGCTGGCCGGTCACCCATTACGGGCCCGTGCCCAAGTTCAAGCCCGAGCGCTGGGAGTTCCGCGTCTTCGGTGCCACCGCGGACGGCGACAAGCGCTGCTGGAACCACGAGGAGTTCTCGGCCCTGCCGTTCTCCTCGGTGGTGGCCGATCTGCACTGCGTGACCAAGTTCAGCATGCTCGGCGCGGAGTGGGGCGGGGTCGCCGCCCGGACGGTCCTGGAGCTCGCGCCGCCCGCGCCGCACGTCACGCACGTGATGGTCTGGGCCGAGTACGGCTACAGCGCCAACATGCGGCTCGCCGACTTCGCGGCCGAGGGCACGATCTTCGCCACCCACAAGGACGGCGAGCTGCTCACCGCGGAGCACGGCTTCCCGCTGCGGCTCGTCGTGCCGCACCTGTACGCGTGGAAGGGCCCGAAGTGGGTCCGCGGCGTGGAGTACATGACCGCCGACCGCCGGGGCTTCTGGGAGGAGCGCGGCTACCACAACCTCGGTGACCCGTGGACCGAGCAGCGGTACTCGTACCAGGAGGAACCGGGCGACGGCCCGGAGCTGTAGCCCCGGGCCGCCGCGGGTCCGCGTTCAGTGGTGGTACCGGTGCACCACCGCGTGGCCCTTGCCGCGGCCGATCAGCCACTTGTTCACCGGCGTGGTGACCACGAAGGCGACGAGGAAGGCGAAGGCGAGGGCGCCCCAGAAGAGCGGCGCGTCCAGGTGGGCGTCCATGGCGCCGGGGACGAGCAGCAGGACGCCGTTGTCGACGATCTCCATGACGGCGATCGAGAGGGTGTCGGCGGCGAGCGCGACCTTGAAGGCGGACCTGAAGTCCAGGCCGGCGGCGAGGACGCCGCGCAGCGTGAGCGCGTAGCCGAAGAAGAACGCGAGGGTGATCGCGAGGATCATGGTCTGCGCGTTGCCCCAGCCCAGCGCGGTGCCGATGATCATGCCCAGGACCTCGCCGATGGCGCAGCCGGTGAGGCAGTGGAGGGTCGCCTTCGCCGCCATGCTCCAGGACGCCCCGCCGCCGGCCTGGCCCGCGTGGCCGCCGTGGTCGCCGTGACCTGCGTGATGGCCTTCGTGGCCCGTGTGGCCCGTGTGGTCCGCGTGGGCGGAGTTGCTCGTGTGGGCGGTGTGTCCCGTGTGGTCGTGGTGCGCTTCGTGCTCCATGAGGGTGCCCCCAACCTCGGGTAGCGGTTCCTGCTTCCTCGGGAACCGTATACCCCCTCGGGGTATTCCTCAATCGGGAATGATCAGCCGCGGAACGGCCGGACAGGACGGACCGGCCGGATCAGTCCCGCAGCTTCTTGAGCAGCTCGATGTCGGCGACGTGACCCTCCTTGCCGCCCGGCGTCTCGATGACCAGCGGTACGCCGTCGGTGGCCGGGTGGCGCAGGAGCTGCCGGAACGCCTCCTGGCCGATGTGGCCGACGCCGATGTTGGCGTGCCGGTCCTTGCGCGCGCCGGAGACGTCCTTGGAGTCGTTGGCGTGGATCAGCCGCAGCCGGCCCTCGCCGACCGTGGCCACCAGCTCGTCCAGCGTCCGTACCGCCCCGCCCGGCTCCGCCAGGTCGTGGCCTGCCGCGAAGATGTGGCAGGTGTCGAGGCAGATCCCCAGCTTGGGGTGGTGATCCAGCGCGTCGAAGTAGGGGCCGAAGTCCTCCGCCCGGGAGCAGAGCGAGAAGCCCTGGCCGGCCGTGGACTCCAGGAGGAGGTACGGGTCGTCCTCGTGGGTCAGCTCGTCGAGCAGCGGCAGCATCCGCTCCCGTACCTGCGCCAGCGCCTCCGCGCGGGGGCGGCCGCCGGTCGCCGAGCCGGTGTGGACGACGACGCCCTTCGCGCCGATCTCCCGGCCGCGGCGCAGCGAGTGGCGCAGCGACTCGACCGACTTCTCGACGGTCGCCTCGGTGTGGGAGCCGAAGTTGATCAGGTACGGGGCGTGCACCCAGGCCGAGAGCGACTCCGCGGCGCACTCCTCCCGGAAGCGTTCGTCCTGGGCGGGGTTGCCGGTCGGGGTGGCCCAGCCCCGTGGGTTGGCGACGAAGACCTGGACGGTCTCGGCGCCCAGCTCGCGGGCGTAGCCCAGGCCGGTCGTGGCGAGTCCGCCGGCCACGGGGACGTGGCCGCCGACGGGGTTGCGCATGGGTGTCTCAGATTCCCTTGATCGTGATGGCGACGGTGGAGCCCTCAGGAGCGGTCCCGCCGCCCTCGACCGACTGACCTGTGACCTCGTCCCCGAGGAAGGGGAAGTTCTTCTCCACCTTCACCTCGAAACCGGCGGCCTCCAGCTCCTCGCGGGCCTCGTCGGTCGTCATGCCGACGACGTCCGGGACCTCGACCTGGCGCGGTCCCTTCGAGACGGTCAGGGTGATCGTGTCACCCTTCGCGGCCCGGCTGCCCTCGGCGAGGGACTGGGCGGCGACCGCCCCCGCGTCCTCGGGGGAGTGGACCCGCTCCGGTGCGACGGAGACCTTGAGGCCGGCCTCCTGGAGGGTGGCGGTGGCGTCCTCGACGGTCTCGCCGGTCACGTCCGGGACGTCGACCGGGGCGCCCTTGCTGACGAGCAGGGCGACGGCCGAGTCCGGGGCGCGCTCGGTGCCCGGCTCCGGGTCGGAGCCGATCACCGCGCCCTGGGCGACGGTGGTGCTGAACTCGGTGGTGACCACGCCGGGGGCGAGGCCCTGCTCCGCGAGGATCCGCTTGGCCTCGCCGAGCGGCTTGTTCTTCAGATTGGGCACCTTCACGATCTCCGGCCCCCGGGAGAGGGTGAGGGTGACGGTGGTGTGGCTGCGGATCCGCTCGCCGGGCGCCGGGTCGACGCCCATCACGGTGCCGCGCTCGTACACGTCGCTGAAGGCGCGGCGCGTCGTGCCCAGCTCCAGGCCGGCGTCGGCGAGCCGTCCCGCGGCCACCTGCTCGGTCTGGCCGAGGACGGCGGGGACACGGGTGAACTGGCCCGCGTTGATGTACCAGACGCCGGCGCCGAGGCCCAGGGCGAGCAGCACACCGACGACGACGAGGAGCGGGCCGCGCGGCGGCAGCGGGCGGGTGCGGCGGCGCCGGGCCGGCGGCGGGGGCTCGGGGGTCGCGAGGCGGCTGGTGTGCTGCACGGGGTGCGGGTCGCCGGCCTCCGGCCCGGGCACCGGGCGGGCGATGACACCGGTGCGGTCCTCGCCGGTGTCCCGCTGCCCGGCCCGCGCGCGCGGCGGCACCGCGTCCAACTGGGCGTCGGTGAGCGCCGCGCGCGCCTCCCGGGCCAGGGCGAGGAGCGCGACGGCGTCGTGCGGGCGCACCTCGGGGTTGCGGGCGGTGGCGGCGGCGACCAGCTCGTCCAGTTCGAGCGGCAGCCCGGGGACGGCGGCGGACGGAGCCGGCACGTCGGTGTTCAGGTGCTGGTAGAGGACCTGGGCCGGGGTGTCGCCGCCGTGCGGCTTGCCGCCCGTCAGCATCTCGTACAGCACGACGCCGCAGGCGTACACGTCGGCGCGGGTGTCGGCGGTGCCGTGCTCGATCTGCTCGGGGGCGAGGTACGAGACGGTGCCGAGGACCGCGCCGGTGGTGGCGGTCGCCGAGCCGACCGAGCGGACCAGCCCGAAGTCGGCGACCTTGACCCGGCCGTCGTCCCCTATCAGGACGTTCTCCGGCTTCATGTCCCGGTGGACGAAGCCGGCCCGGTGCGCCGCGCCGAGCGCGGCGAGGACCGGCTCCAGGATGTCCAGGGCGGCGCGGGGCTGGAGGGCGCCGCGCTCGCGGAGCACGTCGCGCAGGGTGCAGCCGGAGACGTACTCCATCGCCAGGTAGACGTACGCGCCCTCGGCGCCCTGGTCGAAGACGGCGACCACGTTCGGGTGCGCGAGGCGGGCGACGGACTTCGCCTCGCGGATGAACCGCTCGACGAAGACCGCGTCGGCCGCCAGGGCGGGGTGCATCACCTTGAGCGCGAGGACGCGGTCGAGGCGGGTGTCCACGGCCCGGTAGACCGTGGCCATCCCGCCGACGGCGATGCGCGCGTCGACGCGGTAGCGGCCGTCGAGCAGCCGCCCGACGAGGGGGTCCTGAAGGGTCGTGTCCACGGCGTCGAGTCTACGAGCCGGTACGGACGCCCCGCCCCGCCTGCCCCGACCGCAGCACGCTTGTGACGTACCCCGCTCCGCGCCGGGTCAGAACGCGGGGCGTTCCGGGTCCAGCCGGGCGCGGCCCTCCGCGGGGGAGGACGCCTCCGCGAAGTGGCGGCGGGGGATGCGGCCCGCGCGGTGCGCGAGACGGCCCGCCTCCACCGCGTGCCGCATCGCCGAGGCCATCAGGACGGGCTCCTGCGCACGGGTGACCGCCGAGGCGAGCATCACCGCGGCACAGCCCAGTTCCATCGCGAGCGCCGCGTCCGAGGCGGTGCCCGCGCCGGCGTCCAGGATCACCGGCACGCCCGCCCGCTCGGTGATCAGCTCGAAGTTGTGCGGGTTGCGGATGCCGAGGCCGGAGCCGATCGGGGAACCGAGCGGCATGATCGCCGCGCAGCCCACGTCCTCCAGCTTCCGGGCCAGGATCGGGTCGTCGTTGGTGTACGGGAGGACGGTGAAGCCGTCGTCCACCAGGGTCTCGGCGGCGTCGAGGAGCTCCACCCCGTCGGGCAGGAGGGTCCGCTCGTCCGCGACCACCTCCAGCTTGATCCAGTCGGTGCCCAGCGCCTCCCGGGCCAGCCGGGCCGTCAGCACGGCCTCGCCCGCCGTGTAGCAGCCCGCCGTGTTCGGCAGGACGCGGATGCCGAGCCGGTCCAGGACGGAGAGGACCGAGCCCTGCACGGTCGGGTCGAGGCGGCGCATCGCGACCGTGGTCAGCTCGGTGCCGCTGGCGACCAGCGAGCGCTCCAGGACGTCCAGGCTGGGGGCGCCGCCGGTGCCCATGATGAGGCGGGAGGAGAACTCCGTACCGCCGAGGACGAACACGTCGTCGGACATCGCGCTCAGCCCCCCTGCACGGCGGTCAGGACCTCGACCCGGTCGCCGTCGGCGAGCAGCGTCGCCGCCCACTCGCCGCGCGGCACCACCGCCTCGTTGACGGCGGCGGCCACCCCGGCGGGGGCGGTCGTGAGACCGGCCACCAGGGAGGCCAGGGAGACGGGGGCGGCGAGCGCGCGCGGCTCGCCGTTCACGGAGACGTTCACGGACACGTTCATGCGGGCTGCTCCTGACGTACGGGGAGAGCGAGGGGGAAACGGCGGGGGGAGAAGGGGCGCGCCTCGTCGGGGAGGGCGCCCGTGGCGAGCGCCTCCGCCATGACGTCGCCGGTGACGGGGGCGAGGAGGATCCCGTTGCGGTAGTGGCCGGTGGCCAGGTGGAGGCCCGGCAGGGCGCTCGGCCCGAGCATCGGCGCGTTGTCGGGGGAGCCGGGGCGCAGTCCGGCCACGGTCTCGGTGAGCGGCAGCTCGGTGAGACCGGGGACCAGCTCGTGGGCGTCGCGCAGCAGCTCGTACACCCCGCCCGCGGTCACCGTGGTGTCCCAGCCCAGCTCCTCGCTGGTGGCGCCGACGACCAGCTCGCCGTTCTCGCGCGGCACCAGATAGACGTGGCTGCCGCGCACCACGGCCCGGACGGTCCGGGAGAGGAAGGGGGCGTACGGGGCGGGGATCCGCAGCCGCAGGACCTGGCCCTTCACCGGGCGGACCGGCGGCAGCACCGCTTCGGGCACGCCCGCGAGCCGGCCGCTGAGGCTGCCCGCCGCGAGCACCGTCAGGCCCGCGGCGAGTTCGGTGCCGTCGGCGAGGACGACCCCGCGCGCCCGTTCGCGGACCACGACGAGCCGCTCCGCGAGCGCCCGGTGGAAGACCACCCCGGCCCGCTCGCAGGCCCTGAGCAGCGCGGCGGCCAGCCGGCGCGGGTCCACCTGGTGGTCGCCGTCCACCCGGAGTCCGCCGCGCACCCCGGGCGCCAGCATGGGTTCGAGGCGGCGGCACTCGCGGCCGCTCAGCCACTCGGAGGCGAGCCCGCAGCGGGTCTGGAGGGCATGGAGTTCACGCAGGTGGGCCCGGTCGTCGGTGTCGAGCGCGACGGCGAGGGTGCCGCAGGCGCGGTAGCCGACGTCGAGGCCGGTGGCCTCCTCCAGCTCGGCGACGAACGCGGGGTAGCGCGCGGCCGAGGCGAGATTGAGCCCGAGCAGGGTCTCCTCGCCGTAGTGCAGTTCGGTGACGGCGGCGAGCATCCCGGCCGCGACCCGGGCGGCGCCGCCGCCCGGCTCGGGGTCGACGACCGCGACGCTCAGCCCGCGCAGGGCCGCCCGCCAGGCCGTGACCAGGCCGATGACGCCGCCGCCGACGACGAGCACGTCGGTGGTGGGTTCGTTCCGGTGTGCTTCGGACGTACGCATGGGCGTTCCCGCCCCTCCCTTCGCCGGCATGACCCGGATCAGGTTCGTACGGTCGGAGGCCGGCCAGCCTCCCTCTCAGCCCGGTGCGTCCGGGCTCCCGCGAGTGGTGTGTGCCCGCCACCCTAGCCCCCGAGGCCGGGGGGTCACAGGGCACCTCCCTTCCTGACGGATCGTCAGCTGCGTAAGGTGGACGGGTGAGCGAGCAGAAGCAGACCCAGCGGCACGTCGTGATCGTCGGCGCGGGCATGGCGGGCGTGCAGACCGCCGTCGCCCTGCGCGAGCAGGGCTTCGAAGGCCCCGTCACCCTCATCGGCGCCGAACCCCACCAGCCCTACGACCGGCCCCCGCTCTCCAAGGCCGTCCTCCTCGGCAAGGCCGAGCACTCCGCCTTCGACGTCGACTTCGAGTCCCTCGGCGTCGACCTCAGGCTCGGCCTCGACGTCACCGGAGTGCGCCCCGCCGAGCGCGAGCTCGTCACCGAGGCGGGACGCTTCCCGTACGACACCCTCGTCCTCGCCACCGGCGCCCACCCGCTCACGCTCCCCGGCACCGAGGGCGTCCCCGGCGTCCACCTGCTGCGCACCCTCGACGACGCCGTCCGCCTCGGCCCCGTCCTCGCGGGCGGCGGCCCGGTCGTCGTCGTCGGAGCCGGCTGGATCGGCGCCGAGTTCGCCACCGCCGCCCGCGAGGCCGGCTGCGCCGTCACCGTCGTCGAGGCCGCCGCCCTGCCGCTCGCCGGCGCCCTGCCCGCCGAGGTCACCACCGCCATGGCCGGCTGGTACGCCGAGAGCGGCGCCGAACTCCTCACCCACGCGCGCGTGGCCACCGTCCGGCCCGGCGCCGTCGTCCTCGCCGACGGCCGCGAGCTGCCCGCCGGCGCCGTCGTCGTCGGCATCGGCGCCCGCCCCGCCACCGACTGGCTCGCGGGCTCCGGCATCGCCCTCGACCCCAGCGGCGCCGTCACCGCCGACGACCGCCTCCGCACCTCGCTGCCCGACGTGTACGCGGTCGGCGACTGCGCCTCCTTCCCCTCCGCCCGCTACGGCGAACGGCTCCTCGTCCACCACTGGGACAACGCCCTCCAGGGCCCCCGCACGGTCGCCGCGTGCATCACCGGCGCCGAGGGCGCGGAGCCGGAGCCGTACGACCCCGTCCCGTACTTCTGGTCCGAGCAGTTCGGCCGCTTCGTCCAGTACGCCGGCCACCACGCCGGCGCCGACACGCTGGTGCGGCGCGGCGACTCCTCCGGCGCCTCCTGGTCGGTGCTCTGGCTGCGTGACGGGGTGCCGGTCGCGCTGCTCGCCGTGGGCCGCCCCCGCGACCTCGCCCAGGGGCGCAAGCTCATCGAGGCCGGCACCCCCGTCGACCCCGAGCGGGCCGCCGACCCGGCCGTCCCGCTGAAGTCGGCGGTCCGCCGGAGTGGCTCCTGACCCCCGGACGGAGGTGGCGGGGGCGGCCCGACTACCGGCTGTCGGTCCCGGATGGCAGGCTTGTCCCGTGACCGAGATTGACGCAAACATCGATGCTCTCGTCCCCGCCTGGCTCTACCTCCCCGACATCGCGGAGATGCTCGACGTCGAGGTGACGCGGGTGCGGCAGCTGGTGAAGGAGGGCCAGCTGATCGCCGTGCGCCGCGGGGAGAACAACGCGCTCCAGGTGCCCGCCGCCTTCATCCAGGGCGACAAGGTCGTCAAGGGCCTCGCCGGCACCCTGACGCTCCTCAAGGACGACGGCTTCTCCGACGAGGAGATGCTGGAGTGGCTCTTCACCCCGGACCCGACCCTGCCCGGCACCCCCGCGCAGGCCCTCGGCGAGAATCGCGGTACGGAGGTGAAGCGCCGCGCCCAGGCGCTCGCCGTCTGACACACCGGACCACCACCGCCGGTGCCGCGGCCCCGCGCCGCGGCACCGGCACCACCCGACGGGGGGAACCACCATGCCCACGCCTCGTGAGCGGCTCGCCGACGCCCGGCTCTACCTGTGCACCGGCGCCCGGAAGCGCCAGGGCGACCTGCCCGCCTTCCTCGACGCCGTGCTCTCCTCCGGCGTCGACATCGTGCAGCTCCGCGACAAGGGCATGGAGGCCGGCGAGGAGCTGGAGCACCTGGCCGTCTTCGCCGAGGCCGCCCGCCGGCACGGCAAGCTCCTCGCCGTGAACGACCGGGCCGACGTCGCCCACGCCATCGGCTCCGACGTGCTCCACCTCGGCCAGGGCGACCTGCCCGTCCCCGCCGCCCGCGCCGTCCTCGGCGACGAGGTGCTGATCGGACGCTCCTGCCACGCCGAGTCCGAGGTGGCCGCGGCCGCCGCCGAGCCCGGCGTCGACTACTTCTGCACCGGCCCCTGCTGGCCCACTCCCACCAAGCCCGGACGGTACGCCCCCGGCCTCGACCTGGTGCGGTACGCGGCGGGGCTCGCCCAGGACCGCCCCTGGTTCGCCATCGGCGGCATCGACGAGACCAACCTCGACCAGGTGCTGGACGCCGGAGCCCGCAGGATCGTCGTCGTCCGCGCGCTCACCGAGGCCGACGACCCGGCGGCGGCCGCCGCCTCCCTCGCCAAGCGCGTCCGGGAGCGCGCGGACGCCTGACGCCCGCGGACGCCTGCACCACTACCGAGGACCGGCTCCTGAAGGCCCGCGGCTGCCTGAAACGCGCGGACGCCTGACGCGCGCGGACGCCCGCCGTCCGAGGCCATGTCGCTTCCGGGCGGCGGGAACCGCCCGGAAGGCGTCGTACCGGTGTCCGAAACGGTGTCCACGACTCGGACGCGGTTTCCGCGCCACCTGGACCCCGTCTAACCTGCCCGTATGGCCCTTGGAACCGCTTCCGTCCGTTCGGATCGCGCGCGCACGGTCCGCGAGATCCTCGCCTCCGGCAGCACGTCGTACTCCTTCGAGTTCTACGCGCCCCGGACCGAGAAGGGCGAGCAGAGCCTCTGGAACGCCATGCGCCGCGTCGAGGCCGTCGGCCCCAGCTTCGTCTCCGTGACGTACGGCGCCGGCGGCTCCACCCGCGGCGGCACCGTCAAGGCCACCCAGAAGATCGCCTCGGACACCACCCTCACCCCGGTGGCCCACCTCACCGCCGTCGACCACTCGGTCGCCGAGCTGCGGAACGTCCTCGGGCAGTACGCCGACGCCGGCATCCGCAACATGCTCGCCCTGCGCGGCGACCCGCCCGGCGACCCGCTGGGCGACTGGGTCGAGCACCCCGAGGGCGTCCGGTACGCCGCCGATCTGGTCCGGCTCATCAAGGAGTCCGGCGACTTCTGCGTCGGCGTCGCCGCCTTCCCCGAGATGCACCCCCGCTCCGCCGACTGGGACACCGACGTCCGGCACTTCGTCGACAAGTGCAGGGCCGGCGCCGACTACGCGATCACCCAGATGTTCTTCGACCCGGAGAACTACCTGCGGCTGCGCGACAGCGCCGAGAAGGCGGGCTGCGACACCCCGATCATCCCCGAGGTCATGCCCGTCGTGAACGTGAAGACCCTCGACCGGCTGCCCCAGCTCAGCAACGCCACCTTCCCCGCGGATGTGAAAGAACGCATCCTCGCGGTCAAGGACGATCCCGCCGCTGTACGCTCCATCGGTATCGAGTTCGCGACGGAGTTCTGCGCGCGCCTGCTGGACGAGGGTGTCCCGGGACTGCACTTCATCACGCTCAACAGCTCCACCGCGACGCTCGAGATCTACGAGAATCTCGGACTGCACCAGCAGTCCTGACCGGTCGTACCCGCCCCGACCCGCGGCGGAGGCCGTAGAGAGGGGCTTCGGGGCATGGGGTGGACGACGGTCCTCTACATCGCGTTCGGTCTGGTGGCGCTCTGGCTGCTGGGCGAGGTGCTCCTCCAGTACAAGGCCCGGCTGCGCTGGCGGATCCTCGCCTTCTGCGGCTTCCTCGGCGTGGTCGTCGGCGTGCTGCTGGCATCGACGCTGGTGATCATCGCCGGCGCGATCGCCTTCGCCGTCGGCCAGACCTTCGTGACCCTCTCCTTCCGCCGCGGCTTCTCCACCGGCTGGGCGATCGGCGGCAACCCCGGCGCCAGCCGCCGCCGCAAGGCGGGCCAGGCCGTCGAGGCGGGCCCCACCCTCGAAGTCTCCGGCCTCTCCTACGAGGACTCCACCGCGGCCCACGCCCCCGGCCCCGACGCCGAGGAACTGCACGCCGGCGCCGAACAGCCGTCCGTCTACGAGCCGCAGCCGATGCCCGAGGACACCGGCCAGTACGGCGTGTACGGCGGCGGACAGCCCGACCAGACCCAGCAGACCCCCGTGTACGGCGGCTTCGAGACCGGCTCCTACGAGACCGGCTCCTACGAGACCGGCGGCTACGGCACCGGCGGTGGTCACGACGGCGCCGGATTCGACTCCGGCGGCTACGCGCCCGCCGGCACCCCCGCGCCCGCGTACGACACCTACGCCGCCGGGTACGAGCAGCAGCAGCCCGGCTACGACTACGGCGCCGCCGGCGCACCGCAGCAGTACGCCGCCTACTCCGACCCGTACATCGGCCCCGCCACCGACGGCCAGCAGTACACCTCGTACTACGGCGACTCCTACGCCGCCGCCCCCTCGTACAGCTACGACACGCCGCCCGGCGGAGTCTGGGTCCCGCAGCAGCGCGACACCGACGAGCAGCAGCCGCCCCAGCCGCACGCCCCGGGCCCGTACGGCTACGAGCAGCACCCCGACGAGCAGTCCCAGTACCGCTACTGAGGCCCCGTTACTGAGCCCCCGTCCGGCCGGACGGGGGCTCAGTACGCCGTCCGGTCGCGGACGCGGGCCGGACGGAGGCCGGCCGGCCGGGTCAGGTCACTGAGAGCCGCGGAACTCCGCGCCCTCCACGATCAGCCCGGCCACCAGCGCGCCCGACATGCCCGCGTGGGCGAGCCCGCCGCCCGGATGCGACCAGCCGCCCGCGAAGTAGAGCCCGGGCAGCGGGGAGAGGTTGGGCGCGGGGAGCCACTCCACACGGGCGTCCGCCAGCGCGGGGCCCGGCACCTCGGCCGTCCCCGTCGCCGCCCGTACGTCCTCCGGGGTGCGGACCTCCTGCCAGAGCAGCCGCTCCGCCAGACCCGGCACGGCCCGCGCCGCGGCCTCCACCATCCGCGCGGCGAACCCCGCCCACTGCTCCTCGGGCAGCCCGTGGACCAGGGCGGACACCGTCACCGTCTCGTGGCCTGCGTCGGGCCGCAACGCCGGATCGTCCGGCCGCAGCACCGTCACCGTCGGCCGCTCGCCGTCGCCGTGCACCACCGTGCGGTGCACGGCCCCCTCCTCGCGGGCGCCGCGCAGGGCCAGCAGGACGGTCGTACGACTGGTGCCGTGCCGCTGGAAGTGCGTCCACTCGTCGCTGTACCGCCACGGCAGGACCTGCTCGCGGTAGAGCTCCGGCACGGGCGCGCCGACCACCACGTGGTCCGCCTCCACCGTCTCGCCGGACTCCAGCCGCACCCCGACGGCCCGCTCGCCCGCGGCTTCGCCCTCGGTCAGCACCTCGTCGACGGGAGCGTCGAAGACGAACTCCACCCGCCGCTCCAGGCAGCGCTCGTACACCGCGTCCGCGAGCGCCCGGACGCCGCCGGCCACGTACCAGCTGCCGAAGGTCTGCTCCATGTACGGCAGGACGACGGCGGACGCCGGGGCGCTCGCCGCGGGGAAGCCGTACGCCTCCGCGTACGAGTCCAGCAGCGCGACGAGCCGCGGGTCCCTCAGCTCCCGCTCGCCGACCTGCGCGAGGCTCCGCGTCGGACGCCGGAGCAGCCCCGCCCTGAGCGCCGGGTACGGCTCGTCGGCCAGCGCCTTCGGCCGGGCGGGCTGCGGCTCCTCGAGGAGCGGGCGACGGGTCCGGTCCCACGCCTCGCGGGCCCGCACCAGGAACTCCCCCCAGCGCTCGCCCGCGCCCGCGCCGAGCGCCGCCTCCAGGGCGGCGACCGTGCCCGCCCGGGAGGCGTTCGGCAGGTCCACGCGCGTGCCGTCCGCGAAGACGTGCCGGGCGGCCGGATCGACCTGGCTCAGCCCGACGCACTCCTCCAGCGGCCTCTTCCCCGTCTTCACGAACAGATCGCGGTAGACCGCCGGCAGGTGCAGCAGCCCGGGGCCCGTGTCGAAGGCGAAGCCGTCCCGCTCGAAGCGGCCCACCGCGCCGCCGTACGTCGACGCCCGCTCGTACACCGTCACCGTGTGCCCGGCGATCGCCAGCCGTGCCGCCGCCGCCATGGCGCCGAGACCCGCGCCGACCACCACAATCCGTCCCATGTCAGGGACCTTATCGGCCCCCGCCGACAGAGCGGTCCGCAGGTGGGCCGCCCTCGGCCGCCGCCAGTCTGCGCTCCTCGCGGCGCTGCGCCCGACGGCGCCGGAAGCGCCGGATCCTGGAGGCCAGGAAGATCAGCAGCCAGACGCCGAGCGCCAGCAGCACGGCGGCGATCACCGCCGCCGCCACCGGATGGAACATCGCGAAGGTGATGATCCCGGCCACGCCGAGGTCCTCGGCCGTGCTCAGCGCGATGTTGGAGAACGGCTCCGGCGAGGTGTTCACCGCCATCCGGGTCCCCGCCTTGACCAGATGGCTCATCAGCGCCGTCGAACCACCGACCGCGCCCGCCGCCAGCTCCGGCAGCGAACCGCTCTCACCGGCCAGCAGCGCCGCCACCACGGCCCCCGCGACCGGCCTGATCACCGTGTGGACGGAGTCCCAGACGTTGTCCACGTACGGGATCTTGTCCGCGACCGCCTCGCAGAGGAACAGGACGCCGGCCGCGATCAGGACGTCCGTGCGCTGGAGCGACTCGGGCACCTCGTCGGTGAGGCCGGTCGCGCCGAAGAAGCCGAGGAGCAGGACCACCGCGTAGGCGTTGATCCCGCTCGCCCAGCCGCTGGTGAAGACCAGGGGGAGTACGGACACGCTCGCGATCGTAACGAGGCCGCGCCCGCCCGTCACCAGGAGCCTGAGTATCCGTACCTAGGGGCCGAGATGAGTATCCGCGCGGATGGGGGAGGGGCCCCCGGGAGGAGAGAGTGGACCCACGGAAGGGGCGCGGCTCCGGAACCGCCGACACGGGGCGGCGGAACGGGGTCGCGCGCCTGCCGGCACGGGGGACGTGCACGGGGGTGTACGAAGGAAGCGCCGGTCCGGCGTGGCTCGGGGGGATCGAGCCTGGCAGGACCGGCGCTTTCGTTTGTGTGGATCCAGAATCCGATGCTCTGGATGGTGGATCCAATATCCGGGATCCAAGAGCTCAGATATTGGATCCGAGATCCGAGATCCGAGATCCGAGATTCTGGATCCGAGATTCTGGATCCACGATCCACGATCCTGGACGGTGGATATTGGATCCCGGATCCCGGATCAGCGCTGCGGGCTCCGGGACTTCGGATCCCGGAGCTTGGATCCAAAATCCTGGATCCGACTCAGCAGCCCCCGCCCACGCGCCCGTGCAGCAGCAGGGACAGCGCCGCGTGGACGTCGTCCAGGGAGCGCTCGCTCTGGAAGGCCTTCCAGTCGAGGGCGGCCACCAGAACCATGCCGACCAGGGCCGCCGCCGTCAGCTGGACGTCGATCTCCTCGCTCAGCTCGCCGGCCTCGACGCCGTCGCGCAGGACGCCCTCCACGACGGCGACGGCTTCCTGGCGGACGACGAGGAGCGTGGAGTTCCAGGCCCGGTTGGTGCGCCAGAGCTCGGCCACGTACAGCTGGGTGAAGGCCGGGTAGCGGTCGATGAAGACGAGGCCCGCGCGGATCATCGCGTCCAGCGCGGCGACCCGGCTGCCGCCCCGGTCCGCGGTCTCCTCCGCGGCCGTGCGCAGCGAGGCGGTGAGCAGGGCGACGCCGTGGCGCAGCAGCTCCTCGAAGAGCTCGGTCTTGCTCTTGAAGTTGTAGTAGACCGTGCCCTTGGCGACCCCGGCCCGCTCGGCGATCTCGTCGACCGTCGTGGCCGAGAAGCCCTGCTCGGCGATGAGGGTGACGGCCGCCTCGTAGAGCTTGGCCCGGGTCGCCTGACGGCGGGTTCTGCTGCTGTCCATGGGGTCGATTCTCACAGAGGGGGCGGTACGGGTCACAGGGACAGCTCGGGGTGGAGCCGGTCCAGCGTCCACACCTGCTTGCGCCGCGCGGTGACCGCCGTCAGGGCGAGCGCGCCCAGGGTGAAGGCGGTCAGGACGGCGACGGCCTGCCAGACGGGACCGAGCCCGCCGCCGGTGATGAGCCGGCGCAGCGCCTCGACCACATGGGTCATCGGCAGGAAGGGGTGGACGGCGTTGAAGAAGCCCGGGCTGGTCTGCACCGGGTAGGTGCCGCCGGCCGAGGTCAGCTGGACCATGAGCAGCGCGAGCACCAGGATCCGGCCGGCCGCGCCGAAGCGGGCGTTCAGCCACTGGATGATCGCGGCGAAGCAGCAGGTCACCAGGGCGAGGAAGCCGACCGTGCCGGCGGCCCTCGTCATCTCCAGGCCGAGTCCCCAGTGCAGGACGGCGAGGAGGGCGCCGACCTGGAGGACGCCGATGGCCGCCACCGGGAACCATCCGGCCAGCGCGATCCGCCAGGCGGAGGCGCCCGCGGCGAGGGCCCGCCGGTTCATCGGCTGGATGATCATGTAGGCGACCATGGCGCCGACCCAGAGGGACAGCGGGATGAAGTACGGGGCGAAGCCCGTGCCGTAGTTCGGCGCCTTGTGCAGGGACTGGGCGGCCAGCTGTACGGGGTCGGCCATGACCTCGGTGCGCCGGTCGCGCTCGTCCTTGTCGTAGTCCGGGATCTTGTCGACGCCGTCCTTGAGGCCGGTCGCGAGCGAGCCGGAGCCGTCGGCGAGCTTGAACAGGCCGCCGTCGAGGTCGCCGGCCCCCTTCTTCAGCTTCCCGACCCCGCTGTCCAGGCTGACCGAGCCCGCGCGGGCGCCGGTGACGCCGGTGTGCAGCTGGGCGGCGCCGTCGGCGACCTTCTTCGCGCCCTTGTTGAGCTCGTTGATCTTCCGGATGGCGCCCTCGACGTCCTCGTCCAGGTGGGGGGCGCGGGCGGCCAGTTCGTCGGCCTCCTTCTTCAGCTTCTTCAGCCGGGTGTCGAGGGTCTTCAGGTCGCCCTTGCTGTCCTTGGTCAGCGTGTGCACGTCGTCCGCGACGGTGGCCACGTCGCCGGCGGTGGTCGACGCCTCCTTCAGCGCGGCGCACACCTGCTTGGAGTCGGGCAGCGCGACGCCCCCGGGCAGCGCGACGCCCTCGGGCAGAGTGACGCCCTCCGGCAGTTCGGCCGGCGGGACGGAGGGGGTGGCGCCGGGCTTCTCGCAGGACTCGCGGTGCAGCCGGCCGAGGGTGTCGTCCGCCTTGTGGGCGGCGGTGCGCAGCGCCGGGGCGCGGCGGACCAGGTCCTCCAGGTCGTTGCGGGCGGCGGTGGCCGAGTCGGAGACCAGCTTCGCGGTGTCGCGGATCGACGTGCCGTTGTTCGCCAGGTAGGGGCGGACCTTGTCGGCGGTGCCGTTCACCTTGTCGGCGAGCGCCTGGGTGCCGTTCGCGACCTTGCGCGAGCCGGTCTGGAGGTCCTTTGACCCCTTGTCCAGCTTCTTGAGGCCCGAGGCCAGGTCGCTGCTGCCCGTCTTGGCGTCCGTGAGGCCGTCGGAGAGGTCCTTCGACCCCTTCTTGGCCTTGTCCACGCCCTTCTTCAGGTCGGCCGCGCCCCTGGCGGCCTCGGCGGTGGCCTCGTGGATGTCGGAGAAGGAGATGAAGATCTTGTCGAGGAAGGTCCGGGAGGACTTCGTGGAGGCGGCGGTGCGCACCTCGGAGAAGACCGTCCGCGAGATCTGGCCGACGATGTAGTTGTTGGAGTCGTTCGTACGGACCTTCAGCGCGCCGGTCTCCGGGGAGTTTCCGGAGCTGGACGCGATCCGCTCGCTGAAGTCGCCGGGCACGGTCAGGGACAGGTAGTACGTGCCGTCCTCGACGCCCTTGCGCGCCTCGGCGTCGCTGACCTGGTGCCACGCGAAGGTCTTGCTGTCCAGCAGCCCCTCGGTGATGTCCTCGCCCGCGGTGATCCGCTTGCCGTCGGCGGTGGCGCCGCGGTCCTCGTTCACCAGGGCCACGGGCAGCCGGTCGAGCCTGCTGTACGGGTCCCAGAACGAGTACAGGTAGAGCGCTCCGTACAGCAGCGGCAGCAGCAGGACCGCGACGAGCGCGGCGCGCGGCAGCTTCCCCCTGCCGAAGCGCCTCAGCTCAAGAGCGGCCAGTTTCGGCGAGCGCATCGTCCGCCCCCTCCTCGGTGATGTCGTCTTCGGCGTCTTCCGCGTCCGCGTCGTTCGCCTCTGCGGCCTCTGCGGCCTCTGCGGCCTCTGCGGCCTCTGCGGCGTCTGCGGCGTCTTCGGCGTCCGGGGCCGAGGCGGCGTCCGCGGCCGGCGCGGCGGTGTCGACGGTGTGTGCGGCGGTGTCGGCGGGGCCGACCGTGGTGATGCGCAGGGCGTCGGCCGGGGCCTCGCTGCAGACGGCGAGGACGGTGGTGCCGGAGGCTGCCACCGTGCGCAGCAGTGCCCACGCCTCGGCCCGGTCGGCGTCCGACAGCTTCAGGTCCGTGTCGTCCACTCCCACCAGCCGGGGCCGGCCCATCAGCGCGAGCGCGAGCGTCAGCCGCAGGGCCTCCAGGCGCTCCAGATCCCGTACGGAGGTCCGCTCGGCCTTCGGGAGGGCGGAGAGGTCGAGCCCGGCGGCCTCCAGGGCCTCGTCGATCCGGGCCCTGGTCTCGGCCGCCCGGGTGCCGGGGCGGCGGAACAGCGCGCGGACCGAGCCGTCGAAGCGGCGCTGGAGCAGCGCCCGCTCGCGCAGGTGCTCGGCGACCGTGAGCGACGGGTCCAGCTCGCTGACACCGGGGACCTGGCCGAGCGAGGCGATCCGGCGCACGGCGGCCATCCGGCGCGGCAGCGGGAGCCCGCCGACCTCGGCACGGCCCTCGCCGGTCTTCATCCGGCCGGTGAGGGCGAGCAGCAGGCAGGTGCGGCCGGTTCCGGACGGGCCTTCGAGCGCGACCAGGGAACCGGCCCCGGCGCGGAAGGAGACGTCCCGGAAGGCCCAGCCGCGCGGGCCTTTCAGCCCCAGCCCTTCGACCACGAGCTCGGCGCCGTGCGCCGCCGGCTCGTGGCCGGTGCCGGCCTCCCCGCCGGCCCCCTCCGGAGACGGTCGCGTGGTCAGGTCATCGGATCCCACGGATCCACCCCCCGCTTCCCCATTTTGAACTGACTGGTCAGTGTAAAAGTTACCCGTCGGTTGCTTTCCTGGCAAAACCGCAGGTCAGGGCGATTGTCAGTGGGGGCCTGCACGATGGACACAGACGGCGACAACGCCGTCACCCGACGACAGGAGGCTCGTCATGGCCAGTCCTTTCGCAGCAGCCGACGTCCATCCCGTGTCCCGCCGGACCACCGCCCCGCCCGCCGCCCTCGACCTGCTCGCCAAGGCCCGGGCCGGGCTCGACGAGGCCGCCGCCCTCGACCGGCCCCACGAGAGGTACGCCACCGCGCACCTCGCCGCCCTGCGCGCCGCGGCCGCCGTCCTCGCCGCGCGCGCCCGCCCCGCGCCCCGCACCCACAGGCGCCAGGCCATAAGGAGCGCCTGGGAGCTGCTGCCGCAGCTCGCGCCCGAGCTCACCGAATGGAGCGTGCTCTTCGCCTCCGGGGCGCCGCGCCGCGCCCTCGCCGAGGCCGGTGTCGCCGCCGCCGCGACGCCGCGCGAGGCCGACGACCTCGTCAGGGACGCCGGCCACTTCCTGCGCCTGGTCGAGCGACTCCTCGTGCTCCAGCCGGTGCTGCCCCGGCAGCCCCCGGCCGACGGGGCGGCCGGTTGATCCGCGCGGCGCCACCGAGGCCATAGGGTGGGGTCGTCCGTACCCGTCACCGAGGAGTCAAGAGCCGTGCCGGACCCTTCCCCCGCCTTCGGCCGCGAGGCGTCGTCGCGCCCGTCGCGCGCCTCCCTGCGAACCGCCGTCGTCTGGGACGTCCTCAAGGACGCCCTCGACCGCCGGGTCGGGACCACCGGGAAGGCCGCCCTGGACGTCCTCGACACCGGTGGCGGCTCCGGCAACTTCGCGGTGCCGGTGGCCCGCCTCGGCCACCGCGTCACCGTCGTCGACCCCAGCCCCAACGCGCTCTTCGCCCTGGAGCGGCGCGCCGCCGAGGCCGGCGTCGCCGATCTGGTGACCGGCGTCCAGGGTGACGTGCACGGTCTCTTCGAGGTGGTCGAGCGAGGCGCCTACGACGCCGTGCTCTGCCACGGCGTGCTGGAGTACGTGGACGACCCGGCCGAAGGCGTGCGGAACACCGTGGCCGCGCTCCGCCCCGGCGGAGCGCTCAGCCTCCTCGGTGCCGGCCTCGGCGGCGCGGTCCTCGCCCGTGCCCTCGCCGGACACTTCACCGAGGCCCGGACCGCGCTCGACGACCCCGACGGCCGCTGGGGCGCCGGGGACCCCGTGCCCCGGCGCTTCACCGCCGACCAGCTCACCGGCCTGGCCGAGGAGGCCGGCCTCTCGGTGAGCGCCGTCCACGGCGTACGGATCTTCGCCGACCTCGTCCCCGGCGTCCTCGTCGACACCGAGCCCGGCGCCGCCGAGGCCCTGCTGAAGCTGGAGGCGGCCGCCGCCGAACTGCCGGCCTTCCACGCCGTCGCCACCCAGCTCCACCTGCTCGCCGAGAAGCCGGCCTGACCCGGCGGAACTCCGGGGCCGCGCCACCCGTTCGGAGGTGCGGGCCCGGCTCTGCCACAGGCCGCCCCATATGCGGCTTCGCGCCGTATGATCGAGGGGAACCATCCGGCATGACGGGCGGGCGGCTGGGGAATCAACGCCTCACCAACCGAACCGCATGGCGGCCCGGATTGGCTGATCGGTATTGAGGGCGGGTTTCACGGGGGCGATTCCCTGCCTATCCTGAAAGGGCCGCAAACCGGTCGCCCCCGCGACCGACGACTAGGAGGACTCCGTGCCGCTCTCGGAGCACGAGCAGCGAATGCTCGAGCAGATGGAGCGAGCGCTGTACGCCGAAGACCCCAAGTTCGCGACAGCGCTCGAGGGAAGCGGGCTGCGCACGTACACCCGGCGACGGGTGTATCAGGCAGTCGCCGGCTTCCTGGTGGGTATCGCGCTCCTCATGGCCGGAATGGTCGCACAGCAGATCTGGATCAGCGTGGTGGGATTCCTCGTCATGCTGGGCTGCGCGGTCCTGGCGGTCACCGGTTGGCGCAAGGCGCCGAAGCCGGGGGAGCAGCCGCAGCAGGCCAGAGGTGGGACGACGGCCGGAGGCCGTCAGACCCGGGCGCGACGCTCCATGATGGACCGGATCGAAGCGCGGTGGCAGCGCCGCCGCGACGAGCAGCAGGGCGGCGGCCACTGACGGCCCCGTGAGCGGAGACCCCGCACCCCCGACCCCGCGCCCCGCCGGCCCCGAGCCCCGGCGGGGCGCCGCCGTTCCGGGGGAGCGGTTCGTGCCGTGGCGGCGCCGTCGTTTCGCCGCGAGCAGGCGTTCCGCCGGGGCGCCCCAAGACCCCGTCCAGGGCACCCGACCTCGCGGAGGCGCGCCCCAGTGCGCCGCCGCCCCGAGCCGGGTCCGGCGCGTGAGCCGAACCCGACGCGTGGGCACCCGCCCTCGCGGAGCGGATGCCCACCGGATGCCCACCGGATGCCCACCCGAAGGGCCACCAGAAGGCACCCCCCGGCGGGCCGCACCCGGGGTCAGCGGGTGGTGGCCTGGGCGGCCCGGGATTTCAGGTGGGTCCAGCGGGCGGAGGCCGCCCAGTGGAGGCGGGCCGCCGAGCGAGGAGCGAAGAGGGCCCGGAGGCGTACCCCGCGCGGGGCACGCGCGTGGAACCCGGCCCGTACCAGCTCGGCATCCCGCGCCAGCCCGTGGACCGGCGGCGGCGAAGGCGCGTAGAGGGCCTCCTCGACCGCCCCCGCCACCCGGTGCACCGCCTCCGCGGCGGCACCGTCCAGCTCACCCGCCCGGACGATCCGCTCCGCCGTTCTCCGTGGCGTCTGCGCCTCGTCCGGCTCCACCCCGTAGTCCCAGGCCGTGTCGCCGATCTCGCGCCACACCGCCAGCGGCCCGCCCGCGGGGGCGAGCCGGCGGGCCCGCACCCGGGTCCGCCACAGCAGCGGGACGCACAGCAGGCCCAGGGCCAGCAGGACGGCCAGCGACCATCCGGCCGCCTTCAGCACGTTCGTACCGCCGCCGGAGGACGAGTCCGCGACCGCCGCCGGGTCCTGGCCGCACTCGCCCAGGCGGCGCATCTCCGCCGGGCAGCTCTCCGTGGGCCTCGGCGCGGCCGACGGCTGGGCAGACGCCGCCTCCGAGGGCTGCGCGGGACCGGTCGGCCCGGCCGTCGGGGTGGCCCGCCGGGTGTACGCCGGGGTGGAGCCCCGGGAAGGCGTCGGCTCGAAGCGGGTCCAGCCTGCGCCCTCGAAGTACAGCTCGGGCCAGGCGTGGGCGTCCCGGATGCCGACGGACACGGAACCGTCGGACTGCTTGGTCCCGGGCATGAAGCCGACCGCGACCCGCGCCGGGATGCCCAGCGTGCGGGCCATCGCCGCCATGGAGAAGGAGAAGTGGATGCAGAACCCCTCCTTCTCCTTGAGGAAGCGGGAGATCGCCTCCGTGCCCGTCCCGGACGTCACGTCGACGTCGTAGCGGAAGCCGCCCTTCTTGGCGAACCAGTCCTGGAGCAGGACCGCCCGCTCGTAGTCGTTCCGCGCCTCCGCGGTGACCATCAGAGCCGTCGTCCGCACGTCGTCGGGGAGGCTGCCGGGCACCTTGGTGTACTCCTGGCGCAGGCGCTCCGGAGCCGGGCCGGCCGCGGCGAGCAGCTCGCCGGTCGGCTGCACGTCGAGGCTGGTCACCTGATAGCGGACGCCCTTGGTGGTCTGCTTGTCGTCGCCGACGAGCATCCGGCCGGCCGGCTCGAACCGCCAGCGGCCCTCGGCCTCCACCCGGGCGGCCGGGAACGGCATCGGCAGCCACTTCTGGTCGTACCCCTCGGCGGCGACGAAGTTGCTGGTCACCTCGGAGGTGCGGACGGACTGGGAGAGACCGTCGGGCCACGGCAGCGACTTCGGCACCGCCTCGATCGGGCGGACCGAGGACTTCCACGAGGTGCCGTCGAACTGGTCGAGGGCGACCAGCCGCAGATACAGGTCGCTGTTGTCCGCGGCGTTGGTCCGGTAGCGGAGGACCTCGAAGTCCTCCGGCTGCCGCAGGTTGTCCTGGAGGGAGACCAGCGGGTTCACGGCCGCGATCGTGCCGCCGCCCCCGCGCCCCGCGCCCGCGCCCCCCGCTCCGCCGCCGCCGAGCAGCCCGCCGGAGAAGCCGGGCAGGACGAGCGGCACCACCAGGGCGGTGCCCATGGCGACGGCGCCGATCCGGCGGCCGGTACGCACCGGCGCGAAGGACGGCCCGCCGGTGCCGGCCATCGACCCGGCCCGGCCGGAGCGCCGGGTCCCGCCGAAGACCCGGCCCCAGGCCGAGAGGCGGTCGCGGCCCTCGGCGAGGAGGAGCAGCAGATAGCCGGTGGCGGCGAGCAGGAACCAGAGCCGGCCCGCGCCGCCCCCGGAGAGCCCGGCGGCCACCGAGTACAGCGCGAGCAGCGGCAGACCGGCCGGCGCGGCGCGGCGGAAGGTGACCGCCAGGACGTCCACGAGCAGCCCGATCGCCAGCACGCCGGCGACCACCATGAGCCGGATGCCCTCGGTGTCCGGGGCGGGGATCGCGTAGGTGCCGACGTCCTCGGCACCGAGCCGGAACAGCTCGGCCACCCGCTGGACGGCGAGCGGCCCGGGCAGGAACCCGAGGACCGCCTGCTCCCGGGCGAAGATCACGGTCAGCGCGACCACGCCGACCAGCAGCTGGGCGCCGATCGTCAGCGGCCGGGCCAGCGGCACCCGTCGGCACGCCATGCCGACGGCGCTCTGCAGCGCCAGCAGGAAGGCGGCGGTGAAGATCCAGGTGGCCGGCTCGACCAGCGGCAGCAGCGCCCCGGCGGCCATCAGGGAGGCCGCCCAGGCGGCCAGTGTCAGGCGGGTGAGCCCGCTCATGCCCGTCCTCCGTACCCGCTCATACCCATCCTCCGTAGCTGTCCGCGGCGGCGGTCTCCCGCAGCGCTCCGGCGGCCTGCTGCCAGAGATCGGTCATCCGCCCCCCGGGCGGCACCGGGACGACGGTCCAGCCGGCCTCGCGCAGCTGCCGGACCCGGTCCTGCACGGCCCCGGCCACGGCGCCGCCGGTGAGCCAGGTGCCGGAGTCCAGGACGAAGGCGACGGCCGCGCCGGCCCTCCCGCGCATCCGGCCCGCGAGGGCGGCCTGCTCCTCGTCGAGGTCGCCGAGGAAGGCGACGAGCAGCCCGTCGCTCCCGGCGCGCAGCACGTCGGAGGCGCGGGAGAGCCCGGCGCCGTCGGAGTGGTCCACGACCGCGAGGGTGTCCATCAGCAGCCCGGCCGTCTCCACGGAGTCGCTGCCGGACGTGCCCGCGTAGCCGTCGGAACCCTCGCCGGGGACCGAGGAACCGGTGTCGGTGAGCAGCCGGACCGCGTAACCGCGCTCCAGCATGTGGGTGAGGACGGAGGCGGCGCCGGAGACGGCCCACTCGAAGGCGGAGTCGGGGCCCGAGCCCTGGTAGCCGGAGCGGCGGGTGTCGAGGAGGACCGTGCAGTGGGAGCGCTGGGGCTGCTCCTCCCGGCGGACCATCAGCTCGCCGTACCGGGCGGTGGAGCGCCAGTGGACCCGGCGCAGGTCGTCGCCGTGCCGGTAGGCGCGCGGGATGACGTCGTCGTCGCCGGCGAGGGCCAGCGTGCGCAGCTGCCCGTCGCCGTATCCGGATGCCTCGCCGCCCAGCCGGACGGCCGGCAGCGCGGTGGTCCGCGGGACGACGGTCAGGGTGTCGTACGCGCTGAAGGAGCGGGTGAGCTCGCACATCCCGAAGGGGTCGCTCAGCCGGAGCTGGAGCGGTCCGAGCGGGAAGCGGCCGCGCAGGTCGGAGCGGACCCGGTAGGAGACCTCGCGCCGGCCGCCCGCCTCGACCCGGTCGAGCACGAAGCGGGGGCGGGGGCCCAGCATGTACGGCACGTGGTCCTGGAGCATCAGCAGCCCGGTGGGGAGCTTGGAGACGTTCTCCATGCGGAGCTGGACGCGGGCCTCCGTGCCCGCCTCCACCCGCTGCGGGGTGAGCAGGCGGGAGGTGGCGACCCGGTAGCGGGTGCGGTGCAGGACGACCGCGCAGATCAGCGGCAGGCTGGCGAGCAGCAGACCGACGCGGAGCAGGTCGGCCTGGCCCAGCACGTAGGCGCAGACGGCGGCGGCCGCCCCGGCGGCCAGGAAGGACCGGCCGCGGGTGGTGAGACCGCCGAGGGCGGCCCGGAGGCCGCCCCGGCTGTCCTCGGCCCGCGGGCCGTCGTGGTCGTCGGCCCGCTGCCCCCGGGGTGCGGCGGGGGTCGCCATCACAGCGGCCGGCCGCCGGTCTGCCGGCCGTAGAGCTGGCCGGCGGGCGGGGCCGCGGACGGGACGGGGGTCCGCTGGAGGATGTCGAGGACGACCTGCTCGGCGTTCCGCCGGTTGAGCTGGGCCTGCGCGGTGGGCAGCAGCCGGTGCGCGAGCACCGGCACGGCCAGTGCCTGGAGGTCGTCCGGGAGCACGTACTCGCGGCCCGCGAGGGCGGCGGAGGCGCGGGCGGCCCGCAGCAGGTGGAGCGTGGCGCGCGGGGAGGCGCCGAGCCGCAGGTCCGGATGGTTGCGGGTGGCGGAGACGACGTCGACCGCGTACCGCCGCACGGCGTCGGCGACGTGCACCGAGCGGACCGCCTCGATCAGCTTGAGGATGTCGTGGGCGTGGGCGACCGGCTGGAGGTCGTCCAGCGGGTTGACCGCCCCGTGCACGTCGAGCATCTGGAACTCGGCCTCGGCGCTCGGGTAGCCGATGGAGACGCGCGCCATGAAGCGGTCCCGCTGCGCCTCGGGCAGCGGGTAGGTGCCCTCCATCTCGACCGGGTTCTGGGTCGCCACCACCATGAACGGGCTGGGCAGCTCGTAGGTCTGCCCGTCGATGGTGACCTGGCGCTCCTCCATGGACTCCAGGAGCGCGGACTGCGTCTTGGGCGAGGCGCGGTTGATCTCGTCGCCGATGACGATCTGGGCGAAGATCGCGCCCGGCTTGAACTCGAACTCCCGCCGCTGCTGGTCGAAGATCGACACACCGGTGACGTCCGACGGCAGCAGGTCGGGGGTGAACTGGATGCGCCGCACCGAGCAGTCGATGGACTTCGCCAGGGTCTTGGCGAGCATGGTCTTGCCGACGCCGGGTACGTCCTCGATGAGGAGGTGCCCCTCCGCGAGCAGCACCGTCAGCGCGAGACGTACGACCTCGGGCTTGCCCTCGATCACGCTCTCCACCGATCCGCGGACGCGCTCCGCGGTCGTGGTCAAGTCAGTGAGGCTCGCTCGGTCGTCATAGGTCGTCACCCCGGCCCTCCTCGGCCTTGCAGGAACACGGACACCTGCCCCCGGTGAGATGGTCGGGGGGTGTCACATGAGCATTCTTGTTGGGATTGCCGGGCTGTGTCACTCGGCTGTGGACAACCGCAGGGGAATTGCCTGGGTTTGTCGTCTTACGCGGCGGCGAAAGATGTGTTTGGGCAGGTGCCGGAACCATTCTCCACAGGTGCGGAATCCCTCGACCGCGCAGGTCGGCGGCCCGTCGGTCGTGACCCCCGGCCGTGACCGCCGGGCGCCGCCGAACGAGTGAAGCACGCGGAATCCCCGCCCCCGCCTCCGGCGCCGCGCGGCGCGCCAGCCGGTTGATTGACCGGCCCCGTCCGTGGACTAGAGTGACGCGGAGTCCATGGAGACAATCGAGCGATTTGAAGCGGTTTCTCCCCCGTGTGCGCGGCGGTACCCACGGCTCGCCCCTCCCGCTCGCCGGTCGGCCGACGCGCCCCTCCGGCGCCCGACGACCGCGTCCGACCCCCCGAGCGGGCGGGAGCCCGGCCCTCCGTACCCCCGTGTCCGTTCTGAGAGGGTGCGTTGAGCAACGACCGACACGTCCCGGTGATGCTCCAGCGGTGCCTGGACATGTTGGCCCCTGCCCTCCAGAACCCCGGTGCGGTCGTCGTCGACTGCACCCTGGGCCTCGGCGGACACAGCGAGGCCCTGCTCCGCGCCTTCCCCGAGGCCCGGCTCGTCGCCCTCGACCGGGACAAGGAGGCGCTGCGCCTCTCCGGCGAGCGGCTCGCCCCCTACGGGGACCGCGCCACCCTCGTCCACGCCGTCTACGACGAGCTGCCCGAGGTCCTCGACCGGCTCGGCATCGACAGGGCCGACGGCGTCCTCTTCGACCTCGGCGTCTCCTCCATGCAGCTGGACGAGGCCGACCGCGGCTTCGCCTACGCCCAGGACGCCCCGCTCGACATGCGCATGGACCAGACGACCGGCATGAGCGCCGCCGAGGTCCTCAACACCTACCCGGCCGGCGAACTCGTCCGCATCCTGCGCGCGTACGGCGAGGAGAAGCAGGCCAAGCGGATCGTCTCCGCCGTCGTCCGCGAGCGCGAAAAGGAGCCGTTCACCAACAGCGCCCGGCTCGTCGAGCTCATTCGCGACGCCCTCCCGCAGGCTGCCAAGCGCACCGGCGGCAACCCCGCCAAGCGCACCTTCCAGGCCCTGCGCATCGAGGTCAACGGCGAGCTGAGCGTCCTGGAGCGGGCCATCCCGGCCGCCGTGAAGGCCCTCGCCGTCGGCGGCCGCGTCGCCGTCCTCTCGTACCACTCCCTGGAGGACCGGCTCGTCAAGCAGGTCTTCGCGGCCGGCGCGGCCACCACGGCCCCGCCCGGCCTCCCGGTCGTCCCCGAGAAGTACCAGCCCCGCCTCAAGCTCCTCACGCGCGGCGCCGAACTCCCGACCGAGGAGGAGGTGGCCGAGAACCGCAGGGCCGCCCCCGCCCGGCTCCGGGGCGTCGAGCGCATCCGGGAGGACGTGCTGTGAGCGGGGCGAGGGGGCCCCTCAAAGGCCGGGCCGCGCGGCTCGGACGGCTGATGCCGTCCGGACCCAGCTCGGCCGCCCGGACCCCCTTCGTCCTGCTCGTCGTGCTCCTCCTCGGCGGCGGCCTCATCACCCTGCTGCTGCTGAACTCCGCCCTCAACCAGGGCTCCTTCGAACTGCGCGAGCTCAAGGACCGCACCACCGAGCTCACCGACGAGGAGCAGGCCCTCCAGCGGGACGTCGACGCCAACGCCGCCCCCGACGCCCTGGAGCGCCGCGCCCGCGAGCTCGGCATGGTCCCCGGCGGCAGCCCGGCCTTCCTCGGCCCCGACGGCAAGGTGCTCGGCGAACCCACCGTCGCCGCCTCCCCGAAGCCCTCCCGCACTCCCTCCCGCGCCCCGGGCCGTACGAGCGACCCCACCCCCTCCGGTGCGGGGGAGGGCGCCGCCCCCGGCGCGGGAACCGACCCGAAGCCCACCCCCACCGGAACCGCCCCGACCACCCCGACGACCTCCGGCAGGTGACCGAGCAGTGCCCTCCCAGGAGCCCCCGCGCCGCCGCGTCCCCGGCCCCGCCCGGCCCGCCCGCCCCCGCTCCTCCTCCGCGGGAGGAGCCGGCGCCGCCGACCGCGCCGGCAGGGGCGGTACGGGATCCAGGCCCGGCACGGCAGCCAGAGCCGGTACGGGAGCCAAGCCCGGCGCCCGCGGCCCCCGGCCCGCCCCGCGCCCGGCCGCCCGCCGCCCCGCGCCCCGGCCGCCCGCCCGCAGACCCCGCACCATCAAGCTCGGCAGCCCCCGGCCCCGCCTGCGCCTGATCTCCGTCGGCCTCACCCTCGTCATGCTCGCCTTCGTGGTGCGACTGCTCCAGGTCCAGGCCGTCGACGCCAGCGCGTACGCGGCCAAGGCGGACAAGTACCGCTTCCAGGAGTACACGCTCTCCGCCGAGCGCGGCGAGATCACCGACCGCAACGGCATCGCCCTGGCCGCCAGCGTCGACGCCTACGACATCACCGCGGACCCCAAGCTCTTCACCCCCGAGGAGTCCAGGCTCCGCGACGCGCCCGAGCAGGCCGCCGCCCTCCTCGCCCCGATCCTGGGCAAGGAACCGGCGGAGCTCGCGAAGAAGCTCCGCACCCCCGACTCCCGCTACACCCTGCTCGCCCGCAAGCAGACCCCGCAGGTCTGGAACCAGATCAAGGACCTCAAGAAGGTCTACGCGCAGAAGGCCCAGGAGCCCGGCGGCACCCGGGTCAACCTGCTCGGCGGCGTCCTCAGCGAGCCCAGCACCAAGCGGGTCTACCCGAACGGAGACCTCGGCGCCGGAATACTGGGCTACGTCAACGCCGAGGGCCGCGGCGCCGGCGGCGTCGAGTCCATGCTCGACCCCGAACTCGCCGGCCAGGACGGCAAGATCCGCTTCACCGCGTCCGGCGGCCGGCAGGTCCCCACCGCCGGCTCCCAGGGCACCCCCGCCGTCCCCGGCTCCGACATCGAGCTCACCATCGACCGGGACATCCAGTGGGCCGCCCAGCAGGCCATCGCCGAACAGGTCGGCAAGTCCAAGGCCGACCGCGGCTACGTCATCGTCCAGGACACCCGTACCGGCGAGATCCTGGCCATGGCCAACGCCCCCGGCTTCGACCCCAACGACCTCTCCGCCGCCAACGCCGCCAGCATGGGCAACGCCGCCCTCCAGGACGCCTACGAGCCCGGCTCCACCAGCAAGGTCATGTCCATGGCCGCCGTCCTGGAGGAGGGCAAGGCCGCCCCCGACACCCACGTCACCGTCCCCAACCGGCTCCACCGCGGCGACCGGCTCTTCAAGGACGACATCGACCACCCGACCTGGTACCTGACCCTCAACGGCGTCCTCGCCAAGTCCAGCAACATCGGCACCATCCTCGCCACCGGCCAGCTCGGCAAGGACCAGGCCGAGTCCAACCGCGTCCTCGACGGCTACCTCCGCCGCTTCGGCATCGGCAGCCCCACCGGCCTCGGCTTCCCCGGGGAGACGGCGGGCATCCTCGCCAAGCCCCAGGACTGGTCCACCTCCCAGCAGTACACGATCCCCTTCGGCCAGGGCCTCTCCGTCAACGCCCTCCAGGCCGCCTCCGTCTACTCGACCATCGCCAACGGAGGCGTACGGATCGAACCCACCCTCGTCCGCGGCACCAAGGGCCCCGACGGGCGCTTCACCCCCGCCGACAAGCCGGCCGAGAGCCGGGTCGTCAGCGAACAGACCGCCAAGACCCTCGCCCAGATGCTGGAATCCGTCGTCGAGGACCGGGAGGGCACCGGCACCAAGGCCGCCATCCCCGGATACCGCGTCGCCGGCAAGACCGGCACCGCCAACCGCGTCGACCCCGAACTCGGCCGCTACAAGGGCTACACCGCCTCCTTCGCCGGCTTCGCCCCCGCCGACCAGCCCCGCGTCACCGTCTACTGCGCCATCCAGAACCCCACCAAGGGAAGCTACTTCGGCGGCCAGATCTGCGGACCCATCTACAAGAAGGTCATGGAGTTCGCCCTCAAGAGCCTCCACGTGGCCCCCACCGGCAGCGCGTCACCCCGCCTGCCGGTCACCTTCGCACCCACCCCGTGACCCCCGGGAGCACCACCAGTGACGACGATCACCCCCCACTCCGGGAACCGTAAATCGAACTCCGGCGACGCCCACGGCTCGTTTGGTCCCCCCCAGGGTGCGCCCGGTACGCTCACCGCCGTGCCACACGCTGATCAGTCCCGAACCGCCCCGCCCCGCCCGGAGCGGGCCCGCCCCACACCCCTGGGCGAGCTCGCGGCACGGCTGGGCACCGAGCTCCCCGACGCCGCACACGACGTCCAGGTCTCGGGCATCACCCACGACTCCCGGGCGGTACGCCCCGGGGACGTGTACGCGGCCCTGCCCGGCGCCCGCCTGCACGGCGCCGACTTCGTCGCCCAGGCCGCCGGCCTCGGCGCCGCCGCGGTCCTCACCGACCCGACGGGCGCCGACCGCGCCGCCGCGACCGGCCTGCCGGTCCTTGTCGCCGAGGACCCGCGCGGCCGGATGGGCGAACTCGCCGCCGAGATCTACGGCCGCCCCGGCGCGGACCTCCTCCAGATCGGCATCACCGGCACCTCCGGCAAGACCACCACCGCCTACCTCGTGGAAGGCGGACTGCGCGGCGCCGGCCGACACACCGGCCTCGTCGGCACCGTCGAGATGCGGATCGGCGACGAGCGCATCAAGTCGGAGCGCACCACCCCCGAGGCCACCGACCTCCAGGCGCTCTTCGCCGTCATGCGCGAACGGGGCGTCGAGGCCGTCGCCATGGAGGTCTCCAGCCACGCCCTCGTGCTCGGCCGGGTCGACGGCTGCGTCTTCGACGTCGCCGTCTTCAACAACCTCAGCCCGGAGCACATGGAGTTCCACTCCGACATGGAGGACTACTTCCGGGCCAAGGCGATGCTCTTCACGCCCGCGCGCAGCCGCGTCGGCGTGGTGAACGCCGACGACGAGTACGGCCGCCGGCTCGCGAAGGAGGCGGCCGTCCCGACCGTCACCTTCTCCGCCGAGGGCCGCGCCGACGCCGACTGGCGGGCCGAGGACGTCGTCCTGGGAGCCGCCGACTCCACCTTCACGGCCGTCGGCCCCGAGGGTGTGCGGATCCCCGCCACCGCCCCGCTGCCCGGCCCCTTCAACGTCGCCAACACCCTCGCCGCCATCGCGACCCTCGCCACCGCCGGGCTCGACCCGCGGACCGCCGCCGACGGCGTCGCCGCCGTCCCCGGCGTCCCCGGCCGCCTGGAGCGCGTCGACGCCGGTCAGCCGTACCTCGCCGTCGTCGACTACGCCCACAAGACCGACGCCGTCGAATCGGTCCTGCGCTCGCTCCGCGAGGTCACCGAGGGCCGGCTCCACGTCGTCATCGGCTGCGGCGGCGACCGGGACACCACCAAGCGGGGCCCGATGGGCGCCGCCGCGGCCCGGCTCGCCGACACCGCCGTACTCACCTCCGACAACCCCCGCTCCGAGGACCCGCTCGCGATCCTCACCGCCATGCTCGCGGGCGCCGCCGAGGTGCCCGCCGCGGAGCGCGGAGACGTCCTGGTCGAACCCGACCGGGCCGCCGCCGTCGCCGCGGCCGTCGCCCGCGCCAGGCCGGGCGACACCGTCCTGGTCGCCGGCAAGGGCCACGAGCAGGGCCAGGAGATCGCCGGGCAGGTCCGTCCCTTCGACGACCGCCTGGTCCTCCGCGAAGCGATCGAACACCGTCACCAGAACAGTCAGGGATGAAGCAGTGATCGCCCTCTCCCTCGCCGAGATCGCCGAAATCGTCGGCGGGCAGGCGCACGACATACCGGATCCGGGCGCCCGGATCACCGGGCCCGTCGTCATCGACTCCCGCGAGGTGAGGCCCGGCAGCCTCTTCGCCGCCTTCGCCGGGGAGCGCGTCGACGGCCACGACTACGCGGAGCGCGCCGTCGAGGCGGGTGCGGCGGCGGTGCTCGCCGTCCGCCCCCTCGGCGTCCCCGCGATCGTCGTGGACGACGTGCAGAGCGCGCTGGGCGCCCTCGCCCGCACGGTCGTCGAGCGCCTCGGCACCGATGTCGTCGCCCTCACCGGCTCGGCCGGCAAGACCTCCACCAAGGACCTGATCGCCCAGGTCCTCGACCGCCACGCGCCCACCGTCTGGACGCCCGGCTCCCTCAACAACGAGATCGGCCTGCCGCTCACCGCGCTCAGGGCGACCGAGGAGACCCGGCACCTCGTCCTGGAGATGGGCGCCCGCGGCATCGGCCACATCCGCTACCTGACCGGGCTCACCCCGCCCCGGATCGGGCTCGTCCTCAACGTGGGCTCCGCCCACATCGGCGAGTTCGGCGGACGCGAGCAGATCGCCGTCGCCAAGGGCGAACTGGTCGAGTCCCTGCCGTCCGCCGAGGACGGCGGTGTGGCGGTCCTCAACGCCGACGACCCGCTCGTCCGCGCGATGGCGAGCCGCACCAAGGCCCGCGTGACCCTCTTCGGAGAAGCGGACGAAGCGGCCGTACGCGCCGAGAACGTCCACCTCACCGACGCCGGCCGCCCCTCTTTCACGCTTCACACACCCACCGGGTGCAGCGACGTGACCTTGCGCCTGTACGGTGAGCACCACGTGTCGAACGCGCTCGCAGCGGCCGCCGTCGCGCACGAGCTGGGCATGCCTGTCCAGGAGATCGCCACCGCGCTCTCCGAGGCCGGCTCCCTGTCGCGCTGGCGCATGGAGGTCACCGAGCGTCCGGACGGCGTGACGATCGTCAACGACGCCTACAACGCGAACCCCGAGTCCATGCGAGCCGCCCTGCGCGCGCTCGCGGCCATGGGCCGGGCCGGACAGGCCCGCGGGGCCCGTACGTGGGCGGTGCTCGGCAAGATGGCCGAGCTCGGTGACGCGTCGCTCGCCGAGCACGACGCGGTCGGACGGCTCGCCGTCCGGCTCAACGTCAGCAAGCTCGTCGCGGTCGGGGACAGGGAAGCGTCCTGGCTGCAACTGGGCGCCTATAACGAGGGTTCGTGGGGTGAGGAGTCGGTGCACGTGTCCGACGCGCAGGCGGCTGTGGACCTGTTGCGCAGGGAGCTGCGCCCGGGGGACGTGGTCCTGGTGAAGGCCTCCCGGTCGGTCGGTCTCGAGCAGGTCGCACTCGCGCTGCTCGACGCTGAGGGCGAGGTATCGGGCCGATGAGGCAGATCCTCTTCGCGGGGGCCATCGGCCTCTTCCTGACCCTGATCGGCACCCCGCTGCTCATCAAGCTGCTCGCCCGCAAGGGATACGGGCAGTTCATCCGGGACGACGGCCCGCGCGGCCACGCCGGGAAGAAGGGCACGCCCACCATGGGCGGCATCTCCTTCATCCTGGCGACACTCATCGCGTACGCGCTGGCCAAGGTCATCACCGGCGAGGACCCGACGTACTCGGGCGTCCTGGTGCTGTTCCTGATGACCGGCATGGGCCTGGTCGGCTTCCTCGACGACTACATCAAGATCGTCAAGCAGCGTTCGCTGGGCCTGCGGGCCAAGGCGAAGATGGCCGGCCAGCTCATCGTCGGCATCGCGTTCGCGGTGCTCTCGCTCCAGTTCGCGGACCTGCGCGGGCTCACCCCGGCCTCCGAGAGGCTCTCCTTCATCACCGACTTCGGCTGGTCGATCGGCCCCGTCCTCTTCGTGGTCTGGGCGCTCTTCATGATCCTGGCCATGTCCAACGGCGTGAACCTGACGGACGGTCTGGACGGCCTGGCCACCGGCGCCTCCGTGATGGTCTTCGGCGCCTACACCTTCATCGGGCTGTGGCAGTTCCAGGAGTCCTGCGCCAACGCGCTGACGCTCACCAACCCGAGCGCCTGCTTCGAGGTCCGCGACCCGCTCGACCTCGCGGTCGTGGCCTCCGCGCTGATGGGAGCCTGCTTCGGCTTCCTGTGGTGGAACACCTCGCCCGCCAAGATCTTCATGGGTGACACCGGCTCCCTCGCGCTCGGCGGCGCGCTCGCCGGTCTCGCCATCTGCTCCCGTACGGAGCTGCTGCTCGCGCTGCTCGGCGGCCTGTTCGTGCTGATCACGATGTCCGTGGTCATCCAGGTCGGCTCGTTCAAGATGACCGGCAAGCGCGTCTTCCGGATGGCTCCCCTCCAGCACCACTTCGAACTCAAGGGGTGGTCCGAGGTCCTGGTCGTCGTCCGGTTCTGGATCATCCAGGGCATGTGCGTCATCGTGGGCCTGGGCCTCTTCTACGCCGGATGGGCAGCCGACAAGTGAGCGAACAGCTGGACTGGCAGGGCAAGCGGGTCACGGTCGCGGGGCTCGGGGTGTCCGGCATCCCGGCCGCCCGGGCCCTGGCCGCCCGGGGCGCCGTGGTGACCGTCGTCAACGACGGCGACGACGAGCGCTCCCGGACGCAGGCCGCCGCACTGGAGGCGGAGGGGATCACCGTCCGCCTCGGCGACGGGGCGACCCTGCCGACCGGCACCGAGCTGGTCGTCACCACCCCCGGCTGGCAGCCGGACAAGCCGCTCTTCACGGCCGCCGCCGAGGCGGGCGTGGAGATCTGGGGAGACGTCGAGCTCGCCTGGCGGTTGAGGGGCCCGGACGCCGCCCCGTGGCTGGCGATCACCGGCACCAACGGCAAGACCACCACGACCCGGATGCTCGCCTCCATCCTGGAGGCGGCCGGACTGCGGACCGCCGCCGTCGGCAACATCGGCGTCTCGCTCCTCGACGCCGTCCTCGGCGACGAGGAGTACGACGTCCTCGCCGTGGAGCTCTCCAGCTACCAGCTGCACTGGGCGCCCTCCGTGCGCGCCCACTCGGCCGCCGTGCTCAACCTGGCGCCCGACCACCTCGACTGGCACGGCTCGATGGAGGCGTACGCCGCCGACAAGGGCCGGATCTACGAGGGCAACCGGATCGCCTGCGTGTACAACGTCGCCGACCCGGCCACCGAGGACCTGGTCCGCGAGGCCGACGTCGAGGAGGGCTGCCGGGCCATCGGCTTCACCCTTGGCACCCCCGGCCCCTCCCAGCTCGGCGTCGTCGAGGGCATCCTCGTCGACCGGGCCTTCGTCGAGAACCGGCAGAAGAACGCCCAGGAGCTGGCCGAGGTCGCCGACGTGCAGCCGCCGGCCCCGCACAACATCGCCAACGCGCTCGCCGCGGCCGCGCTCGCCCGCGCCTTCGGTGTCGACGCGAAGGCCGTACGGGACGGGCTGCGGGCCTTCCGCCCCGACCCGCACCGGATCGAACTGGTCGAGGAGGTCGAGGGCGTGACGTACGTCGACGACTCCAAGGCCACCAACACCCACGCCGCCGAAGCCTCGTTGGCCGCCTACGACCCGATCGTCTGGATCGCCGGCGGCCTCGCCAAGGGCGCCACCTTCGACGAGCTGGTGGAGAAGTCCGCGAAGCGGCTCCGGGGGGCCGTCCTGATCGGCGCGGACCGCGCGCTGATCCGGGAAGCCCTGGCGCGACACGCCCCGGAGGTCCCGGTGGTGGACCTCGACCGGACCGACACTGGGGCGATGTCCGAGGCGGTCCGTGAGGCGGCCCGGCTGGCCCGCCCGGGGGACACCGTCCTCCTGGCCCCGGCCTGCGCCTCGATGGACATGTTCGCCAACTACAACAAGCGGGGCGAGGCGTTCGCGGACGCGGTCCGCGCCCTCGCCGCCACCGGGGACGCCTGACCCGACCACTGCGAAGGGTCCGGCCGTACCGGGCCTGACCGGAGGGGGCAGCGACCATGCCGAGCAAGATCGCCGGGACACGCCGGCCCTCCGCCCGACCGGGCGGAGGGCGGGCCCCAGCGACCCCGCGAGGGGCGCGCGGCGGAGGCGTGCGGGGCCTCTTCACCCGGGCGCGAAGGGCCTGGGACCGGCCGCTCACGGCGTACTACGTGATCATCGGCGCGGGGCTGCTCATCACCACGCTCGGCCTGGTGATGGTCTATTCGGCCTCGATGATCACGGCGCTCCGCTACGAGCTGGTGCCGTCGTACTTCTTCCGGAAGCAGTTCTTCGCGGCCCTCCTGGGCACCGGGCTGCTGCTGGTCGCCTCGCGGATGCCGGTGAAGCTGCACCGGGCGCTCGCCTACCCGATCCTGGTCGGCGCCGTCTTCCTGATGGTGCTCGTCCAGATCCCGGGGATAGGGCACAACATCGGCGGCAACCAGAACTGGATCTCGCTGGGCGGCCCCTTCATGCTCCAGCCCAGCGAGTTCGGCAAGCTGGGGCTGATCCTGTGGGGCGCCGACCTGCTCGCCCGCAAGCAGGACACGAAGCTGCTCGCCCAGTGGAAGCACATGCTGGTGCCGCTGGTCCCGGTGGCCTTCATGCTGCTCGGGCTCATCATGCTCGGCGGGGACATGGGCACCGCGATCATCCTCGCGGCGATCCTCTTCGGCCTGTTGTGGACGGCCGGCGCACCCACCCGGCTCTTCGTCGGGGTGCTCGCCGTGGCCGGCGCCCTCGGGGCGCTGCTCATCAGGACGAGCCCGCACCGGCTGGACCGCTTCCAGTGCATCGGCGCCACCGATCCGGGTGGCGAGGGGGCCCCGTGCCTCCAGGCCGCGCACGGAATCTATGCTCTGGCGTCGGGCGGATGGTTCGGTTCCGGGCTCGGCGCGAGTGTGGAAAAATGGGGTCAACTACCCGAAGCGCACACCGACTTCATCTTCGCGGTCGCCGGTGAGGAACTGGGCCTCGCGGGGACGCTGTCGGTACTCGCCCTGTTCGCGGCTCTAGGCTATGCGGGTATCCGCGTGGCCGGAAGCACGGAGGACCCCTTCGTTCGATTCGCCGCGGGAGGTGTGACCACCTGGATCACGGCCCAGGCCGTGGTCAACATCGGTGCGGTGCTCGGTCTGCTGCCGATCGCCGGCGTCCCGCTCCCGCTGTTCTCGTACGGGGGGTCGGCCCTGCTGCCGACCATGTTCGCCGTCGGGCTCCTGATCGCCTTCGCGCGACAGGAACCCGCCGCGAAAGCGGCCCTGGCCATGCGCCGCCCCGGGTGGGGCAAGCGGGCCGGGGTGAGATGGAAGTCGATGCGACGGCGCGTCAAGAAGCGCCCGTCCGGAGAGCGGTGAATTTCGGTGCATGTCGTACTCGCCGGCGGGGGGACCGCCGGTCACATCGAGCCGGCGCTCGCCCTCGCGGACGCCCTGCGCAGGCAGGACCCGAGCGTGGGCATCACGGCGCTGGGCACGGAGAAGGGCCTGGAGACCCGGCTCGTGCCCGAGCGCGGCTACGAGCTGGCGCTCATCCCCGCCGTACCGCTGCCCCGCAAACCCACCCCCGAGCTGATCACCGTCCCCGGACGGCTGCGCGGCACCATCAAGGCCGCCGAGCAGATCCTGGAGCGCACCAAGGCGGACTGCGTGGTCGGCTTCGGCGGTTACGTGGCGCTGCCCGGCTATCTGGCCGCCAAGCGGCTCGGTGTGCCGATCGTGGTCCACGAGGCCAACGCGCGGCCCGGTCTGGCCAACAAGATCGGCTCCCGGTACGCGGCCGGCGTGGCCGTCGCCACCCCGGACTCCAAGCTCCGCAACGCCCGTTACATCGGCATCCCGCTGCGGCACACCATCGCCACCCTCGACCGGGCCCGGGTCCGGCCCGAGGCGCGCGCCGCCTTCGGCCTCGACCCCAACCTGCCCACGCTGCTGGTCTCCGGCGGCTCCCAGGGCGCGCGGCGGCTCAACGAGGTCGTCCAGCAGGTCGCTCCGGTGCTCCAGCGCTCCGGCATCCAGATCCTGCACGCGGTCGGCCCGAAGAACGAACTGCCGCGCGTCGACAACATGCCCGGAATGCCGCCGTACGTGCCGGTACCGTACGTGGACCGGATGGATCTGGCGTACGCCGCGGCCGACATGATGCTCTGCCGCGCGGGCGCCATGACCGTCGCCGAGCTCTCCGCCGTCGGGCTGCCCGCCGCCTACGTCCCGCTGCCCATCGGCAACGGCGAACAGCGGCTCAACGCGCAGCCGGTGGTCAAGGCCGGCGGCGGACTCCTCGTCGACGACGCGGAGCTGTCGCCGCAGTGGGTGCAGGCCAACGTCCTGCCCGTACTGGCCGATCCGCACCGGCTGTACGAGATGTCCCGCGCCGCCTCCGAGTTCGGCCGCCGGGACGCCGACGACCTGCTCGTCGGCATGGTGTACGAGGCGATCGCCGCCCGCCGACAGGCGTAGCGGGGGACCGAGGGAAGAGGCGCGCGTGGCAGCCGGACCGACGACCGCGGAGCAGAGCGGCACCGGGAAGCGACCAGGGTCGTCGGACCGGCAGCCCCGGCCGGAAGGGCCGGGCGGACGTCTCCGGCCGACCGGCCTGAAGCTCGCCCTGGTCGCCGCCGGCCTGCTCCTGCTCGCCGGCGGCACCGTCTGGGCCCTCTACGGCTCCACCTGGTTCCGTGTGGAACGTGTGAAGACTTCGGGCACGGCGGTGCTCGCCGCGGCCGAGGTCGAGGCCGTCGCCGCCGTCCCGGTCGGCGCCCCGCTGGTCACCGTCGACACCGAGGCCATCGAGGCGCGGCTCCGGGAGGAACTGCCCCGGATCGCCTCGGTCGACGTATTCCGGTCCTGGCCGCACGGAATCGGGATCGAAGTGATCGAACGGAAACCCGTGCTCCTTCTGGTGAAGAACGGATCTTTCACCGAAGTGGACGCCACGGCCGTCCCGTTCGCGACCGTCACGACTCCGACCCGCGGAGTGCCCCGGCTCGTCCTGGACGCGGCCGCTTCCCCCAGCCTGCGACGCTTCGACGCGGACCGTCTGCTGGCCGAGGCGGTGCGCGTACGGGGTGAACTCCCGGACACGATCGCGAAGGACACTCGTGTCGTGCGCCTCTCCTCGTACGACTCCGTCACTCTGGAGCTGACCCGGGATCGCACCGTCTTCTGGGGCAGTGCCGAACACGGGCTCGCGAAGGCCCGGGTGCTCACCGCCCTGATGAAGGCAACCCCCAAAGCGGGGCACTTCGACGTAAGTGCCCCCAGCGCGCCCGCCTCGTCGGGGAGTTGACGCGCATCGGCGCTGGCCAGCACCCTGGTTGGCCAGCGCTACGGGTGATCACATAGGGTGAAAAGAAAAACGGGAGGTTCGGCGTGTTCGTTGAACGCGCGCCGCTAGTCGACTTAGTGTCCTGTTCGGAAGAGTCCAGCGAACAGGGACACTGGTAACCCTAAACTTCAACGTTAGGGTTGGGGTCGGCGCACGGACCACCCCATCGGCATCCGTCGTCGCGGCGCGCCAACCACCGCGCTACGACGACACGTAACTCGAGGCGAGAGGCCTTCGACGTGGCAGCACCGCAGAACTACCTCGCAGTCATCAAGGTCATCGGTGTCGGCGGCGGTGGTGTCAATGCCATCAACCGAATGATCGAGGTCGGTCTCAAGGGCGTCGAGTTCATCGCCATCAACACCGACGCACAGGCACTGTTGATGAGCGACGCCGACGTCAAGCTCGACGTCGGCCGTGAACTGACCCGCGGCCTCGGGGCCGGGGCCAACCCTGCCGTCGGCCGCAAGGCGGCCGAGGACCACCGCGAGGAGATCGAGGAGGTCCTCAAGGGGGCCGACATGGTCTTCGTCACCGCCGGCGAGGGCGGCGGCACCGGCACCGGCGGCGCGCCCGTCGTCGCCAACATCGCCCGCTCCCTGGGCGCCCTGACGATCGGCGTGGTCACCCGTCCGTTCACCTTCGAGGGCCGGCGGCGCGCCAACCAGGCGGAGGACGGCATCGCCGAGCTCCGCGAAGAGGTCGACACCCTCATCGTCATCCCGAACGACCGCCTGCTGTCCATCTCGGACCGCCAGGTCTCGGTCCTCGACGCCTTCAAGTCGGCGGACCAGGTCCTGCTCAGCGGTGTCCAGGGCATCACCGACCTCATCACCACCCCGGGTCTGATCAACCTCGACTTCGCCGACGTCAAGTCGGTCATGTCCGAGGCGGGTTCCGCCCTCATGGGCATCGGCTCCGCCCGCGGCGACGACCGCGCGGTGGCCGCGGCCGAGATGGCGATCTCCTCGCCGCTCCTGGAGGCGTCCATCGACGGCGCCCGCGGTGTGCTCCTCTCCATCTCCGGCGGCAGCGACCTCGGTCTCTTCGAGATCAACGAGGCCGCCCAGCTGGTCAGCGAGGCCGCCCACCCGGAGGCCAACATCATCTTCGGCGCCGTCATCGACGACGCCCTCGGCGACGAGGTCCGGGTCACCGTCATCGCGGCCGGCTTCGACGGCGGCCAGCCGCCCGCCCGCCGGGACAACATCATCGGCTCGGTCTCCGCCAAGCGCGAGGAGCCGGCCCCGGCCCCCCGCGTCGCCGAGCCCTCCCGCCCGCTCGGCGGCCTCGGCACGGTGACGCCCCGCGAGGAGCCCGTCGCCGCCCCGGTCGAGCAGGCCCCGGCCGTCAGCGAGACCCCGCTGCCGCCCACCCCGCCGGTGGTCCCGCCGGCCCGCCCGTACGCGGACAGCCCCGCCGAGGAGCTGGACGTGCCGGACTTCCTGAAGTGATAGGGCACCGCTTCACCACGAACGGCGCGCACTTCGCCTTCACCGACAGGTGGGGCGGGGTGAGCGCCGTTCCGTACGAGGAGCTCAACCTCGGCGGCGCCGTCGGCGACGACCCGGAGGCCGTCCGCGCCAACCGGGCCCGCGCCGCCGCCGGACTGGGGCTCGACCCCGGCCTCGTCGTCTGGATGAACCAGGTCCACGGCGCCGGGGTCGCCGTGGTCGACGGCCCCTGGGCCGGCGCCGACGCCGCCCCCTCCGTCGACGCGATCGTCACCACCCGCCGGGGGCTCGGCCTCGCCGTCCTCACCGCGGACTGCGTCCCCGTCCTCCTCGCCGACCCGGTCGCCGGCGTCGTCGCCGCCGCGCACGCCGGACGGCCGGGCATGCTGGCCGGGGTCGTCCCCGCCGCCGTCGAGGCGATGGCGAAGCTCGGCGCCGAGCCCGGCCGGATCACCGCCCGCACCGGCCCCGCCGTCTGCGGACGCTGTTACGAGGTCCCCGAGGCGATGCGCGCCGAGGTCGCCGCCGTCGAACCCGACGCGTACGCCGAGACCTCCTGGGGCACCCCCGCCGTCGACGTCGCCGCAGGCGTCCGGGCCCAGCTGGCCCGGCTCGGGGTGACCGACGTCGAGGACGCCGGGGTCTGCACCCTGGAGTCCCCGGACCACTACTCGTACCGACGCGACCGCACCACAGGGCGACTCGCGGGATATGTCTGGTTGGGCAGGTAAGAGGCATGACGGACCGTAAGGCCGAACTCGCGGAGAACCTCGCGCGGGTGGAGGAGCGGATCGCGGCCGCCTGCGCCGCCGCCGGCCGCCCCCGCGAGGACGTGACCCTCATCGTGGTCACCAAGACCTACCCGGCGAGCGACGTGCGGATCCTGCACGGACTCGGGGTGCGGAACGTGGCGGAGAACCGCGACCAGGACGCCGCGCCCAAGGCGGCCGCCTGCGCCGACCTCGACCTCGCCTGGCACTTCGTCGGTCAGTTGCAGACCAACAAGGTCAGATCCGTGGTGGGTTATGCCGATGTGGTGCAGTCTGTCGACCGGCTCAAGCTCGTCTCCTCCCTCTCCGCCGCCGCCGAGAGGGGCGGGCGTGAACTCGGCTGTCTGATCCAGGTCGCCCTCGACGCCGAGGCCGGCGGGCGCGGCGACCGGGGCGGTGTGGCGCCGGACGGCGTCGAGGAGTTGGCCGCGGCGATCGACGCGGCGCCCGGGCTGCGGCTCGGCGGCCTGATGACGGTCGCCCCGCTCGTCGGCGCGTACGCCGGGCGGCAACGCGCCGCCTTCGACCGGCTGATGGATTTGTCGACTGCCCTGCGCGCGACCCGTCCGGCTGCGAACATGGTCTCAGCGGGCATGAGCGCGGACCTCGAGGACGCCATCGCCGCCGGGGCGACACACGTACGCGTCGGTACGGCGGTACTCGGAGTCCGCCCGAAGCTCGGGTAACGTCGCGAAGCAGGTCGGACCACAGCAGAAAATATGGTCATTCCGCGAACGGCGGGGTGGCCCGTGGATCACGGGCACTTGGTGACGAGGCCGATCCACCACAGAGCGGAGGAATCGGAGCATGGCCGGCGCGATGCGCAAGATGGCGGTCTACCTCGGTCTCGTGGAGGACGATGGGTACGACGGCCGGGGCTTCGACCCCGACGACGACTTCGAACCCGAGCTGGAGCCGGAGCCCGAGCGGGAGCGGCGTCACACCCCTCCGCGCCAGATCGAGCGCGAGGAGCCGGTCCGCGTGGTGCAGCCCCCCGCGCCCCGGGAACCCATCGCCCACTCTGTCCCGGTACTCGCCGAAAGCGGACGTCCGGCCCGAATTGCCCCCGTGGCATCCATCACACCCGAACGCCCGAGCCTGGAGAAGAACGCACCGGTGATCATGCCCAAGGTCGTGTCCGAGCGGGAGCCGTACCGCATCACCACGCTGCACCCCCGGACCTACAACGAGGCCCGTACCATCGGGGAACACTTCCGTGAGGGCACCCCGGTGATCATGAACCTCACGGAGATGGACGACACGGACGCGAAGCGACTTGTCGACTTTGCCGCCGGACTCGTCTTCGGGCTCCATGGCAGCATTGAGCGCGTGACGCAGAAGGTGTTCCTGTTGTCGCCTGCTAACGTCGATGTCACGGCGGAGGACAAGGCCCGGATCGCAGAGGGCGGATTCTTCAACCAGAGCTGAGAAACGAACCGGACGGACCGGCCGCGAAGGCGGCCGGAGCAAGCTGAGGGCCAGAGAGCCAGGGGAGAGGGAACCGCGGGATGGGCGTCGCACTACAGGTGGTCTACATCGCGCTGATGTGCTTCCTCGTCTTCCTGATCTTCCGGCTGGTCATGGACTACGTCTTCCAGTTCGCCCGTTCATGGGAACCCGGCAAGGCGATGGTGGTCGTTCTGGAGGCCACCTACACTGTCACCGATCCACCGCTCAAGCTTCTTCGGCGGCTCATCCCGCCGTTGCGTCTCGGGGGCGTGGCACTCGATCTGTCCTTCTTCGTTCTGATGATCATCGTCTACATCCTCATCAACGTCGTGAACTCGCTCGCGAGGTGAGGATGGACGATACGGTCCTGCCGACTGCCGACGACTACGTAGAGGTGAAGAAGAGATGCCGCTGACCCCCGAGGACGTGCGGAACAAGCAGTTCACGACCGTCCGCCTTCGAGAAGGCTATGACGAGGACGAGGTCGATGCCTTTCTCGACGAGGTCGAGGCCGAGCTGACCCGCCTGCTCCGCGAGAACGAGGACCTGCGCGCCAAGCTGGCCGCCGCCACGCGCGCGGCCGCGCAGAACCAGCAGCAGGCCATGCGCAAGCCGCCGGAGCCGCAGGACAACCGTCCGGTCGGTCCCGGCGCCCCCGTGCCCGCCGCCATATCCGGTCCGCCGGTCCAGCAGCAGCCGCCGCAGATGGGCCCGCCGCAGCTGCCTTCCGGTGCTCCTCAGCTTCCCGCCGGCCCCATGCAGGGCGGACCCATGGGTCCGGGCCCGATGCAGGGCGGTCCGATGGGTCCCGGCCCGATGCAGGGCGGCCCCATGGGTCACCCGCAGCAGCAGATGCAGCCGCAGCCGCCGCAGCAGCCCGGTGGCGACAGCGCCGCCCGTGTCCTCTCGCTGGCCCAGCAGACCGCCGACCAGGCGATCGCCGAGGCCCGCTCCGAGGCCAACAAGATCGTCGGCGAGGCGCGTTCGCGCGCCGAGGGCCTGGAGCGGGACGCCCGCGCCAAGGCGGACGCTCTCGAGCGGGACGCGCAGGAGAAGCACCGCGTCGCGATGGGCTCCCTGGAGTCCGCCCGCGCCACGCTGGAGCGCAAGGTCGAGGACCTGCGCGGCTTCGAGCGCGAGTACCGGACCCGTCTGAAGTCCTACCTGGAGTCGCAGCTGCGTCAGCTGGAGACCCAGGCGGACGACTCGCTGGCCCCGCCGCGGACCCCGGCCACGGCCTCGCTGCCGCCGGCCCCGTCCATGGCGTCCGCCGGTGCGGGTGCGCCGTCCTACGGCGGCAACGGTCCGATGGGCGGCGGTCCGTCCATGGGCGCTGCCCCGTCGTACGGCGGTCAGCAGCAGATGTCGCCCGCGATGACCCAGCCGATGGCTCCGGTCCGTCCGCAGGCGCCGCAGCCGATGCAGCAGGCGCCCGCGCCGATGCGTGGCTTCCTGATCGACGAGGACGACAACTGAGGCGGCGGTTGAGCGTGCGCTGAGCACGTAGCCGTCGGCAGCCGAAGGGCCAGGATCTGGAGTCGCTCCAGTGCCTGGCCCTTCGCCGTGCCCGGGCCCGGTTCGGGCCCGGGGCATGCGGAAGGGCCCCGCACTCCCCAGGGAGTGCGGGGCCCTTCGGCTGTCGGTCAGGCCTTGCGGAGGTGGAAGGTGAGGGCGAGGGGCTCGTCCGTGAAGGCCGGGCCGAAGCCCTCGGAGGGGGCGCCCTCCGCGTACTCCGTCGCCAGGACCTCGTCCGCGATCAGGCCGGCGTGGGCCTGGAGCGCCTCCGCGGTCTCCGGGGAGGTCGAGACCCAGCGCAGCGCGATGCGGTCGGCGACGTCGAGGCCGCTGTTCTTGCGGGCCTCCTGGATGAGGCGGATCGCGTCCCGGGCGAGACCGGCCTTGCGGAGCTCCGGCGTGATCTCCAGGTCCAGTGCGACCGTCGCGCCGGAGTCGGAGGCGACCGACCAGCCCTCGCGCGGGGTCTCCGTGATGATGATCTCCTCGGGCGTGACGGTGATCGTCTCGCCGTTCACCTCGAGGCCGGCCTCGCCGTCCCGCAGGGCCAGCGCCAGGGCCGCCGCGTCGGCCGCGGCCACGGCCTTGGCGACGTCCTGGACGCCCTTGCCGAAGCGCTTGCCGAGCGCGCGGAAGTTCGCCTTGGCGGTGGTGTCGACGAGCGAGCCGCCGACCTCGGAGAGGGAGGCGAGGGAGGTGACGTTCAGCTCCTCCGTGATCTGGGCCTGGAGCTCGGGCGACAGCGCGGCGAAGCCGGTGGCGGCGACCAGCGCGCGGGAGAGCGGCTGACGGGTCTTCACACCCGACTCGGCGCGGGTCGCGCGGCCCAGCTCGACCAGGCGGCGGACCAGCGTCATCTGCTCGGAGAGCGTGCTGTCGATCAGCGCCGCGTCCGCCTCCGGCCAGGTGGCGAGGTGGACCGACTCGGGGGCGTCCGGGGTGACCGGGACGACCAGGTCCTGCCAGACCCGCTCGGTGATGAACGGGGTCAGCGGGGCCATCAGGCGGGTGACCGTCTCGACGACCTCGTGCAGGGTCCGCAGGGCCGCCTTGTCGCCCTGCCAGAAGCGGCGGCGGGAGCGGCGCACGTACCAGTTGGAGAGGTCGTCGACGAAGGCGGAGAGGAGCTTGCCGGTGCGCTGGGTGTCGTACGCCTCCATCGCCTCGGTGGCCTCGGCGACGAGCGTGTTCAGCTCGGAGAGCAGCCACCGGTCGAGGACGGAGCGGTCGGCCGGGGCCGGGTCGGCGGCGGACGGCGCCCAGCCGGACGTACGCGCGTACAGGGCCTGGAAGGCGACCGTGTTCCAGTACGTGAGGAGGGTCTTGCGGACGACCTCCTGGATGGTGCCGTGGCCGACGCGGCGGGCCGCCCAGGGGGAGCCGCCGGCCGCCATGAACCAGCGGACGGCGTCGGCGCCGTGCTGGTCCATCAGCGGGATGGGCTGGAGGATGTTGCCGAGGTGCTTGGACATCTTGCGGCCGTCCTCGGCGAGGATGTGGCCGAGGCAGACCACGTTCTCGTACGAGGACTTGTCGAAGACGAGCGTGCCGACGGCCATCAGCGTGTAGAACCAGCCACGGGTCTGGTCGATGGCCTCGGAGATGAACTGGGCCGGGTAGCGGCTCTCGAACAGCTCCTTGTTCTGGTACGGGTAGCCGTACTGAGCGAACGGCATGGAGCCCGAGTCGTACCAGGCGTCGATGACCTCGGGGACGCGGACGGCTTCGAGGGAGCAGCCCTCGGCCGGGCAGCCGAAGGTGACGTCGTCGATGTAGGGGCGGTGCGGGTCGAGCCCGGACTGGTCGGTGCCGGTCAGCTCGGTCAGTTCGGCGCGGGAGCCGACGCAGGTGAGGTGCCCCTCCTCGCAGCGCCAGATCGGCAGCGGGGTGCCCCAGTAGCGGTTGCGGGAGAGCGCCCAGTCGATGTTGTTGTTCAGCCAGTCGCCGAAGCGGCCGTGCTTGACGGAGTCCGGGAACCAGTTGGTGTTCTCGTTCTCTTCGAGCAGGCGGTCCTTGACGGCGGTCGTGCGGATGTACCAGGACGGCTGCGCGTAGTAGAGCAGTGCCGTGTGGCAGCGCCAGCAGTGCGGGTAGCTGTGCTCGTACGGGATGTGCCGGTAGAGCAGGCCGCGCGCTTCCAGATCGGCGGTGAGGGCCTCGTCGGCCTTCTTGAAGAAGACGCCGCCGACCAGCGGCAGTTCCTCCTCGAAGGTGCCGTCCTGGCGGACCGGGTTGACCATCGGCAGGCCGTACGCCTTGCAGACCTTGAGGTCGTCCTCGCCGAAGGCGGGGGACTGGTGGACGAGGCCGGTGCCGTCCTCGGTGGTGACGTAGTCGGCGTTGACGACGTAGTGCGCCGGGGCGTCGAAGGGGACCAGCTCGAAGGGGCGCTGGTAGGTCCAGCGCTCCATCTCCTTGCCGGTGAAGGACTCGCCGGTGGTGACCCAGCCCTCGCCGAGGGCCTTGTCGAGCAGCGGCTCGGCGACGACCAGGCGCTCGTCGCCGTCGGTGGCGACGACGTAGGTGACCTCGGGGTGGGCGGCGACGGCCGTGTTGGACACCAGGGTCCACGGGGTCGTCGTCCAGACCAGGAGGGCGGCCTTGCCGGCGAGCGGGCCGGAGGTCAGCGGGAAGCGGACGTAGACGGAGGGGTCGACGACCGTCTCGTACCCCTGGGCCAGCTCGTGGTCGGAGAGGCCGGTGCCGCAGCGGGGGCACCAGGGGGCGACGCGGTGGTCCTGGACGAGCAGGCCCTTGTCGAAGATCTGCTTGAGCGACCACCAGACCGACTCGATGTACGAGGGGTCCATGGTCCGGTAGGCGTCGTCGAGGTCGACCCAGTAGCCCATGCGGGTCGTGAGCTCGGCGAAGGCGTCGGTGTGGCGGGTCACCGACTCGCGGCACTTCGCGTTGAACTCCGCGATGCCGTACTCCTCGATGTCCTTCTTGCCGGAGAAGCCGAGCTCCTTCTCGACGGCGAGCTCGACGGGGAGGCCGTGGCAGTCCCAGCCGGCCTTGCGGGCGACGTGGTAGCCGCGCATGGTGCGGAAGCGGGGGAAGACGTCCTTGAAGACGCGGGCCTCGATGTGGTGGGCGCCTGGCATGCCGTTGGCGGTGGGCGGGCCTTCGTAGAAGACCCACTCGGGGCGGCCCTCGGACTGCTCCAGGGTCTTGGCGAAGACCTTGTTCTGCTGCCAGAAGTCGAGCACGGCGTGCTCGAGCGCGGACAGGTCGACCTGGGCGGGCACCTGGCGGTACTGCGGCGTGGTCATGCGGCGGACTCTCCTCCGGACGGACATGTGCTGCTTTCCGTCGGAGGGACGAGAGCCGTGCTCCCGCGGTACCACCCTCCTTGGCTCCGGGCGTGACCGACCGAAGCCCCCTCATTGGGGTCGCGACACCGGGTCTAGTCGCCGTGCGTGGTGGTGCGTGTCCACACGGCTTTCTTCCGGCAGCTCCGGGGTGATGCTTCGCATCGGGCTCACCCCCGGGCTCTCACCGTCCCCGGGTCGCTCATGGCTCGCGCACGACGCTACTGGTCCCCATCGACGCCTCTCGCTGAGGCCAGTGTACGGGGCGCGGGGGCGCCGGGCCGACCGGATTCCGCGTGACCCGAATGGGCACATGGGGCGGTCCGGGCTCGGAGAGGGCCATGTGGGGGACGGGGTGGGTGGATAACCCGCCGGGGAGTTGGGCACCACTTCTCACGGGTCCGCGCCGAGGGCCGCGGGGCGGGCGGAGCGGGCGGCGTGCCCCGTTGCCGCGCGCCCTGGGCCGATTTATCGTCCCAGCACGATGCGCGAGCAAGATCACAAAATGTGAAGGGGCCGCGACATGGTGGCGAAGAAGACCGCCGCGAAGCAGTCCCCGGCCGGCGCCGGGGACCCCGGGCCCGCCGGTTCCCCGGGCGATCCCGCGCCTCCCGGGGGCGCGCCCGGGAAGAGGCCGGCGGCGCGACCGGCCGCGAGGTCCGCCGCGAAGCCCGCAGCCGGTAAGGCCGCGGCGAAGAAGACTGCCGCCGAGGAGTCCGCAGGCGCCGATCCGGCCGGGGCCGCCGGGGAAGCGGACGCGTCGGGGATCGCCGCCGAGAAGGCCCCCGCCAAGAAGGCGACCGCGAAGAAGGCGACCGCGAAGAAGGCGACCGCCAAGAAGGCCGCGGCGAAGAAGGCCCCCGCGAAGAAGGCCGCGGCGAAGAAGAGCGCCGGCGGTGGCTCCCCGGAACCCGATGCGGCGGCCGAGGCCGGCGCCGGGGATCCGGGTGGGAAGAAGTCCGTGAAGAAGGCCGTCGGCCGGAAGGCCGCCGCGAAGAAGCAGACAGGAGCCAGGACGGTGGCAGCGAAGAAGACCGCGGGTGGCGTCACGACCGCCGACGACGACGAGGCGGCCGTGCCCCCGGCGCGTACCGGCGAGCTCGCGGTACGGCCCGGCGAGGACCCCTGGACGCCGGAGGAGGTCGCCGAGGCCCGCAGCGAGCTCCAGGCCGAGGTGCTGCGGCTCCGCAGCGAGCTGGTCCACTCCCAGGAGGAGCTGACCGGCCTCATGCGGGACTCCGGGGACGGGGCCGGCCACGACGAGGCCGACACCGGCACCAAGAACATCACGCGCGAGCACGAGCTCGCCCTGGCGGCGAACGCGCGGGAGATGCTGGAGCAGAGCGAGCACGCCCTGGAGCGGCTCGACGCGGGCACCTACGGCCTCTGCGAGGTCTGCGGCAAGCCCATCGGCAAGGCGCGCATGCAGGCGTTCCCCCGCGCCACCCTGTGCGTGGAGGACAAGCAGAAGCAGGAGCGGCGCGGCTAGGGCGTGCTTCGAGAGTCCCGCCCGCCCCGCGACGCCTGGCGGACGGCGCCGCTCTCGAAACACGCCCCAGGGCGTCCCCCCGGGATCCGGAGGGGCGGCCCGGGCCGTTCCGACGTGCGGAGACCGGCGGTACGGGCTGCCGGTCTCGTACGTCTGTGCCGTACCCTCGGGGCACGGTCAGGCAACGAGGTACGAGGGACTCACTCACGTGGCAGAGGCGGAGAGCGTCATCGGTACGCCGGATTCAGCAGGGGCCGAGGACTCGGCCGGCCAGGAGCGGGGGCCCGAGGAGGCGCCGAGGGGCAGGCGGCGGATCGTCGCGCTCTTCGTGGTGGCCGTCCTCGCCTATCTGCTCGACCTCGGCAGCAAGATCGTCGTGGTGGAGAAGCTGGAGGGCCGCGAGCCGATCAAGGTCATCGGGGATCTGCTCCGCTTCGAGGCGATCCGGAACCCCGGAGCGGCCTTCGGCATGGGCGAGGCGTTCACGATCGTCTTCACCGTGATCGCGGCGGCCGTCATCGTGGTGATCATCCGGCTGGCCCGCAAGCTCTACAGCCTGCCCTGGGCGATCGCGCTGGGCCTGCTCCTCGGCGGTGCGCTCGGCAACCTCACGGACCGGCTGTTCCGCTCGCCGGGCGTCTTCGAGGGCGCGGTCGTGGACTTCATCGCCCCGGCCCACTTCGCCGTCTTCAACCTCGCCGACTCGGCGATCGTCTGCGGCGGCATCCTGATCGTGATCCTGTCCTTCCGGGGCCTGGACCCGGACGGCACCGTCCACAAGGACTGAGCGGCCAGGACCGAGCACTCCCGGCACAAGGCATACTCGACGGGTGAGCACGAGTCCCGAGATCCGCACCCTGCCCGTTCCCGATGGCCTGGAGGGCGAGCGCGTCGACGCCGCCATCGCCCGTATGTTCGGGTTCTCCCGTACGAAGGCGGCCGAGCTCGCCGCCGCGGGGAAGGTCCAGGTCGACGGCGCCGTCGTCGGCAAGTCCGAGCGGGTGAGCGGCGGCGCGTGGCTGGAGGTCGAGATGCCGGGCGCCCCCGCGCCCGTGCAGGTCGTCGCCGAGCCCGTGGAGGGCATGGAGATCGTCCACGACGACGACGACATCGTGGTGATCGCCAAGCCGGTCGGGGTCGCGGCCCATCCGAGCCCCGGCTGGACCGGCACCACCGTGATCGGCGGCCTCGCCGCCGCCGGCTACCGGATCTCCACCTCCGGCGCCGCCGAGCGCCAGGGCATCGTGCACCGGCTCGACGTCGGCACCTCCGGCCTGATGGTGGTCGCCAAGTCGGAGTACGCGTACACCTCGCTCAAGCGCCAGTTCAAGGAGCGCACGGTCGACAAGCGCTACCACGCGCTGGTCCAGGGCCACCCGGACCCGCTGAGCGGGACCATCGACGCGCCGATCGGCCGGCACCCGAACCACGACTACAAGTGGGCCGTGACCGCCGACGGCAAGCCGTCCGTCACCCACTACGACCTCATCGAGGCGTACCGGGCGGCCTCGCTGCTCGACATCAAGCTGGAGACCGGCCGCACCCACCAGATCCGGGTGCACATGTCGGCCCACCGCCACCCCTGCGTCGGCGACCTCACCTACGGTGCCGACCCGACCATGGCCAAGCGCCTCGGGCTGACCCGGCAGTGGCTGCACGCGGTCCGGCTGGGCTTCGAGCACCCCGGCGACGGGACGTGGGTCGAGTTCGCCTCCACCTACCCGGCCGACCTGCGCACCGCCCTCGACCGCATCGAGGCGGAGAGCCGGTGAGCGAGGCGTACGCGGTCCGCGAGGAGTACGCGGTCCGGGAGGCCGTGGGCGAGGGCGACCTGGAGGCGTGCTTCGCGGTCCGCCGCGAGGTCTTCGTCGAGGAGCAGGGCGTTCCCCGGGAGCTCGAGTACGACACGTACGACTCCACCGCCGTGCACGTCCTCGCCGTCCGCGCGGACGGCGTGCCGCTGGGCACCGGCCGGCTGCTGCACGGCGCCGACGCGGCCGGCAGGACGGGTGGGGACGCCTCCGTGGGCTCCCTCGGACGGCTCGCCGTCGCCGGGGCGGCGCGCGGCCTCGGGATCGGCGCGGCGCTGGTCGGGGCCATCGAGGACGCGGCCCGCGAGCGCGGTCTGACCGCCGTCGACCTGCACGCCCAGACGCAGGCGCTCGGCTTCTACGAGCGGCTGGGGTATGTGGCGTACGGCGGGGAGTTCCCGGACGCGGGGATCCCGCACCGGGCGATGCGGCGCGTGCTCTGACCGTACCCGCCGGGGGATCCCGTGCTCTGACCGTACCCGCCGGGGGATCCAGCGCGGCACCCGTTCCGTACCACAGCGGACATCTGCCCCCAACAAGAGGGTAATCGCGGCCAAAAGGGACGTACGTGACAGGGTGGGGCCGTGGATCAATTGGCCCTCCTGTTCCTGCTGCTCCTCGGCGCCGTGCTCACCGTCCCCCTGGGGGAGCGGCTGGGGCTGCCCGCGCCCGTCCTGATGACGCTCCTCGGGATCGTGCTGGCCTTCCTGCCCTTCGTGCCGAACGTCGACATCCCGCCCGAGTTCATCCTGCCGCTGGTGCTGCCGCCGCTGCTCTACGCCTCCGTGCAGCGGACCTCCTGGCGGCAGTTCGCGGCGAACCGGCGGCCGATCTTCCTGCTCGCGGTCGCCCTGGTCTTCGTCACCACGGCCGCCGTCGGCGCGGTCGCGGACGTGCTGGTTCCCGGGATCCCGCTGGCCGCCGCGCTCGCGCTGGGCGCCCTGGTCGCGCCGCCCGACCCGGTCGCGGCGACCGCCGTGGCCGGCTCGCTCGGGCTGCCCCGGCGGCTGGTGTCGATCCTGGAGGGCGAGGGGCTGTTCAACGACGTCACCGCGATCGTGCTCTACCACGTGGCCATCGCGGCCGTGGTGAGCGGCGAGTTCTCCTGGCCGGAGGCGCTGGGCGAGCTGGTCCTGTCGGCGGTCGTCGCGGTCGCCGTCGGCCTCGCGCTCGGCTGGGTCACCAACAAGATCATGGGCTTCCTCGGTGACGCCACCCTCCAGACCGGCCTCACCCTCCTCGTCCCCTTCGTCTCCTACGTCCTCGCCGAGGAGCTGCACGGCTCCGGCGTGCTCGCGGTCCTCGTCACCGCGCTCTTCCTCGCCGAGTACGCGGTCGACGCCGACGACGTGATGGGGCGGCTCGCCGGCCAGACCTTCTGGGAGATCGTCGACACCCTCGTCACCGGCATCGCCTTCGGCCTCATCGGACTCGAACTGATCCACGTCTTCGGAGTCGCGGAGGGCCGGGTCGGCGAGATGCTCGGCTGGGGCGCCGTGGTCGTCGCCGTGGTCGTCGGGGTCCGGCTGCTGTGGCTGCTCCCCGCCACCTGGCTGGCGAAGCGGCTGCACGACCGCAGGGACGTGGCCGAGGAGATCCCGATGAGCTGGCGGGAGACCGTCGTCATGTGGTGGTCCGGGATGCGCGGGGTGGCCTCGGTGGCGCTGGCCCTCGCCATCCCGCGGACCACCGAGGACGGCTCGCCCTTCCCCGGCCGGGACGAGCTGATCTTCATCGCCTTCTGCGTGATCATGGCCACGCTCGTCGTCCAGGGGCTCACGCTGCCCTGGCTGGTGCGCAGGCTCGGGGTGAAGGCCGACGCGGACGCCGAGCGGGCCTTCGAGCGGGAGCTGGCCGTCCGCGCCGCCAAGGCGGCCAAGCGGCGCCTGAAGGAGATCGAGGAGTTCGAGGAGCTGCCCGAGGAGGTCGTCGAGCGGCTCCAGCGCGGGGCCTACGACATCGGGGCGCGGATCAGCCCGGACATGGTGGACGAGGAGCGGCGGGCCGCCTTCACGGAGCGGGCCGAGCGGGTGAAGAAGGCCCAGTCGATCCAGCGGGAGATGATGTCGGCCGCCCGGCACGCGGTCCTCTCCGCGCGCAGCGAGCCGGGCGCCGACCCCGAGGTGGTGGACCGGGTGCTGCGGCAGCTCGACGTCCGCTCGATGCGCTGACCTGCCGCTTCCGGGAGCCCGCCGGTCGCGGATGGCAGGATGGCGGGCATGGACATCATGCTCTTCCACTCGGTGCACGGAGTGCGCCCGGCCGTCGAGGCGGCCGCCGAACGCCTGCGGGCCGCCGGTCATCAGGTCTGGGTGCCGGACCTCTTCGACGGCTGGACCACCGAATCGGTCGAGGAGGGCATGGCGAAGAAGGACGGGATCGGCTCCGACGAGCTGCTGAAGCGCGCCGTGCTCGCCGCCGCCCCCTACTCGGAGCGCGGTCTCGTCTACGCGGGCTTCTCCTTCGGGGCCTCGGTCGCGCAGACCCTGGCGCTCGGCGACGAGAAGGCCCGCGGACTGCTGCTGCTCCACGGCACCTCGGACCTCGCGCCGAACGCCTCGGTCGACGAGCTGCCCGTCCAGCTGCACGTGGCCGAGCCCGACCCCTTCGAGACGGACGACTGGCTCTCCTCCTGGTACCTCCAGATGCGCAAGGCCGGGGCGGACGTGGAGGTGTACCGCTACCGGGGTGCCGGACACGTGTACACGGACCCGGAGCTGCCGGACTGGGACGCCGAGGCCGCGGAGCGGACCTGGGCGATCGCCCTCGACTTCCTCGACGGGCTGGCCGAGGAGAACTGACGGGGGCGGCCCCCGGGGGAGGGTTCCCCCCGGGGGCCGTTCGGCGTCCGCGGACGGGCCGTCAGGCGCGGTAGGCGGTCCAGTGGTCGTTCATCCGGGTCACCTGGCCCTGGGTGAACTGGTACATGCAGGAGTCGTACGTGTAGTCCATGAAGTTGTGGATCGGGTCCGCTCCGGTCTTGGAGGCGCAGGAGTCGCGGCCGGTCGGGCACTCGTAGGCGGGGGACTTCTCGGCCGGGGTGTCGCTGACGTAGTCGCCGTTGCCGTTACAGCCGCCCTGGAAGGTGTGGTAGAGGCCCATCCAGTGGCCGACCTCGTGGGTGCCGGTGTCGCCCTGGTTGTAGTTGGCCGCGTTGCCGCCCGGGAGCGAGCCGTCGAGGAGGACGACGCCGTCCATCGACGGGTTGGAGTTGTACGAGGACGGGAAGGTCGCCCAGCCGAGCAGGCCGCCGCCGAGCTTGGCGGTGTAGATGTTCAGCGCGTTCGAGCCGCCCTTGCGGAGCGTCTGCTTCATCTGCTTCTCGGCGGTGGAGCCGGAGGTCAGGTTGTACCAGCTCGCGTTGTCCGTGTAGTCGGTGCCGGCCAGCGAGAACTGGAAGCCGGTGTTCGCGTTGCCGGTGCCCTGGCCGCCGAAGGCCGAGTTCAGCACGTTCATCTGGTTGTTGACGGCGGTGGCGCTGAGCTTGCCCGTCGTACCGCTGTGGACGACGTGGAAGTAGACCGGGATGGTCACCACGGCGGCGGCGTCGGCCTGGGCGCTCACCCGGCCGTTCGACCGGGCGGCGGCCAGCTTCTTGCGCAGGTCGTCGTCCATGGCCTCGGCCTTGGCGGCGGTGACCTCGTTGGGCTCGTGGGCGTGGGCCTCGGCGCCGCGCTCCTTGCGGGCACCGGAGAGCGCGGAGTCTTCGTCGCACTCCTCGGCGGCGGCGCCGGCCAGGGTGGGGGATGCCTGGGCGACGACGGGGGCGGAGAAGGGCGCCAGGGCCAGGGTTCCGGCCAGGACGGCGGTGCCGAGTACACGACGTGAGGTACGCGGCGATATACGGACAAGAGCACGCACAGGTGACTCCTCGCGGGGGGTGTGTGGAGAGGCACTTCCTCGCCACGGCGGGGAGATTACGCGTTCATGTCAGATGTCGTTGAGCGATGATCAGGCCCAATCATTCGTGGGGCAATTCGGGTCATCGGGAAGAAGTTCTTGCGTGCTTTCCGGAGTTCGAGACGCCGACGTAATGAAAGGCGCGCCAGAGGCGGGTGGTGTGTCCGGATTCGAACCCTCGGAACCACCACCCGCCGTAGCCATGTGATCTCCCGTTAACACGAAGGATCATGGCTGGAATTCGACGGTCAGACGACCGGCTGGTACACCCGCTCGACACGCTGCGTACCGCTGAGCGTCCGGTAGGAGCGCGCCCAGGCGGCCGTCGCGGCCGGATCGCGCTTGTCGGAGACCCTGTAGTAGTCCATCTGCGAGCGCTCGGCCGTCACGTCGAGGACGCCGTAGCCGTGGTGGTCCATGTCCACCCACTTCACGTGCCGGTTGGCCGCCTTCACCGCTCCCGCGGCCACCACGGACAGGGTGCCCGGGGCCACGTTCAGCAGGTCGTCCAGGTTGTCCGAGGTCACCGACGTGACCACGAACTCGGTGGCCACCGAGCCGGAGAAGGGGTACGTGGCGGCCTTGGCCGGCACGTCGTTGGCCCACGCCATGTGGATGTCGCCGGTCAGGAAGACGGTGTTGCGGATCGCCCGGGAGGTCAGATGCCCCAGCAGCTCCTTGCGGTCGTCGGTGTAGCCGTCCCACTGGTCGACGTTGACCGCGATGCCCTCGGCCGGCAGCCCGAGCAGCTCCGCGAGCGGCTTCAGCAGGTGCGCCGGGAGCGAGCCGAAGGCGACCGGAGAGATCATCACCGAGGTGCCGACCAGCTGCCAGGCGGCGTCCGAACCGGCCAGACCGGACTTCAGCCAGTCGAGCTGAGCGCGGCCCGTGAGCGTGCGCTCGGGGTCGTCGACCGAGCCCGAGCCGGTCTTCGCCTGGGCGGAGCGGAAGGAACGCAGGTCCAGCAGGTGCAGATCGGCCAGTCTGCCGAAGCGGATCCGGCGGAAGACCGTGCCCTCGGTGGAGGTGCGGACCGGCATCCACTCGAAGTAGGCCCGCTTGGCGGCGGCGACCCGTGCCGCCCACTCGCCCTCGGCGCCGGGGGAGTGGTTCTCGGCGCCGCCGGTCCAGGCGTCGTTGGCGAACTCGTGGTCGTCCCAGATCGCCACCACCGGATGGGCCGCGTGCAGCGCCTGGAGGTCCGGGTCCGTCTTGTACCGGCCGTGCCGGGTCCGGTAGTCGGCCAGCGAGACGATCTCGTGGCGCGGCTCGTGCGCCCGGACCGTGTCCTCCGCCTTCGGGTAGACCCCGCTCGCGTACTCGTAGATGTAGTCGCCCAGGTGCAGGATCGCGTCCAGGTCGGCGCGCCCGGCGAGATGGCGGTAGGCGGAGAAGTGGCCGGCCTCGTAGTTGGCGCAGGACACCACGCCGAAGCGGACGCCCGGTGTCGCGGCGTCGACGGCCGGGGCGGTGCGGGTCCGGCCGGTGGCCGACACGGCGGTGCCGGCGGTGAAGCGGAAGAAGTAGGAGGTGGCCGGGCGCAGTCCGCGGACATCGGCCTTGACGGTGTGGTCGGCGGCGGCCCCCGTGGTGGCCGAACCCGAGGCGGCGACCCGGGTGAAGGCCCGGTCCTCGGCCACCTCCCAGTCGACGCGGACGTCCGCGCCGAGCCCGGAGCCGGGCACGGCCTCGGGGGAGGGGGTGACACGCGTCCAGAGCAGGACGCCGTCGGGCAGCGGGTCGCCCGAGGCGACCCCGTGCAGGAAGGCAGGCGCCGGGGCGTCCGCGAAGGCCGGCGCGGCCGCGCCGAGCAGCGCGGGGGCGGTGACGGCGGTGACGGCGGCGGCCTTGACGACCGTGCGCCGCGTGGGGGCAGGAGATATGGAGTGACTGGTCACGGCCAGTCAGATTACTGACGGGTACAAAAGGTTGACAGGCGGAATCCGGAAAGTTCTCCGGGGTTTCGCCCGCCGCTCACGACGATGTCCCGCGGGCGGCCCGCGCCGGTCGGCGTTCCCGTCCCCGTCGGCTGCTCGCTCCCGCCCTGCCGTCCTGTCCGGCCCTCCGTCCCGCAGGACCGTGGCCCCTCCGTCCCCCGGCCCGTGCGGGCCGGGGGACGCGGACGGGGTGTCAGCCGGCGAGCGCCTGCTTCAGCGCCGCGTCGAACGCCTCCGCCGTCATCGGCGCGCTCTCCGTACCCTCGGCGGTCACGGCCTTGCCGTCCATCTTCAGCGTCGGCGTGCCCCGCACACCGCTGTCGCTGAAGGTCTTCGACATCTTCATCGCCCAGGCGTCGAAGGTGCCGCCCTCCACGTTCTTCTTGAAGGCGGCGTTCCCCTTCAGCGCCGGGACGGTGTCCGCGACCTCCAGCAGGTAGGAGTCCTTCGCGAACTTGTCGTCGTTCTCCTCCGGGTGCCACTGCGCGGAGTAGAGGGCCGACTTGTACTTCAGGAACGCCTCGGGGCTGACGTCGAGCGCCGCGCCCAGCGCCGACAGGGCGTTCTTCGAGCCCTCGCCCCGGGCCATGTCGTCGATGAAGGTCGCGCCGATGTACTTGAGCTTGTACTTGCCCGCCTCGACGTCCTTCTCGACGGTCGGGCCGACGCCCTGCTCGAAGGTCGCGCAGACCGGGCAGCGGGCGTCCTCGTACACCTCCAGGGTCTTCTTCGCCGACTCCTTGCCGATGAGGACGGTGGTGCCGTTCTCGCCCTCGGTGTTCTTCGGCGCCGTGATCGTCTTCGCGTCGGCCGCGGTCTCCCACGCGGTGGGCTGGTTGGCCTGGACGACCGCGTAGCCGATGCCGCCGGCGACGGCGAGCACCGCCACCGCCGAGACGCCGACGATCAGCTGCCGGCGGGTCCGGTCCTTCTTCGCCTGGAGCTCGCGCTCCGCGCGCAGACGCTCGCGGGCGGCAGCCTTGTTGGCCTGGTTGTTGCGTGCACTCATGATCGTGAATCTCCGGAAGGTAAGGGAAGGTGGGGACTGGACGGGGCCGTGCGCTCTCAGACGAGAGCGAGCGATCCCCGCGGCGGTCCCCGCCGTCCGACGGAGTGCACGAGCAGCCGGGTGCGGGACGCGCGCGGCCGGGGCGCCGGAAGCACCGGGCCCGGCACCGCCGGACGGTCCGCGCCCACCAGGGCCGCGAGCAGTCCCAGCGGCCGGAAGGCCGAGGCCGCCACCGCGCCCAGCAGCCGCGCCAGCGCCCGCTCCCCGCCGCGCAGCCAGCAGGCCGCGGAGAGGCCGACCAGCACGTGGGCGCCCAGCAGCAGCCACGGCAGCGCCGGATCGGAGGAGGCGAGCACCGCCGCGGCGCCGTCCCGCGGCACCGCGACCCCGGGCAGCGGTGCGCCGACGGCCCCGCCGCACAGCACCTCCACGCCGAAGGAACGCAGCGCGCCGGCGACCGGCCCGCCGGCGGGTCCGTAACAGACCGCCTGCCCGGAGGTGAACAGCGTGTCGGCGGCCAGCTCCAGCGGGACGAGCAGCCCCGCGATCGGGCCGAAGCCGCGCTCCCGGCCGGCCAGCGCGTACGCGACGGCGAAGACGCCGACGGCGACCGGCGCGACCGTGCCCAGCGGCAGCGGCATCTGCGAGAGCAGCACATGGGAAGCCACGGACAGCGTCACGACCAGTGCCGTGAAGACCGCCGCCCGCAGCGCCCTCAGCCGCGTCCCTGCCATGTCCATCGTCGGACGAGTCTGCCACGGGAACTCGTAAGGGGTCCCTAAGGAGAAGCTGTGGCCCCGGCTACAGGTGCGATGTCCCGGCCCTGTGACCCCGGCTACAGGCCCGGTATCCGGCCGTTCCGGAAGAGGTCCACGAAGATCTGGTGGTCGGCGCGCGCGCGTGCCCCGTACGCGTGGGCGAAGTCCACCAGGAGCTCCGTGAAGCCCTCCTCGTCGGCCGCGATCGCCCCGTCGATGGCCCGCTCCGTGGAGAACGGCACGAGCGAGTGGCCGCTCGACTCGTCCGCCGCCGCGTGCATGGTCGCGGTCGCCCGCCCCAGGTCGGCCACGGTCGCCGCGATGTCCCCCGGGTCGTCGATGTCCGACCAGTCCAGGTCCACCGCGTACGGCGACACCTCGGCCACCAGCTGCCCGGCGCCGTCCAGCTCGGTCCATCCCAGCCACGGGTCGGCGTGCGCCTGGAGCGCCCGCTGCGAGATCACCGTGCGGTGCCCCTCGTGCCGGAAGTAGCCCCGCACCTCCGGGTCCGTGACGTGCCGCGAGACCGCCGGGGTCTGCGCCTGCTTCAGATAGATCACGACGTCGTTCTCCAGGGCGTCGCTGTGCCCCTCCAGGAGGACGTTGTACGAGGGGAGGCCGGCCGAGCCGATGCCGATCCCGCGCCGTCCGACCACGTCCTTCACCCGGTACGAGTCGGGGCGGAGCAGGCTCGACTCCGGCAGGGTCTCCAGATAGCCGTCGAAGGCCGTCAGCACCTTGTGACGGGTCGCCGCGTCCAGCTCGATCGCGCCGCCGCCGGACGCGAAGCGGCGCTCGTACTCCCGTATCGCGGTCATGGAGTCGAGGAGTCCGAAACGGGTCCTCGCGCGGGCCTCGCGGAGGGCGGCCAGGAGGGCGCCGTCCGCGGTCTCCAGGGTGAAGCCGGGCACCTCGTCGCCCTTGGCGCCCGTGGCCAGGAGGTGGATCCGCTCCCGGTAGGCGGCCGCGTAGATCCGGACGAGACGGGTGATCTGCTCGTCGCTCAGCGCCTTGGCGTAGCCGATCAGGGCGAGGGAGGCGGCGAGCCGCTTGAGGTCCCAGGTGTAGGGGCCCACGTACGCCTCGTCGAAATCGTTGACGTTGAAGACCAGGCGCCCGTTGGCGTCCATGTAGGTGCCGAAGTTCTCCGCGTGCAGGTCGCCGTGGATCCACACCCGGGCGGTCCGCTCGTCCAGGAACGGACCGCCGTGGGCCTCCCGCTCCAGGTCCCGGTAGAAGAGGCAGGCGGTGCCCCGGTAGAACGCGAAGGCGGATCCGGCCATCTTCCGGAACTTGACCCTGAAGGCCGCCGGGTCGGCGGCGAGCAGCTCGCCGAAGGCGGTGTCGAAGACGGCGAGGATCTGCTCACCGCGCTCGGCGGCGGTGGGCTGGGGGACCGACATCGGACGTGCCTCCTGGTGGCGGGCGTATCACGAGAATGTTCACGACAATACGGACAGCTGTTCCACGGTGCTCAACGTGTGACCCCGGCCCCGAGTGCCCGCCGATCGTCACTCCGGCGACGTAGACTTCCACGGTCCCCCCAGCCACCCCCGTGACCGCTACGGAGACCCCGCGCCGTGACCAAGCCGCCCTTCACGCACCTCCACGTCCACACCCAGTACTCCCTGCTGGACGGTGCCGCGCGGCTGAAGGACATGTTCAACGCGTGCAACGAGATGGGCATGACGCACATCGCCATGTCCGACCACGGCAACCTGCACGGCGCGTACGACTTCTTCCACTCGGCGAAGAAGGCGGGCGTGACGCCGATCATCGGCATCGAGGCGTATGTCGCCCCCGAGTCCCGGCGGAACAAGCGGAAGATCCAGTGGGGCCAGCCGCACCAGAAGCGGGACGACGTCTCGGGTTCCGGCGGCTACACCCACAAGACGATCTGGGCCGCGAACTCCACCGGGCTCCACAACCTCTTCAAGCTCTCCTCCGACGCCTACGCCGAGGGCTGGCTCCAGAAGTGGCCCCGGATGGACAAGGAGACCATCTCGCAGTGGTCGGAGGGGCTCATCGCCTCCACCGGCTGCCCCTCCGGAGAGCTCCAGACCCGGCTGCGCCTCGGCCAGTTCGACGAGGCCCTGAAGGCGGCCTCCGAGTACCAGGACATCTTCGGCAAGGACCGCTACTTCCTGGAGCTGATGGACCACGGCATCGAGATCGAGCGCCGGGTCCGCGACGGGCTCCTGGAGATCGGCAAGAAGCTCGGCATCCCGCCGCTGGTCACCAACGACTCGCACTACACGTACGCGCACGAGTCGACCGCGCACGACGCCCTGCTCTGCATCCAGACCGGCAAGAACCTCTCCGACCCGGACCGCTTCCGCTTCGACGGCACCGGCTACTACCTCAAGTCCACGGACGAGATGTACGCCATCGACTCCTCGGACGCCTGGCAGGAGGGCTGTGCCAACACGCTCCTGGTCGCGGAGCAGATCGACACCACCGGCATGTTCGTCGAGAAGAACCTCATGCCGAAGTTCGAGATCCCGGAGGGGTTCACCGAGGTCACCTGGTTCCGCGAGGAGACCATGCGGGGCATGCACCGCCGGTTCCCCGGCGGCATCCCGGAGGACCGCCTGAAGCAGGTCGAGTACGAGATGGACACGATCATCTCGATGGGCTTCCCCGGCTACTTCCTCGTGGTCGCCGACTTCATCATGTGGGCGAAGGCACAGGGCATCGCGGTGGGTCCCGGCCGAGGCTCCGCGGCCGGTTCCATCGTCGCGTACGCCATGGGCATCACCGACCTCGACCCGATCCCGCACGGACTGATCTTCGAGCGCTTCCTCAACCCCGAGCGCGTCTCCATGCCCGATGTCGACATCGACTTCGACGAGCGCCGGCGCGTCGAGGTCATCCGGTACGTGACGGAGAAGTACGGCTCCGACAAGGTCGCCATGATCGGCACCTACGGCAAGATCAAGGCGAAGAACGCCATCAAGGACTCCGCGCGCGTCCTCGGCTACCCCTACGCCATGGGCGACCGGCTCACCAAGGCCATGCCCGCCGACGTCCTCGGCAAGGGCATCGACCTCAACGGCATCACCGACCCCTCGCACCCCCGGTACAGCGAGGCCGGCGAGATCCGCGCGATGTACGAGAACGAGCCCGACGTCAAGAAGGTCATCGACACCGCCCGGGGCGTCGAGGGCCTGGTCCGGCAGATGGGCGTGCACGCGGCCGGCGTGATCATGTCCAGCGAGCCCATCGTCGAGCACGCGCCCATCTGGGTGCGCCACACGGACGGCGTGACCATCACGCAGTGGGACTACCCCCAGTGCGAGTCGCTCGGCCTGATCAAGATGGACTTCCTGGGCCTCAGGAACCTCACGATCATGGACGACGCCGTCAAGATGGTGAAGGCCAACAAGGGCATCGAGCTCGACCTGCTCGCCCTGCCGCTGGACGACCCCAAGACGTACGAACTGCTCTGCCGGGGTGACACCCTCGGCGTCTTCCAGTTCGACGGCGGCCCCATGCGGTCCCTGCTGCGGCTGATGAAGCCCGACAACTTCGAAGACATCTCCGCCGTGTCCGCCCTGTACCGGCCGGGCCCGATGGGCATGAACTCGCACACGAACTACGCCCTGCGCAAGAACAAGCAGCAGGACATCACCCCGATCCACCCCGAGCTTGAGAAGCCGCTCGAAGAGGTGCTCGCGGTCACCTACGGCCTGATCGTCTACCAGGAGCAGGTGCAGAAGGCCGCCCAGATCATCGCCGGCTACTCGCTCGGCGAGGCCGACATCCTCCGCCGCGTCATGGGCAAGAAGAAGCCCGAGGAGCTGGCGAAGAACTTCGTCATCTTCCAGGAGGGCGCGAAGAAGAACGGCTACAGCGACGAGGCCATCCAGGCGCTCTGGGACGTGCTGGTCCCCTTCGCCGGCTACGCCTTCAACAAGGCGCACTCCGCCGCGTACGGCCTGGTCTCCTACTGGACCGCCTACCTCAAGGCGAACTACCCCGCCGAGTACATGGCGGGCCTGCTGACCTCGGTCAAGGACGACAAGGACAAGTCCGCCGTCTACCTGAACGAGTGCCGCCGCATGGGCATCAAGGTGCTCCCGCCGAACGTGAACGAGTCCGAGTCGAACTTCGCCGCCCAGGGCGACGACGTCATCCTCTTCGGTCTCTCCGCCGTGCGGAACGTCGGCACCAACGTCGTCGAGTCGATCATCAGGTCGCGCAAGACGAAGGGGAAGTACTCCTCCTTCCCCGACTTCCTCGACAAGGTCGAGGCCGTCGTCTGCAACAAGCGGACCATCGAGTCGCTGATCAAGGCCGGCGCCTTCGACGAGATGGGTCACACCCGCAAGGGCATGGTCGCCCACCACGAGCCGATGATCGACAACGTGGTCGCGGTCAAGCGCAAGGAGGCCGAGGGACAGTTCGACCTCTTCGGCGGCATGGGCGAGGAGACGAGCGACGAGCCCGGCTTCGGCCTCGACGTCGAGTTCTCCGACGTCGAGTGGGAGAAGTCCTACCTGCTCGCCCAGGAGCGGGAGATGCTCGGCCTGTACGTCTCCGACCATCCGCTCTTCGGCATCGAGCACATCCTCTCCGACAAGACGGACGCGGCGATCGCCCAGCTCACCGGCGGCGAGCACTCCGACGGCGCGGTCGTCACCATCGGCGGCATCATCTCCGGCCTCCAGCGGAAGATGACCAAGCAGGGCAACGCCTGGGCCATCGCCACCGTCGAGGACCTGGCCGGCTCCATCGAGTGCATGTTCTTCCCCGCCACCTACCAGCTGGTCTCCACCCAGCTGGTGGAGGACACGGTCGTCTTCGTGAAGGGCCGCCTCGACAAGCGCGAGGACGTGCCCCGGCTCGTCGCCATGGAGCTGATGGTCCCCGACGTGTCGAACGCCGGGACCAACGCGCCGGTGATCCTCACCATCCCCACCGTCAAGGTCACCCCGCCGATGGTGAGCCGCCTGGACGAGATCCTCCGCCACCACAAGGGCAACACCGAGGTGCGGATCAAGCTCCAGGGCCCCCGCTCCACCACCGTGCTCCGGCTCGACCGGCACCGGGTGACGGCCGACCCCGCCCTCTTCGGCGACCTCAAGGTGCTGCTCGGCCCCTCCTGCCTGGCCGGCTGACCCGGCCCCGCACCCGCGGCCGTCCGATCCGGTCCCGCACACGCGCAAGGGGCGCGCCCGTCGTCACGGGCGCGCCCCTTTGCCGTACGTCCGGGCGTCAGTTGTGGCCGAAGCGCTTCTGACGACCCTTCCGTGCCATGTCGCCGGGCGTGACCTGGGAGGCACGGTTCTCGGCCTGGGACTCCATCGACGACTGCTGCGCCTGCTGGGCACCGCGCTCGGCCGGCGACGACTGCTGCTTCTGACGGTTCTGGTTGCGGTTCTTGGCCATGGGGATGATGCCTCCTCGAAGGGATCTAGGGGCCAGGGCCGCTGTCAGACTCACATACGGGAGAAACCGCCGCATGTTGGATCATTACGGTCGGTGAGGGGGGCCTCGGCGCGGACCGGCCGCCGCTCCGCCACGCCGATGATCCAGTTCCGGCGGTCAACCCCCGGGCGGTCGGGCAGACTCGACGGAAACCCGGAACACCTGAGATCCCGAGTCCGGCCGAGATCCGAAAGAAGGTGGAGCACGTGGACCGATGCGTCGTTCTGGTGGACGCCGGCTATCTGCTGGGGGCCGCCGCCAGCCTGCTCGCCGGGGAACCGGCCCGCTCCCGCATCAGCGTGGACCACGCCGGACTCATCCAGCAGCTCAGGGAACGGGCCGAGATCGAGACCGGCCTCCCGCTCCTGCGCATCTACTGGTTCGACGGCGCGCCCGACCGGGTGCCCCAGCCCGAGCACCGCCGGCTCCGCGTGATGCCCCGGGTCACCGTCCGGCTCGGCGCCCTGACCCGCAGCGACGGCCGCTGGGCGCAGAAGGGCGTCGACGCGGCCATGCACACCGAGCTCACCGAACTCGCCCGGAACCGCGCCTGCACCGACATCGTCCTCGTCACCGGCGACGGCGACCTGCTGCCGGGACTCATGTCCGCCAAGGAACACGGCGTCGCCGTCCACCTCTGGGCCGTCCAGGCCGCCGACGGCGACTACAACCAGTCCGAGGACCTGGTCGCCGAGGCCGACGAGCGCCGGGTCCTCGACCGCGCCTGGATCACCCGGGCCGTCCGCGCCAGGGACCTCACCGGCATCTGCGCCCCGCCGCCGGTGCCCCGTCCCGAGATCGCGGCCATCCTCTCCGCGCCCCTGCCCGAGGCCGCCCTCGCCTCCGCCGAGCGGGCCGCCGAAGCCGCCGCCGAGGCCGCGGCCGTACGCGACGGGCGGACCGCCGGCGACGGAGCCCCGGGGCCCACCGCCGACGGCCACGGCCCCGCCGCCCCGGCCCCTGTCCCCGGCAGGGCCGTGCCCACCCCCAAGGACCTCGCCGGACTGCGCCCCGCCGCCGCCCCGCACCCCCCGGCCCCCGCCCCCCAGCCGGCCAGCGCCCTGCGCTGGTCCTCCGACCGGGGCTGGGTCGAACGGCCCGCGACCCTCGGCGAGCCGCCCGAGACCGCCTCGCTGCCCACCCTCGCCCTGCTCACCAGTGCCGAGCAGCGCTGGGCCGACCGCGAGGAGGACATCACCACCGTCGGCGGCGACCCCTTCGAGGTCGGGCAGGTGTTCGCCCGCCGGTGGCTGGAGCGTCTCCCCGAGCAGAGCCACGTCCAGCGGCTCTCCGTCCTCTACCCCCGCATCCCGCACCGCATCGACGGCGAACTCCTCCGCTACGCCGCCCGGTTCGGCCTCCTCGCGCACAAGGACGACCAGATCGACGAGCACGACCGCTACGCCATCCGCGCCGGATTCTGGCGCGAGATCGACGTCCGCGCCGCCACCGAACACGCCCCCGCGCCCGGACCCGGGCCGGCGACCCCGTAGGCTCTTCCCCCGTGAGTACGGTGTGCGCGGTGCGGGACCTGGTCAAGACGTACCCCGCCACGCGCGGCGGGCGCCGAGCCCCGGCGACCCCCGAGGTGCGGGCCACCGACGGGATCAGCCTCGACGTGCGCGGCGGCGAGATCTTCGGCCTGCTCGGCCCCAACGGAGCCGGCAAGTCCACCCTGGTCCGCCAGCTGACCGGACTGATGCGCCCCGACTCCGGCTCCGTCACGCTCCTCGGCCACGACCTCGTCCGCCACCCCGAGCGCGCCGCCCGCCTCCTCGCCTACCTCGGCCAGGAGTCCACCGCCCTCGACGAGCTGACCGTCGCCCTCGCCGCCGAGACCACCGGCAGGCTCCGCGGCCTCACCGCCGCACAGGCCCGTGCCGAGCGGGACGCCGTCCTCGGCGAGCTGGGCCTCGCCGAGCTCGCCGGCCGCCCCCTCAAGAAGCTCTCCGGCGGCCAGCGCCGGCTCGCCTGCTTCGCCACCGCCCTCGTCGGCCACCGCCCCGTCCTCGTCCTCGACGAGCCCACCACCGGCATGGACCCGGTCGCCCGCCGCGCCGTCTGGGCCGCCGTCGACCGCCGCCGCGCCGACCACGGCACCACCGTCCTGCTCGTCACCCACAACGTCATCGAGGCCGAGACCGTCCTCGACCGGGTCGCCGTCCTCGACCGCGGCCGGGTGATCGCCTGCGACACCCCCGCCGGGCTGAAGGAGCGCGTCGCCGGCGAGGTCCGCGTCGAGCTGGTCTGGCGCGACACGGCCCCGCTCGACCTCCCCGAGGTCGCCGCCCTGCGCCCGTCCGCCGAGGAGACCGGCCGCCGCTGGGTCCTGCGGCTCGCCCCCGACGCGGCCCGCGCTGCCGTCGCCGCCGTCACCGGCGGCGCCGCCTTCGCCGCCCTCGACGACTTCACCCTCGCCACGCCCAGCCTGGAGGACGTCTACCTCGCCCTCGGCGGCGCCGCCCGCGAAGGGCTGGTGAAGGCGTGACCCCCTTCCGTACGCACCCCGCCTCCCGTACCACCGGCGTGATCCCCCACGTGCCGCACGTCACCCCCAGGAGCTGTCCGCGTTGAGCACCCTGCCCGCCGAGGCCCTGTCGGCCGGTGCGCCGGCCGCCCGGGTCCGGGACGCCGAGGAGGCCGCGCCCCTCGCCCCGACCGCCCGGCTGCTGCCCTCCCTCGCCGCCGTCTACAAGGCGCAGCTCTCCCGGGCCCGGGTCGCCCGCATCCCGCTGCTCTTCGTCGCCACCTTCCAGTCCATCGGGATCATGATCCTGATGCGCGGGGTCGTCGACGGCGGTTCCGAGGCCCGCGCCGTCGTGGCCGGCTCCACCGTCCTCGTCGTCGCCTTCGTCGCCCTCAACCTGCTCGCCCAGTACTTCGGGCAGCTCCGGGCCACCGGCGGACTCGACCACTACGCCACCCTGCCCGTGCCGCCCGCCGCCGTGGTGCTCGGCGCGGCCGCCGCGTACGCCTCCTTCACCGTCCCCGGCACGCTCGTCACCGCCGTCACCGGCGCCGTGCTCTTCGGGCTGCCGCTCGGGCACCTGTGGCTGCTCGCCGCCGTCGTCCCGCTCTCCGGCGCCGCCCTCTCCGGGCTCGGCGCCGCCCTCGGCCTGCTCGCCCCCCGCCAGGAACTGGCCACCCTCCTCGGCCAGCTCGGCATGTCCGCGGCGCTGCTCCTCGGCGTGCTGCCGGCCGAGCGGATGCCGGCGCCGATCGGCTGGGCGCGGGACCTGCTGCCCTCCACGTACGGCGTCGAGGCCCTGGGCCGCGCCTTCGACCGGCACCCGGACTGGGCCGCCGTCGCCCTCGACCTGGCCGTCTGCGGCGCCGTCGGCGTCCTCTCGCTGGCCGTCGCCACCTGGGCCTACCGCAGGGCCGCGGTCCGCTGAGGCGGGCCACAGGCACACCTGGCACGATGGCGGGGTGACCGCACCCCTGACGCCCTCCCAGCCGCCGCCGCACGATCCCGCGTGGCCCCCGCCGCCCCCGTCCCACCAGGGCCCGGGCGGTGACCCGATCACCGGGGCCGAGGTCGTCCAGGGGCTCGTGGTGACGGCGGCCTCCGCGCTCGCGGGCGCCGTGCTCGGCGTGCTCTGGGTGTGGCTCGCGCCCTCGGTCCAGCTGATCTCCGACGGCGAGGGCGTCTACCTGCGGAACTCCGAGGGAGAGGCGGCGATCGGCGCCGACGGCACCTTCGTGCTCCTGGCCCTCGCCTTCGGCGCGGTCGCCGGACTCGTCGTCTTCCTCGCCCGGCGCAAGGGCGGCGTCCCGCTCGTCCTGGGGCTCGCCGTCGGCGGTGTCCTCGGCTCGCTGCTCGCCTGGTGGCTGGGGACGAAGCTGGGGCCGACCTCCGACGTGATCGCGCACGCCAGGGCCGTCGGCCCCGAGGTCGTCTTCGACGCCCCGCTGAAGCTCCAGATGGGCGCCGCGGCGATGCTGGCCTGGCCGCTCGCCGCCATGATCGTTCACCTGGTCCTGACCGGGATCTTCGGCCCCCGCGACCCGGAGCCCGGCCCCTGGGACACCTACAAGCGCTGAGCCCCGGTCACACCGCCCCGGTCAGCCGCGGCCGATCGGGGCCAGAACCGCCGAGGTGAGCGCGGCCAGGTCGGCGGGGGAGAGCTCGACCTCGAGACCCCGCCGGCCCGCCGACACACAGATCGTCCCGTGCTCCGACGCCGACGCGTCCAGCACCGTCCGCAGCCGCTTGCGCTGGCCCAGCGGGGAGATCCCGCCCCGGACGTAGCCGGTGGTCCGCTCGGCCGCCGCCGGGTCCGCCATCACGGCCCGCTTGCCGCCCACCGCCGACGCCAGCGCCTTCAGGTCCAGCTGCCCGGCGACCGGCACCACCGCGACCGTCAGCTCCCCGTCGACGTCCGCCACCAGAGTTTTGAAGACCCGGTCGGGCGTGACGCCGAGCGCCTCCGCCGCCTCCTCGCCGTACGAGGGGGTGGCCGGATCGTGCTCGTACGCGTGCAGGGTGTACGCCGTGCCCGCCGCGGCCAGCGCCACCGTCGCCGGGGTGCCGCCGCCGCTCTTCTGCTTCTTCTTCGCCACCGGGACGTCCTCGGTTCCCTCGGTCGGTCAGTTCGGGTACATGGGCGCCTGGGTCAGCTCCACCGCCGGAAGCGACGGCAGGTGCCGCAGCACCGCCGTCTCCGCGCGCAGCAGCGCCAGCTCGTCGCGCAGCCGGAGCGTGGTGTCCGGTGCCTCCAGGAGCCGCTGCTTCGTCGGGATGTCCACCATGGTCGCCGCCGCGACCAGATACGACACCACCGACGGGTCGTCGGGCAGCTCGGCGGTCGTCAGCGACCGCTCGCGCGCCCCCGCCAGCCGCTTCTGGTACGAGCGGAAGGCCCGCAGCACCCCCTCGGCCAGCGCCTCCGCCTCCTCGCCCGGAGCCTCCGGGATCTCCTCGGTCTCGGCGGTCAGGTACGGCCCGCTCGCGTCCACCGAGCGCAGCCGCACCCGGGTGGTGCCGGTGACCATCACCTCGTACGAGCCGTCCCCCCGCTGCCGGATGCTCGCCGCGTCGGCCACGCACCCCACCGGATGGAAGCTGCTGAGCGGATCCGGTCCGAAGCCGGCGGCCGGGCCCTTCTCGGGCAGCGCGGTCGGGTCCGGCATGCCGGGCGCGGTCGGCGCGACCTCGTGCCCGTCCCGGATCGCGACCACGGCGAACCGCCGCGGCTCGGAGGCGTCGATGTCGAGCAGGGCGCGCATCATGGCGCGATACCGCTCCTCGAAGACGTTGAGCGGCAGCACGAGGCCCGGGAACAGCACCGCGTTGAGCGGAAAGAGAGGCAGGCGAGCGGTGGTCACAGCGGCCAAGCCTAATGGCCGCGCGGACCGCTCCGTCCGGGGATTCCACCGGTCCGCCCCCACAACGGCGTCCGACGGGCCAGCTCGGCCCGCGCGCGGTCCCGGGTGGCCAGGAACCGGCGCAGCGGATCATGGCCGCCGAGGGCCCACGGGAAGGAGGTGGCGTACGGCCCCGTACGGCCGAACTCGGCCAGCGCCTCCTCCCACCGGCCCCGCTCCACCAGCACGTACGCCAGAAGGTTCCGCACCTCGGCCGGCCACGGGTCGCCCGCCGCGAACGCCGCCGACAGCCCCAGGCCGCGGTCCGCGGCCCGGTCGATCCGCTTCCCGTCCGCCGCGGGCGCCGCCTGGCCCACCGCCGGCCCCGTCCCGGCCCGTCCGGAGCCCGGCAGCGGACGCAGCCCCTCGTAGGCGGCGCGCACCGGCAGCGCCCGCACCAGCGAGTCCGGCGCCGCGTCGTCGGCCGCCTGCTCCGCGAAGTCGAAGGCCGCCCGGTGCGAGCCGTACCACTGCGCCGACAGGTACTTCAGCGCGGCGACATGGCAGCCGTAGTGGTGCGGGGAGCGGAGCAGGGCCTGACCCCACAGCCGCTCGAAGACCGCGTGCCCGGCGTGCGCCCCGCGCGCGTGGTCCAGCGCGAGCCGCCACGGCACCGGGTCGCGCCCTGCTTCCTCGGTGAGCGTCCGGAGCGCCGGGTCCAGCTCGCGCAGCCGCTCGGCGCGGGCCGGCGACTCCCAGGCCCGGCCCACCGCGAGCTGCGCCGCCACCAGCAGGGCGTCGGGGTCCCGCGGCGCGGCCTCCTCCCACCGCTCCAGCCACTCGCCGCGGCTGTACGCGAAGGTCGCGAGCCGTCGTACGTAACGGTCCCGGTCCTCCCACTCCGCGGCGTCCCGGGTGGTCGCGAGGAGCTTCGCGGCGGGCTCCGGATCGCCGAGCGCCGCCGCCACCAGAGCCGGGGCGAGCCGCCCGTCGGGGGCGTCCAGCAACACGTCGTCGTCCGGCGTCAGCCCGGCGGCGAGACGCGGGGCGTGCCGGGCCGAACGGACGGCGCCGACCAAGGCGCGGAGGAAGGACATGGCAGGACGTATCTTCCCATCGGGGGAGCCCCCCGGGGCGCCAGGACGGTCTCCCTTCACCCGGATCTCACCCGGTCTCCCCCCGGCCGTCACGCGGGCTCGCCCACCCGTGCGAGCTCCCGGCGGTCACGCGGGCTCGCCCACCCGTGCGAGCTCCCGGCGGTCACGCGGGCTCGCCCACCCGTACCAGCTCCCCGCCGTCGGTCAGCCCCGCCGCAGCAGCCGGGTCGCGCCCGCCGCCACCGTCGTCGCCAGGATCCAGCCGAGCAGGATCAGCACCGCCGCCGCCCACTGCCAGCCGCCCTCCAGCCGCCAGTAGCCGTCCTGGCCGAGCGTGATCACCGGCAGCAGCAGGTCCAGGGCGTACAGCGTGCCGTTCCACGCCGGGCCCTCGCCCTCCTTGATCGGCACCGGCTCGTACCGTGAGAAGGCGAGCGTGCCCGCCGCCCACAGCACCGCCATCCACAGCGCCGCCCGGCCGGGCCGGTAGCCGTACGCCACCGTCCAGTCCTGGACGTACCCCCACAGCTTCCCCGCGACCGGCAGGGTCTCCCGTCTGCGCCGCTGCTTGGCGAGCAGCACCTCCCGGGCGTCCGCGTCCTCGCCGCTGTTGCGCAGCACGGTCGCGAGCCGCTCGTACGGCTCCGGCGCGTACTCCGGGGTCGCCGCCGCCACCCACTCGATCCGCCGGGCCAGCGGGAAGTGGCCGTACGGCACCAGGTTCTCGTAGACGAAACCGCTCATCGCCAGACCGCCCGGACCGGGCCAGCTGGTGGACAGGTCGATCAGCGTCACCACCTTCGCGCCGTTCAGCACCACCCGGCCCTCCTCCGGACGCTCGCCGTTGAACCTCAGCTCCGGGGTGACGATCCGGCGCAGCGACAGCTCCTCCCGGCGCGCGCCGCTCAGCAGGAAGCGGGCGCGGTTCAGGTCCACCGCGTCCCCGAACCGCCCGTCGTCCAGCCGCACCCCGCCGTGGAACTCGACCGGCTTGCGCCGGGCGTCCCGGACCGGCGCCACACCGTACGGCGGGGTGGCCGTGGAGCCGCCGCCGTCCTCGTACACCCAGGCCGCGTTGAGGTACAGGGTGCGCTCGACGGTCAGCTGCGGCGCGTTCAGCGCGCGACGGCGCTGGGCCGCGCGCAGCACGCTGCCCCGCAGGCTGAGCGACACCCCGACCTTCGCGCCGCGCAGGCTGAACTCGCCGTACGTCTCGATCAGCTCGGCCTGGAGGTCCTGCGCCACCACCAGGCCGTCCGCGGTGATCGCCCGGCCGCGACCGTCCGGCCACACCTGGATCTGGTTGATCAGCAGGTCCGTGCCGATCTGCGCGTCCGTCAGCCGGATGCCCCGCCCCACCCGGCAGCGCGGCAGATGCAGATCACCCTCCGTGTGCAGCCGGGCCGCCTCCAGGCGGGGGAGCGAGCAGCCCACCATCCGCAGCGTGCCGAACCGCGCCTCGGGCAGCAGCACCTCGCCGTCGAAGCGACAGCCGTGCAGCTCCACGTAGGGCCCTATCGATCCGCCCGCCAGGTCCAGCACACCGGTGATCCGCACCCCGCGCAGCTTCAGCGCCGCCACCCGGCCCGACCGCGCCGGCGGCGCGTCGAGCAGCAGCGCCGCCACCACGTCGGCGCGCACGCTCCGCTCCGGCCCCCACGGCAGCTCCCCGAACGGGTCGTCCCGCTCCGGCACCCCCTCCGTCAGATCGCAGGTCCTGCCGATCCGGAACGCCTGCCACACGGCCCGCTCCGGGCCCGTGAGACCGTCCGGCATCCCGTCCTCGTGCGGCTCGGTCACTGCCGCCCCCTCGCTCTCCCCGATGCGCTCCCACCACTCCGCTCACCGGGAGTCGTGGATTCGTACAGTCGTTCTTCCCGCAGTGTGACGGGCTGAACGCTAACGGTCAGGAGTGGCGAGGAGACGCCACCGTGGCGCGTATCAGCCAGTGATACGGGCGTCCGGGCCCTTGGGGCGTCTGAGAGAATTGACCCGTGATCTCTCGAATCGATCTGCGCGGCGAGGCCCTCCCCGAGGGTTCCGCCCTGCGCGACCTGCTGCCCCGTGCCGAGTTCGACGTGGAAGCCGCCCTGGAGAAGGTGCGGCCGATCTGCGAGGACGTCAGGCATCATGGCGCGGCCGCGGTGATCGACTACGGGGAGAAGTTCGACGGCGTCCGCCTGGAGCGCCTGCGCGTCCCCGCCGAGGCGCTCACCCGCGCCCTCGACGAGCTGGACCCGGCCGTCCGCGCGGCCCTGGAGGAGTCCATCCGGCGCGCCCGCCTCGTCCACCGCGAGCAGCGCCGCACCACCCACACCACCCAGGTCGTGCCCGGCGGCACGGTCACCGAGAAGTGGATCCCCGTCGACCGCGTCGGCCTGTACGTGCCGGGCGGCCGCGCCGTCTACCCGTCCTCCGTCGTGATGAACGTCGTCCCGGCCCAGGAGGCCGGCGTCGAGGGCATCGCCGTCTCCTCCCCGCCGCAGAAGGAGTTCGGCGGCCTGCCGCACCCGACGATCCTCGCCGCCTGCGCCCTCCTCGGCGTCGACGAGGTCTACGCCGCCGGCGGCGCCCAGGCCGTCGCCATGTTCGCCTACGGCACCGAAGGCACCGACGGCGAGCCCGGCTGCGCCCCGGTCGACCTGGTCACCGGCCCCGGCAACATCTACGTCGCCGCCGCCAAGCGCCTCCTCAAGGGCCGCATCGGCATCGACGCGGAGGCCGGCCCGACCGAGATCGCGGTCCTCGCGGACTCCACCGCCGACCCCGTGCACGTCGCCGCCGACCTCATCAGCCAGGCCGAGCACGACCCGATGGCCGCCTCCGTCCTCGTCACCGACTCCGAGGAGCTGGCCGGGGCCGTCGAGGCCGAGCTGAAGACCCAGGTCGCCGCCGCCAAGCACGTCGACGACCGGATCGCCCCGGCCCTGGCCGGCCGGCAGTCCGCGATCGTCCTCGTCACCGACCTGGAGGACGGCCTCAAGGTCGTCGACGCCTACGGCGCCGAGCACCTGGAGGTCCAGACCGCCGACGCCGCCGCCCTCGCCGACCGGGTCCGCAACGCGGGCGCGATCTTCGTCGGCCCCTGGGCCCCGGTCTCCCTCGGCGACTACTGCGCCGGCTCCAACCACGTCCTGCCCACCGGCGGCTGCGCCTGCCACTCCTCGGGCCTCTCCGTGCAGTCCTTCCTGCGCGGGGTGCACATCGTGGACTACACCCGCGACGCGCTCGCCGACGTGGCCCACCACGTGGTCACCCTCGCCGAGGCCGAGGACCTGCCGGCCCACGGCGCCGCGATCAAGGCCAGGTTCGGCTGGAAGGTGCCCCAGCAGTGACCGAGATCCGCATCGACGACCTGCCCGTCCGGGAGGAGCTGAAGGGCCAGTCGCCCTACGGCGCCCCCCAGCTCGACGTGCCCGTCCAGCTCAACACCAACGAGAACCCCTACCCGCTGCCCGAGCCCCTGGTGGCCCGGATCGCGGAGCGGGTCGCCGAGGCCGCCCGCGGCCTCAACCGCTACCCCGACCGGGACGCGGTCGAGCTCCGCACCGAGCTCGCCCGCTACCTCACCCGCACCGGCAAGCACCCGGTGGCCAGGGAGAACGTGTGGGCCGCCAACGGCTCCAACGAGGTCCTCCAGCAGCTGCTCCAGACCTTCGGCGGACCCGGCCGCACCGCGATCGGCTTCGAGCCCTCGTACTCGATGCACGCCCTGATCGCCCGCGGCACCGGCACCGGCTGGATCTCCGGCCCGCGGAGGGACGACTTCACCATCGACGTCGAGGCCGCCGAGGCCGCGATCGCCGAGCACGCGCCCGACGTCGTCTTCATCACCTCGCCCAACAACCCCACCGGCACCGCCGTCGAGGCCGAGGTCGTGCTGCGGCTGTACGAGGCCGCCCAGGCCGCCCGGCCCTCGCTGGTCGTGGTGGACGAGGCGTACGTGGAGTTCAGCCACCGGGACTCGCTGCTGCCCCTCCTGGAGGGCCGGCCGCACCTCGTGGTCTCCCGGACCATGTCCAAGGCGTTCGGCGCCGCCGGGCTCCGCCTCGGCTACCTCGCCGCCCACCCGGCCGTGGTCGACGCCGTGCAGCTGGTCCGCCTCCCGTACCACCTCTCCGCCGTCACCCAGGCCACCGCGCTCGCCGCCCTGGAGCACACCGACACCCTCCTCGGGTACGTCGAGCAGCTCAAGGCCGAGCGCGACCGCCTCGTCTCCGAGCTGCGCGCGATCGGCTACGAGGTCACCGAGTCCGACGCCAACTTCGTCCAGTTCGGCCGCTTCCCGGACGCGCACGAAGCATGGCGGAGCATCCTCGACCGGGGCGTCCTGGTCCGGGACAACGGCGTACCGGGATGGCTGCGGGTCACCGCCGGCACCCCCGAAGAGAACGACGCGTTCCTCGACGCGGTCCGTGAACTGAAGAAGGAGCAGAGCGCATGAGCCGCGTAGGCCGCGTTGAGCGCACCACCAAGGAGACCTCCGTCGTCGTCGAGATCGACCTCGACGGCACCGGAAAGGTCGACGTGTCGACCGGGGTCGGCTTCTACGACCACATGCTCGACCAGCTCGGCCGGCACGGGCTCTTCGACCTGACCGTGAAGACGGACGGCGACCTCCACATCGACTCGCACCACACCATCGAGGACACCGCCCTCGCCCTCGGCGCCGCCTTCAAGCAGGCCCTCGGCGACAAGGTCGGCATCTACCGCTTCGGCAACTGCACGGTCCCGCTGGACGAGTCCCTCGCCCAGGTCACCGTCGACCTCTCCGGCCGCCCCTACCTCGTGCACACCGAGCCCGAGAACATGGCGCCGATGATCGGCTCGTACGACACCACCATGACCCGGCACATCTTCGAGTCCTTCGTGGCCCAGGCGCAGATCGCGCTCCACATCCACGTGCCGTACGGCCGCAACGCCCACCACATCGTGGAGTGCCAGTTCAAGGCGCTGGCCCGCGCCCTGCGCTACGCCTCCGAGCACGACCCGCGCGCCGCCGGGATCCTCCCCTCCACGAAGGGCGCGCTGTAGCCGTGACCGGTCTCTCCACCATCCTGATCGTCGTCGGTCTCTTCCTGCTCGGCGGCATCTACTCCTTCGTCAAGCAGCAGATGCCCAAGGGCCTCATCGTGCTGCTCTCCGTCGGTGCCGCCATGTGCCTCACCGCCGGCGTGCTCCGTCTGGACGTGTGGTCATGACGACGAGCACCCCCACCGGCGGCCCGCGCAAGAAGGTCGTGGTCTTCGACTACGGCTTCGGCAACGTGCGCTCCGCCGAGCGCGCCCTCGCCCGGGTCGGCGCGGACGTCGAGATCACCCGCGACTACGACACGGCGATGAACGCCGACGGGCTCCTCGTCCCCGGCGTCGGCGCCTTCTCCGCCTGCATGCAGGGGCTCAAGGAGGCCCGCGGCGACTGGATCGTCGGCCGCCGGCTCTCCGGCGGCCGCCCCGTCATGGGCATCTGCGTCGGCATGCAGATCCTCTTCGAGCGCGGCATCGAGCACGGCGTCGAGACCGAGGGCCTCGACGAGTGGCCCGGCACGGTCGGGCCGCTGGACGCCCCCGTCGTCCCCCACATGGGGTGGAACACGGTCGACGCGCCCGCCGACACCGAGCTCTTCGCCGGCCTCGACGCCGACGCCCGCTTCTACTTCGTGCACTCCTACGCGGTGCGCGAGTGGACCCTGGAGGTCGGCAACAAGAACATCCGCGCCCCCAAGGTCACCTGGGCCACCCACGGCGAGCCCTTCGTCGCCGCCGTGGAGAACGGGGCCCTGTGGGCCACCCAGTTCCACCCCGAGAAGTCCGGCGACGCCGGCGCCCAGCTCCTCACCAACTGGATCGGAACCCTGTGAGCACTCTCGAACTCCTCCCCGCCGTCGACGTCCGCGACGGCCAGGCCGTCCGCCTCGTCCACGGCGAGTCCGGCACCGAGACCTCCTACGGCTCCCCGCTGGAGGCCGCCCTCTCCTGGCAGCGCTCCGGCGCCGAGTGGCTCCACCTCGTCGACCTGGACGCCGCCTTCGGCACCGGCGACAACCGCGAGCTGGTCCGCCAGGTCACCGAGGCCATGGACATCAAGGTGGAGCTCTCCGGCGGCATCCGCGACGACGCCTCGCTCGCCGCCGCCCTCGCCACCGGCTGCACCCGCGTCAACCTCGGCACCGCCGCCCTGGAGACCCCCGAGTGGGTCGCCAAGGTCATCGCCGAGCACGGGGACAAGATCGCCGTCGGCCTCGACGTGCGCGGCACCACCCTGAAGGGCCGCGGCTGGACCCGCGACGGCGGCGACCTCTACGAGACCCTGGCCCGCCTCGACTCCGAGGGCTGCGCCCGGTACGTCGTCACCGACATCGGCCGCGACGGCACCCTCACCGGCCCCAACGTCGAGCTGCTGAAGAACGTCTGCGCGGCCACCGACAGGCCCGTCGTCGCCTCCGGCGGCGTCTCCTCCCTGGACGACCTGCGCGTCCTGGCCGGCCTCGTGCCGCAGGGCGTCGAGGGCGCGATCGTCGGCAAGGCGCTCTACGCGAAGGCGTTCACCCTGGAGGAGGCCCTTCAGGCGGTGGCGTCCGCATGACCGACTCCGTGCGCAAGGTCGTCACCGGCGCCCCCTGGGAGGAGCAGTTCGGCTACTCCCGCGCGGTCGAGCTGCCCAACGGCACCGTCCTCGTCGCCGGCTGCACCTCGGTGGTCGAAGGACAGATCGCCGACGGCGGCCCGTACGAGCAGACCGTCAACTCCTTCGCCGTCGCCCTCGACGCCCTGAAGCAGCTGGGCCTCGGCGCCGAGGACGTCGTCCGCACCCGCATGTACATCACCCACGCGCGGGACGTGGACGAGGTGGGCCGCGCCCACAAGGAGCTGTTCGACGCGGTCCGCCCGGCCGCCTCCATGATCATCGTCTCGGGCTTCGTCGACCCCCGCCTGGTCGTCGAGGTCGAGGTCGAGGCGTACAGGAGTGATGCGGCATGAGCCTCGCCGTACGAGTGATCCCCTGCCTGGACGTGGACAACGGCCGGGTCGTCAAGGGCGTCAACTTCCAGAACCTGCGCGACGCCGGCGACCCGGTCGAGATGGCCAAGCTGTACGACGCCGAGGGCGCCGACGAGCTGACCTTCCTCGACATCACCGCCTCCTCCGGCAACCGGGAGACCACCTACGACGTGGTGCGCCGCACCGCCGAGCAGGTCTTCATCCCGCTCACCGTCGGCGGCGGCGTGCGGTCGGCCGAGGACGTCGACCGGCTGCTGCGGGCCGGCGCGGACAAGGTGGGCGTCAACACGGCCGCCATCGCCCGCCCCGAGCTGATCCAGGAGATCGCGGAGCGCTTCGGCCGGCAGGTCCTCGTCCTGTCCGTGGACGCGCGCCGGACGCCCTCCGGCTCCTTCGAGGTGACGACGCACGGCGGCCGCAAGGGCACCGGCATCGACGCCGTCGAATGGGCGCACCGGGCCGCCGAGCTGGGCGCGGGCGAGATCCTGCTCAACTCGATGGACGCGGACGGCACGAAGGACGGCTACGACACCGAGATGATCGCGGCGGTGCGCAAGCACGTGACCGTGCCGGTGATCGCGTCCGGCGGCGCCGGCCGGCTCGCCGACTTCCCGCCGGCCGTCGCGGCGGGCGCGGACGCGGTGCTCGCGGCCTCCGTCTTCCACTTCGGCGACCTGCGGATCGGCCAGGTCAAGGAGACGCTGCGGGAAGCGGGCCACGAGGTCCGCTGAGCCGTCCCACCGCCCGGGAGCGTCCGGGGGAAGGGACACCGCGAGGTGCCCTTCCCCCGCTCCCGGCTAGATCCCCAGCTGCTTCGTCGTGTTCAGCAGCTCGATCGCGTCCGGCTCGCCCTCAAGACCCACCTTCGCCACGTCCGTACGCCCGTACAGGTACATCGTCAGCTCGCCCGGCTCCCCGGAGACGGTCACCACCGGAGTGCCGCGGTGGGCGACCACCGTCTGGCCGTTCGGGCGGCGCAGCACCAGGCCCACCGGCGCCTTCCGGCCGAGCAGCCGGGCGCCCTTCTCCAGCCGGGACCACAGGGCGTCCGAGAAGACCGGGTCCAGCTCCCGCGCCGACCAGCCCGGCTGCGCCCGGCGCACGTCCTCCGTGTGGACGTAGAACTCGACGACGTTCGCGCCCTCGTCCACCTGCTTGATCGTGAACGGGGAGAAGCGCGGCGGACCCGAGCGGACGAGCTGGACCAGCTCCTCGTACGGCTTCGCGGCGAACTCGTCCTGGACCCGCTGGAGCCGTTCCTTCAGCGCGGGGACGAGCGTCCCGGCCGCCGCGTCCGGCCGCCGCTCCCGGACCACCACATGGGCGGCGAGGTCCCGCGTCCGCCAGCCCTCGCAGAGCGTCGGGGCGTCCGGTCCCGCGGCCTCCAACAGATCAGCGAGCAGAAGCCGTTCACGTTTGGCATGGGTCGACATGACCGCCAGCGTACGACCGCCCCGCGCCGTCCGCCCAGTGGACGCCCCGCCGGACACACTCCGGCGTCACGGCACAATGGCGCCATGAGCAGCACGCCCCGGACCCCCAGCGACCTCGACCCGGCCATCGCCGCCCGCCTCAAGCGCGACGCCCACGGCCTGGTCCCCGCCATCGCCCAGCAGTACGACACCGGCGAGGTGCTGATGCTCGGCTGGATGGACGACGAGGCCCTGCACCGCACCCTCACCACCGGCCGCTGCACCTACTGGTCCCGCAGCCGGCAGGAGTACTGGGTCAAGGGTGACACCTCCGGGCACGTCCAGCACGTCAAGTCGGTCGCGCTCGACTGCGACGCCGACACGGTCCTCGTCCGGGTCGACCAGGTCGGCGCCGCCTGCCACACCGGCGCCCGCACCTGCTTCGACGCCGACGTGCTCCTCGCATCCGAGTAGGGTCTGGCGCCATGGATCTCGAGACCTTCCGCAAGCTGGCGGCCGACCGCCGCGTCATCCCCGTCAGCCGCAGGCTCCTCGCGGACGGCGACACCCCGGTCGGGCTCTATCGCAAGCTCGCCGCCGAACGCCCCGGCACCTTCCTCCTCGAATCCGCGGAGAACGGCCGCAGCTGGTCCCGCTACTCCTTCGTCGGCGTCCGCAGCGACGCCACCCTGACGGTGAAGGACGGCCAGGCCCACTGGCTCGGCACCCCGCCGGTCGGCGTCCCCACGGACGGCGACCCGCTCGCCGCCCTGCGCGCCACCGTCGAGACCCTCCACACCTCGCGCGACCTCGCGGGCGGGCTGCCGCCCTTCACCGGCGGCATGGTCGGCTACCTCGGCTACGACATCGTGCGCCGGCTGGAGAGGATCGGGGACTCCACCCGCGACGACCTGGAGCTCCCCGAGCTCACGATGCTCCTCACCAGCGACCTCGCCGTCCTCGACCACTGGGACGGCTCGGTCCTCCTGATCGCCAACGCGATCAACCACAACGACCTGGAGACCGGCGTCGACGAGGCGTACGCGCACGCCGTCGCCCGTCTCGACGCGATGCAGGCCGACCTCGCCCGCCCCGTCGCCACCACCCCCGAAGCCCTCCCGGACTCCGAGCTGCCCGCGTACTCGGCGCTCTGGGGCGGTGCGGCCTACCAGGACGCCGTCGAGGACATCAAGGAGCGGATCCGGGCCGGCGAGGCCTTCCAGGTCGTCCCCTCGCAGCGCTTCGAGACCCCCTGCACCGCCTCCGCCCTCGACGTCTACCGGGTCCTGCGGGCCACCAACCCGTCCCCGTACATGTACCTCTTCCGCTTCGAGAACGGCTTCGACGTCGTCGGCTCCAGCCCCGAGGCCCTCGTCAAGGTCGAGGACGGGCAGGCGATGCTCCACCCCATCGCCGGCACCCGGCACCGCGGCGCCACCCCGCAGGAGGACCACGACCTCGCCGAGGAACTGCTCGCCGACCCCAAGGAGCGCGCCGAGCACCTCATGCTCGTCGACCTCGGCCGCAACGACCTCGGCAGGGTCTGCGCCCCCGGCTCCGTGGAGGTCGTCGACTTCATGTCGATCGAGCGGTACTCCCACGTCATGCACATCGTGTCCACCGTCACCGGCCGGGTCGCCGAAGGGAGGACCGCCTTCGACGTCCTCACCGCCTGCTTCCCCGCCGGCACCCTCTCCGGCGCGCCCAAGCCCCGCGCGATGCAGATCATCGAGCAGCTGGAGCCCTCCCGCCGAGGCCTGTACGGCGGGTGCGTCGGCTATCTCGACTTCGCCGGCGACTCCGACACCGCCATCGCCATCCGCACCGCCCTGCTCCGCGACGGCACCGCGTTCGTCCAGGCCGGAGCGGGTGTGGTCGCCGACTCCGACCCGGCCGCCGAGGACGCCGAGTGCCGCAACAAGGCCGCCGCCGTCCTCCGCGCCGTACACACCGCCAACCGGATGAAAGGTTCATCGCAGCCGTAGGGGATAGTGGGGTACGTGAGTGCCGTACCCGTACCCCAGCCCCGAGCCGCCCGCGCGGCCGTCACCTCCGGCGGCCGGCGGAGCCTCGCCGTCGCCCTGCTCCTCGGTGCCCTCGGGGCCACCGTCGTACTGCTCTCCGCCGGCCAGATCTGGGCCGAGGGCACCGCGTCGGTCGCCGGGGGCTCCGTCCCCGTCGAGGCCGACGGCGGCACCGTCACCGGCGTCCCGACCGCCCTCGCGATCGTCGGCCTCGCCGCCCTCGTCGCCGTCTTCGCCGTCCGCCGCGCCGGCCGCACCCTCGTCGCCGCGCTCCTCGCGCTCAGCGGCGCCGGAGCGGCCCTCGCCGCCTTCCTCGGCGCCTCCGACAGCGCGGCCCTCGACGCCGAGGCCGCCCGGATCAGCGGCGACACCGCCGCGGCCGTCGCCGGTCTCACCCATACGGCCTGGCCCTACGTGGCCGCCGCCGGCGCCCTGCTCATCCTCGTCGCGGGCCTCTGCGCGCTGCGCTACGGCAAGAGCTGGCCCGCGATGGGCGGCCGCTACGAGCGCTCCGGCGCGCCCCGCCCGGCGCGCGGCCCCGCCGCCGGCGACCCCGACCGCCCCGAGGACCTGTGGAAGGCACTCGACCGCGGCGAGGACCCGACGCACGACGCGTGATCGTCCGGGACCCCCCGAGTCACCTCCCCGGGGTCATGTGCGGAAGAATGACGCCGTCATCACATGACAGCCGTCATCTTCGACGTCACCACCGAGCAACATCTACGAGGAGCAACTCATGGCGGGCAGCGCCCACGGACACACCCCGGCCGCCTGGACCGGTGTCATCATCTCCTTCATCGGCTTCTGCATCGCCGGAGTCTTCATGGTGGCGGCGAACATCCCCGGCTTCTGGGCCGGCGTCGGTGTCATCGTCCTCGGCGGTGTCGTCGGCCTCGCCATGAAGGTCGCCGGCCTCGGCATGCCGAAGGAGTCCCCGGCCGTCGCCGCGGCCCGCGAGACCGCGAGCGCCGCGGCCAGGGCCCGCGCCTGACCCCAGGACCCGGCCCCGAGGTCCGCTGCCGACCCGCGCGGACCCCGGCACCACCCGAACGGCGCAGTCCGGCACGCCCGGACTGCGCCGTCGTGCGTCCCGGCGCGTCCCGGGCGACAATCACCGCGTGACCGCCGAGCCGACACCGCAGACCGAGCCGAGCCCTCGCACACCCCGGCCCGCCGGGGCGTACGACCCCCGGCTCCGGGAGGCCGAGGAGTTCCGCAGCCGCCCGCTCGGCCGGCGGCTGCTCGCCCCGCTCGCCACCCTCGCCGGCACCGCCGCCGCCTTCGCGTACGTGGCCGCCGTCGACCCCAACGAACCCGGCCACTACCCGGTCTGCCCGCTGCTCCGCTTCACCGGCCTGTACTGCCCCGGCTGCGGCGGGCTGCGCAGCGCCCACGCCGTCGCCCACGGCGACCTCGCGACCGCGCTCGGTGCCAACGCGCTCGCCGTCGCCGGCTACGCGGTCTGTGCCGTCCTCATGGCCGTATGGCTGATTCGCGTCGTCCGCGGCACGCCGACCCGGATCACCCTGAAGCCGGCGTGGTGGTGGGCGATCGGGGCGCTGACCGCCCTTTTCGCGGTGATGCGGAACCTTCCGTTCGGCTCCGCGCTGGCCCCCTGAAGTCCCAGCTGATGGGACGCCGCGCCGCTCGATGCGGATCAGACGGTCACCTGCGGATACCATCGGACATGGCTGAACCCTGCTCATCAGGTTCCGTGGAACCGTCACCGTCCCGGAAGGGGGCCTCTCGCGTGAGTGTGCTCGACGAGATCATCGAAGGCGTGCGCGCCGACCTCGCAGAGCGGCAGGCGCGGGTCTCCCTCGACGAGCTCAAGGACCGGGCCGCCAAGGCCCCGCAGGCCAAGGACGGAGTCGCCGCGCTGCGCGGCGAAGGCGTCACCGTGATCTGCGAGGTCAAGCGGTCGAGCCCGTCCAAGGGAGCGCTCGCGGCCATCGCCGACCCGGCGGGACTCGCCGCCGACTACGAGGCGGGCGGCGCCGCCGTCATCTCCGTCCTCACCGAGCAGCGCCGCTTCGGCGGCTCGCTCGCCGACCTGGAGGCCGTGCGCGCCCGGGTGGACATCCCGGTCCTGCGCAAGGACTTCATCGTCACCGCCTACCAGCTCTGGGAGGCCCGGGCGTACGGAGCGGATCTCGCGCTCCTCATCGTCGCGGCCCTGGAGCAGGAGGCCCTCGTCTCCCTCATCGAGCGCGCCGAGTCCATCGGGCTCACCCCGCTCGTCGAGGTCCACGACGAGGAGGAGGTCGAGCGCGCGGTCGAGGCGGGCGCCCGGATCATCGGCGTCAACGCCCGCAACCTCAAGACCCTCCAGGTCGACCGCTCCACCTTCGAGCGCGTCGCCCCCGAGATCCCGGCCGGCATCGTCAAGATCGCCGAGTCCGGCGTCCGCGGCCCGCACGACCTCATCGCGTACGCCAACGCCGGCGCCGACGCGGTGCTCGTCGGGGAGTCCCTGGTCACCGGCCGCGACCCGAAGACCGCCGTCGCCGACCTCGTCGCCGCGGGCGCCCACCCGGCGCTGCGGCACGGCCGGAGCTGACGGCCGCGCCATGACCCCGCACCGCGTCGCCGTGCCGACCGCCCCGGGCTCCGCAGCCCGCGGGCCGGTCGGACCGCGCGCGGTGTCCGTGGCCGCCCACGCGCGGCTCGCCCGGGGCTGCCGGCCCCGGGGCTGCCGGGCGCCCGCCCGCCGTGTCCACGGCCGCCGGGTCCGGCACTGCATCGGCGCGGAGCCGGGCACGGTCCCCGGCATGCGATGGCGCGCCCGCGACACGCGCGCGCTCCTCTGACCGACCTTTTCCGGGACGGCACCCCTCGCGGGTGCCTCCGCACCGGTGCCTGAACCCGCACCCGTACGGAGTCGTACCCCGGTGCGGCTCCAGGCCCGGAAAGCCCCGGCCCGGCAGGGGGCGCCGCGCGCGTACGAAGCGAGTCACGTCCCTTCACGACCGCATCGCCCCGCGAGGAGCAGCATCAGCATGACCAGCGAGTTCTTCATCCCGGACCCGGAGGGCCAGGTCCCGTCGCCCGAGGGCTACTTCGGCGCCTTCGGCGGCAAGTTCATCCCCGAGGCCCTCGTCGCCGCCGTCGACGAGGTGGCCGTCGAGTACGAGAAGGCCAAGAACGACCCCGAGTTCGCCCGCGAGCTCGGCGACCTCATGGCCAACTACACCGGCCGCCCCAGCGCCCTCACCGAGGTGCCCCGGTTCGCCGAGCACGCCGGCGGCGCCCGGATCTTCCTCAAGCGCGAGGACCTCAACCACACCGGCTCGCACAAGATCAACAACGTGCTCGGCCAGGCCCTGCTCACCAAGCGCATGGGCAAGACCCGCGTCATCGCCGAGACCGGCGCCGGCCAGCACGGCGTCGCCACCGCCACCGCCTGCGCCCTCTTCGGCCTCGACTGCACCATTTACATGGGCGAGGTCGACACCCAGCGCCAGGCCCTCAACGTGGCCCGGATGCGGATCCTCGGCGCCGAGGTCGTCGCCGTGAAGTCCGGCAGCCGCACCCTCAAGGACGCCATCAACGAGGCGTTCCGCGACTGGGTCGCCAACGTCGACCGGACGCACTACCTGTTCGGCACCGTGGCGGGACCCCACCCCTTCCCCGCGATGGTCCGCGACTTCCACCGCGTCATCGGCGTCGAGGCCCGCCGCCAGCTCCTGGAGCGCGCCGGCCGCCTCCCCGACGCGGCCGTCGCCTGCGTCGGCGGCGGTTCCAACGCCATCGGCCTCTTCCACGCCTTCCTGCCCGACGCCTCGGTCCGGCTCATCGGCTGCGAGCCGGCCGGCCACGGCGTCGAGACCGGCGAGCACGCGGCCACCCTCACCGCCGGCGAGCCCGGCATCCTGCACGGCTCCCGCAGCTACGTCCTCCAGGACGAGGAGGGCCAGATCACCGAGCCGTACTCGATCTCGGCCGGCCTCGACTACCCGGGCATCGGCCCCGAGCACGCCTACCTCAAGGACAGCGGGCGCGGCGAGTACCGGGCGGTCACCGACGACGCCGCCATGCAGGCGCTGCGGCTGCTCTCCCGCACCGAGGGCATCATCCCGGCCATCGAGTCGGCCCACGCCCTCGCCGGGGCCCTGGAGGTCGGCAAGGAGCTCGGCAAGGACGCGCTCCTCCTCGTCAACCTCTCCGGCCGGGGCGACAAGGACATGGACACGGCCGCGCGCTACTTCGGCCTGTACGACGGGGAGGGGTCGAAGTGACCACCGGAAACCTTCAGCTGCTCGCCGACACCCTGGAGCGCGCGAAGGCCGAGGACCGGGCCGCGCTCATCGCGTACCTCCCGGCCGGCTTCCCGACCGTGGACGGCGGCATCAAGGCGATCAAGGCCGTCTTCGACGGCGGCGCCGACATCGTCGAGGTCGGCCTCCCGCACAGCGACCCGGTCCTGGACGGCCCCGTCATCCAGACCGCGGACGACATCGCCCTGCGCGGCGGCGTCAAGATCGCCGACGTCATGCGGACGGTGAAGGAGGCCCACGAGGCCACCGGCAAGCCGGTCCTCGTCATGACCTACTGGAACCCGATCGACCGGTACGGCGTCGAGCGCTTCGTCCGGGAGCTGGCCGAGGCCGGCGGCGCCGGCTGCATCCTGCCCGACCTCCCGGTGCAGGAGTCCGCCCTCTGGCGGAAGCACGCCGACGAGCACGGCCTCGCCACCGTCTTCGTCGTCGCCCCCAGCAGCAGGGACGAGCGGCTCGCCACCATCACCGCGGTCGGCTCCGGCTTCGTCTACGCCGCCTCCCTCATGGGCGTCACCGGCACCCGCGCGTCCGTCGGCGAGCAGGCCGCCGACCTCGTCCGGCGCACCCGCGTCACCTCGAAGATCCCGGTCTGCGTCGGCCTCGGCGTCTCCAACGCCGACCAGGCCCGCGAGGTCGCCGCCTTCGCCGACGGCGTCATCGTCGGCTCGGCCTTCGTCCAGCGGATCCTCGACGCCGACGGCGACGAGGCCGCCGGACTCGCCGCCGTAAAGGAACTGGCGGCCGAACTCGCGGAGGGTGTGCGCCGCACGTCCCGACCGGAGTAGTCCATCCGGGTGGATATCGGACCGGGGAGGCGCGGACGCGCCTCCCCGGTTCGTTGCTGTGGGCGTGAGCGAGAAGAACCGTGACGGTAGTAACAAGAGCGCGCGGGAGCGCCTCCAGCAGCAGCGCGAGCGAGAGAAGGCCCGCGAGAAGCAGCGACGCGTCCTGATCGTGACGGCGGGAGTGGTCGGTGTCCTCGGCCTCGCCGCCGTCGTCGGAGTGATCGCCGCCAACAGCGGCAAGGACGGGGACTCCGCCAAGGCCGGACCCGTCGTCGCCCCCACCGGCGCGGTCGACGGCGACAAGCCGGCCATCCCCACCGGCAAGGCGGACGCCCCGTCCACCCTCCAGATCTGGGAGGACTTCCGCTGCCCCGCCTGCGCCCAGTTCGAGAACGTCATGCGGGACGCCATCCACGAACTGGAGGCCGCGGGCGCCGTCAAGACCGAGTACCACCTCGCCACCCTCATCGACGGCAACATGGGCGGCAGCGGCTCGCTGCGCGCGGCCAACGCCGCGGCGTGCGCCCAGGACGCCGGCAAGTTCACCGCGTACCACGACACGCTCTACATCAACCAGCCGCAGGAGACCGACGACGCCTTCGGCGACAACGCCAAGCTGATCGAGCTGGCCGCCAAGGTCCCCGGACTCGACACCCCGGCGTTCCGCTCCTGCGTCGAGGACGGCACCCACGACGGCTGGGTCGAGAAGTCCAACGAGGCGTTCCAGGCCGGCGGCTTCCGCGGCACCCCGACCGTCCTGCTCAACGGAGAATCGATCTTCCCGACCAAGGGCGAGGAGCAGATCTCCCCGGAGAACCTGAAGAAGTGGGTCGCCGAGGCCAACAAGGGCAAGAAGCCGGGCACCGCCTCCCCGTCGGCGGGCTAGCGGCGGGGCAGCGGCGGGGTTAGTTATCCAGACGTTGCCGGGTGGGCTGCCGGTCCGCCCGCCCGGCAGGGTAGCGTCGGACCTGCCATGGACCTTGCCTACATTCCCAGCCCGTCGACCGGTGTCCTCCACCTCGGACCGATTCCGCTGCGCGGCTACGCCTTCTGCATCATCCTCGGTGTCTTCGTCGCCGTCTGGCTCGGCAACAAGCGCTGGATCGCCCGGGGCGGCGCCGCCGGCACGGTGGCCGACATCGCCGTCTGGGCGGTGCCCTTCGGCCTCGTCGGCGGACGCCTCTACCACGTGATCACCGACTACCAGCTGTACTTCAGCGAGGGTGAGAACTGGGTCGACGCCTTCAAGATCTGGGAGGGCGGCCTCGGCATCTGGGGCGCCATCGCCTTCGGAGCCGTCGGCGCCTGGATCGGCTGCCGCCGCCGGGGCATCCCGCTCCCCGCGTACGCGGACGCGATCGCCCCCGGCATCGCCCTCGCCCAGGCCGTCGGCCGCTGGGGCAACTGGTTCAACCAGGAGCTGTACGGAAAGCCCACCGACCTGCCGTGGGCGCTGAAGATCACCGAGAGCGCCAACCGTGAGGCCGGGCTCTACCACCCGACCTTCCTCTACGAGTCGCTGTGGTGCATCGGTGTCGCCGTCCTCGTGATCTGGGCCGACCGCCGCTTCGAGCTGGGCCACGGCCGCGCCTTCGCCCTGTACGTGGCCTCCTACTGCGCCGGCCGCGCGTGGATCGAGTACATGCGCGTCGACGAGGCCCACCACATCCTGGGCCTGCGCCTGAACGTGTGGACCGCGATCATCGTCTTCGTCCTCGCCGTGGTCTACATGGTGGTCTCGGCGCGGATCCGGCCGGGCCGCGAGGAGATCGTGGAGCCGCGCTCCCGCAAGAAGGTGTCCGGCGAGGACGCGGACACCGCCGAGCGGGACGGGACGGACGCGGAGCCGGAGGCGGCGGAAGCCGCCGACGAGGACGTGGAGAACGGGGCCGGGAACGGCGCCGGGTCGGCCGCCAAGGGCTGACGCCACCCCTCACGGACACGAGGGCCGCCGGGACCGAGGAGGTCGCGGCGGCCCTCGCGCATGCCCGGGTACGGCTCAGACGGCGCGGTCCGCGAGAGCCAGGACACGGTGGGCGCCCGCCACCACCGCCGCGTCCACGAACCGGCCGTCCGCCAGGGCCAGCGCACCCCGGTCGGTCGTGGCCGCCGCCACCACCGCGCGGGCCGCGTCGACCTCCTGCGGGGTGGGCAGATAGGCCCGCTCGATGACGGGGAGCTGCCGGGGGTGGATGGCCGCCCGCCCGAGGAAGCCCAGCGCCCGGCCCCGGGCGCAGCCGGCGGCGAGCGCGTCCAGGTCGCCGATGTCCGCGTGGACCGACTGGACCGGCGGCGGCAGCGCGGCGGCGCGGGCGGCGACCACGACCCGGCTGCGCGGCCAGTCCAGGCCGCTGTCGTCCCGCACCCCCAGGTCGGCGCGGAGGTCGGCCTCGCCGAGGGAGAGGCCGCGGACCGCCGGGTGGGCGGTGGCGATGGCGTACGCGTGCTCCACGGCCAGCGCGCTCTCCAGGAGCGGGTAGAGCGGGAGACCGGGGGCGAGCTCGCTGATCCGGTGGATGTCGGAGGCGTGTGTCACCTTGGGTACACGGAGACCGGAGAGGCCCGGGAGGGAGGCCAGGACGGGGATGTCGCGCGGGGCGTGGATGCGGACGTGCACCGGGACGGGGTGGGCGTCGGAGAGCAGATCGACGGTGGCGTCGAGGGCGTACGCCTTGCGGTCCGGGGCGACCGCGTCCTCCAGGTCCACGATGACGACGTGGGCGCCGGAGCCGAGCGCCTTGCGGACCACCTCGGGGCGGTCGCCCGGGGCGTACAGCCAGGTGAGGGCGGGGCGGCGGGGGGCGCGGGGCCGGGCGTCGGCGCCGGTGCCGGCGGCGGGGACGCTCATACCGACCCCCGCGCGCGCAGGTGGTCGATCTCGTCCGGGGTGAGGCCGGCCGCCGTGAGGACCTCGTCGGTGTCGGCGCCGTGCGGGCGGCCGGCCCAGCGGATGGCGCCCGGGGTCTCCGAGAGCCGGAAGAGCACGTTCTGCATGCGGATCGGGCCCAGCTCCGGGTCCGGGACCTCGGTGACCGTGCCGAGCGCCTGGTACTGCGGGTCGGCGAGGACGTCCCGGACGTCGTAGACCGGGGCGATCGCCGCCTCCGCCTTCTCGAAGGCGTCCATGGCCTCGTCACGGGTGTGCCGGGCGATCCAGGTGCCGACGGCCTCGTCGAGGACCTCGGCGTGCGCGGCCCGCCCGCTGCCGTCGGCGAACCACGGCTCGTCGATCAGCTCGGGGCGGCCGACCAGGCGCAGGACGCGCTCGGCGATGGACTGCGCCGAGGTGGAGACGGCCACCCAGGACCCGTCGGAGGTCCGGTAGGTGTTGCGGGGAGCGTTGTTGCGGGAGCGGTTGCCGGTGCGCGGCTGGACGTAGCCGAGCTGGTCGTACCAGAGGGGGTGGGGGCCGATGACGGACAGCATCGGCTCGATGATGGCCATGTCCACGACCTGGCCGTGGCCGGTGGCGGTCCTCGCGGTGAGCGCGGTCATCACGGCGTACGCGGTGGCGAGGGCGGCGATCGAGTCGGCGAGGCCGAAGGGCGGCAGGGTCGGCGGGCCGTCCGGTTCGCCGGTGATGGCGGCGAAGCCGCTCATCGCCTCGGCGAGGGTGCCGAAGCCGGGACGGTGGGCGTACGGCCCGAACTGGCCGAAGCCGGTCACCCGGGCCAGCACCAGCCGGGGGTTGACCGTGGACAGCTCCTCCCAGCCCAGACCCCAGCGCTCCAGGGTGCCGGGGCGGAAGTTCTCCACGATCACGTCGGCGTCGGCGGCCAGCCGGAGCAGGGTGTCCCGGCCGCCGGGGGTGGACAGGTCGAGGGTGATGGTCCGCTTGTTGCGGCCCAGGACCTTCCACCACAGGCCCACCCCGTCCTTGGCGGGGCCGTGGCCCCGGGACGGGTCCGGTTTGCGGGGGTGCTCGACCTTGACGACGTCGGCACCGAAGTCGCCGAGCATCATGGCGGCCAGCGGCCCGGCGAAGAGCGTCGCCAGATCGAGGACGCGCAGCCCCTGGAGGGGCGGGGCCTGGGGCGCGTGGGGTGCGGTGGGTGCGGTGGTCATACGGGATCGGCCTCCAGGGACTCGGGGGAGCCGTGGGCCGCCTCGATCTCGGTGCGGTACGGCATCGAGGTCGACGCGCCCTCGCGGCGGACGGAGAGGGCGGCGGCCGTGCCCGCCCAGGCGAGCGCGTCCGGCACCGGGCGGCCCTCACCGAGGGCGACCGCCAGCGCGCCGACGAAGGTGTCGCCGGCCGCGGTGGTGTCGACGGCCCGCACGCGCGGGGCGGGCACGGTGAGCGGATCCCTGCCGCGCGCCGCGTAGAGGCAGCCGGCCGAGCCGAGGGTGACGACGACCTCGGGGACGGCTTCGAGGAGGGCGAGCGCGGCGGCGCGCGGGTCGGAGCGGCCGGTGAGGGTGGCTGCCTCGTGCTCGTTGGGCACCAGCAGGTCGGTGACGTCGAAGAGGTCGGGCGGGAGCGGCTGGGCGGGAGCCGGGGTGAGGACGGTGCGCACACCGCGGGTGCGGGCGTGGGCGGCGCCCGCGACGACGACGGAGAGGGGGAGTTCGAGCTGGAGGAGGAGCAGGTCGGCGGTGTCGATCAGCGCCTCGTCGCCGTGGGTGAGGGAGGTGACGGTGGCGTTGGCGCCGGGGACGACGACGATCGCGTTGCCGCCCTCGTCGTCGACGACGATGTGCGCGGTGCCGGAGGCGCCCTCCACGGTGCGGAGCAGGTCCGTGTCGACGGAGCAGTGCTCCAGGACGTCCCTGAGCCGGTAGCCGAACTCGTCCGAGCCGACCGCGCCGATCATGGCGACCTCGCCGCCCGCGCGGGCGGCGGCGACCGCCTGGTTGGCGCCCTTGCCGCCGGGGATCGTGCGGAACGAGCGGCCGGTGACCGTCTCGCCGCGCTGCGGGGCCCGCCGTACGTAGGCCACGAGGTCCATGTTGGTGCTCCCGAGCACCACGATGCTGGTCATGGGCGTACTGCCTCCAGGTGGGTCAGGTCGGCGAGGGTGTCGAAGCCGATGCCGTCGAAGGTCGGCACCGAGGTGGCGAGCCGGTTCTTCAGGGGGGAGGTCCAGCGGTCCGGGAGCCGGTCGGGGTGCCCGGCGAGGAGACCGGCGACCGAGCCGGCGGTGGCGCCGTTGGAGTCGGTGTCCCAGCCGCCGGAGACGGCCGCGCAGACGGAGCGGGTGAAGTCGCCGTCCGCATGGGTGAGGGCGGCGGCGAGCAGCGCGCTGTTCGGTACGGCATGGACCCAGTGGTACCCGCCGTACCGGGCGTGCAGCCGGTCGACGACGGCGTCGAGGTCGGCGTCGGCGCGGGCGGCGCGGATGCCGTACCGGACGGCCTCGGCGAGCCGCGAGCGGGGCGGGACGACGGAGAGCCCGGCGGTCAGCGCCCGGTGGACGTCGGTGCCGCCGCCCGCGGCGGCGGCCACGGTCGCGGCGACGAACATGGCGCCGTGGACGCCGCTCCCGGTGTGGCTGAGGACGGCGTCCCGGTGGATCTGGGCGGCGGCGGCGGCCGGGTCGCCGGGATGGGTCCAGCCGTGGACGTCGGCCCGGATCTGGGCGCCGATCCACTCCCGGAAGGGGTTGCGGCGGACGGCGGTCAGCGGCGGCTCGATCCCGTCGAGCAGGTTGCGGTAGGCGATCCGCTCGGCGGTGAAGGCGCGTCCCGCGGGGAGTTCGTCGAGCCAGAGGCGGGCCACGTCGGCGGTGGTGAAGCCGCGGCCGTGGCGGCGGAGGAGGAGCAGCGCGAGGAGGGGGTGGTCGAGGTCGTCGTCCGCCGGCATGCCGTCGATGTTCTCGGCGAGCGAGGTGGCGGCGGAGCGGCGGTTCCAGGGATGGGCCGCGAGGAGTTCCGGCGGGACCCCGCGCGCGGTGAACCAGTCGTCGAGCGGCCAGTTCCCGGCGGCCCGGGCGAGTGCGCGGATCGCGTCGAGCGGCAGCTTCTCGACGGGCTTCCCGAGCAGGCAGCCGGCGGCCCGCCCGAGCCAGGCCGCGTGCAGCCGGTCACGGAGGGCGGGGTCGGAGCGGGCGCCGGGGACGAGGGGGCCCGCGGGCCGGTCGGGGCAGGCGTCGAGGATCGCGCCGAGCTCGGTGGGCTCGTCGGCGGCGAGGGGGGAGGGGAGGGCGGCGAGTGCGTCGAGCAGCTCCTCGGCGAGGGGCCGGAGGCCCGGCCGGGGGACGGGGGAGGCGCCGGCGGCGGGCGGCGCGGGCTGCCCGCCGGCCGCGTACCAGCGCGCCGCGATCTCCCGGGCGTCCCGTCCGTCCTCGGCGGCCTGGCGCAGCTCGTGCCCGACGAGGTCCTCGGGCTGCACCCACGTGAGGCGGACGGGCGCGGGGCCGTCCCCGCGGGGCACGTTCGCGGGCGGGCCCGCGCGGGAGGTCCGCCCGGGCGCGCTCCTGCCGGGGCGGGTGTGGCCGGGGCGGGTGTGGTCGGCGGGGGTGGCGAGGCCGGTGCTGGTGCCGGATGTGGGGGGCGGGGTGCCGTCGGAGCCGGACTCGGCGCGCGGGGCGCTGCCCAGGGAGGGGGCGGTGGACAGGGTCGGGCCGGGTGCGCCCAGGGTGCCGGGCTCGGGGGCGGGGGTCGTCCGGGGGCCGGGGGCGCGGCCGGAGCCGGGGCCGGGGCCGGGGCCTGAGGGTGTGGTGGTCGGGGTGGGGTCCGTCATCGGGCGGGGCCCGTCAGGGCGGCGCGGGCGGACTCGTGGGCGCGGCGGCGGGCGGTGTCGCGGGCGAAGACCTCGTGGGCCACGGCGGCGAGGGCGGTCGCCGGGGCGCGCAGGTCGAGGCGGCTGGCGTCCGCCACCCGCTTCGCCCAGTCGGCGGGGACCGCCGCCTCGCCGTGCAGGGCGCCGGCGATCGCGCCCGCCATGGTGGCGATGGAGTCGCAGTCCCGCCCGTAGTTGACCGCGCCCAGGACCGTACGGCGGTAGTCGCCCTCGCCGACCAGCAGCATGCCGAGCGCGATGGGCAGCTCCTCGATGGAGTGGAGGCGGGAGGGGCGGCGGGCGTCCAGCCCCGGGGCGCGGTAGTCGGGGCCGACGGAGTCGTACGGGGCGACCGCGCGGCGCAGCGGGGCCAGGGCGGACTCGAAGTCGTGGTGGCGGTCGGCGACTTCGGCGACCGCCTCGATCGCGGCGCGGGTGCCGTCCTTGGCGAGGGCGAGGGCGGTGTCGACGACCGTGCGCGGGGTGGCGCCGGGGACGCAGGCCGCCGCGACCGCCGCCGCGAGGACCCCCGCCGCCTCGCGGCCGTACGAGGACTGGTGGGCGCCGGCGACGTCCAGGGCCTCGGCGTAGGCGCCGTGCGGGTCGGCCGCGTTGACCAGGCCGACCGGGGCCATGTACATCGCGGCGCCGCAGTTGACGATGTTTCCGGTGCCGGCCTCGCGCGGGTCGGCGTGGCCGTAGTGGAGGCGGGCGACGATCCACTTCTCGGCGAGGAAGACCCGCTGGAGGGGGAGGGCCTCCGCCTCCAGTTCGGGGATCCACACGGGCGTGCCCATGAGTTCGGGGACGAGGTGGTCGGCGACGGCGTACGCGTCGAGGTGGTCGCGGACCCGTTCGTACACCCGGATCAGGGCGTGGGTCATCAGGGTGTCGTCGGTGACGTGCCCGTCGCCCTTGTGGTACGGCGCGATGGGGCGGGCGGTGCGCCAGGAGTCGCCGTTCCAGGGGCCGACGATGCCGGTGACGCGGCCGCCGTGGCGTTCGGTGATCTGCTCGGGGGTGTACCCCTCGACGGGGCCGCCGAGGGCGTCGCCCACGGCGGCTCCGAGGAGACTTCCGGTGATCCGCTCATCCAGTGTGGGTGTCATGTCGGAATTGTCCACCTGGGGGCGCCGGTTCCGTGGTTCCCAGGAGCCCGGCGAGTTCCACCAGGTCCGTGCCGGCGAGGCGGGGGAGCGCGCAGCCGGAGAGCGTCCGGCAGGCGTCCCGCCAGCTCGCAGGCACCGAACGGCCGCCGCCCAGCGCGCCGGTGAGCGCGCCGGCCAGGGCGGGCGCGGAGTCGGCGACCCGGGAGAGGCAGGCCGCCGCCGGGACCGCGGCCGTCATGGAGCCGCGCGCGGCGACGGTCAGCGCGAGCGCGACCGGGACGGTCTCGGCGGCGGCGATGCCGTAGCTGTAGACGTGGTCGACGATCTGGTGCTCCAGGAGCGGGACGAGTTCGAAGGCGGAGTCGGCGGTACGGGCCAGCTTCACGGCGTGCCGGGCGTTGCGGCCGATCTCGGTGACGGGCGGGAGTTCGGCGAGCGCGGCGGCCACGGCGCCGTCGGCGTCCGCGCCGCCGAGGGCCGCGGCGACGGCCGCTGCGGTGGCCCGGGCGCCGTGCACGCCGTCGCCGTCCTGCGTGTACCGGGCGTCGAACTCGGCGAGTTCGGCGGCGGCACGCGGGTCGCCGGGGTGGACGACGGCGAGGACGGCGGCCCGGACGCAGGCGGCGTCGTCGAAGTAGTGCGGGTTGTCGTGGCCGGTGGCGGGCGGGCGCAGGCCGGTGGCCAGATTGCCGAGGCCGGCGCGGACCGAGATGCGGGCGCGGAGCGGGAGGACGGCGGACTCGATCTCGGGGGCACGGTCGGCGGCGGCCGCGATCTGCCCCGCGAGGTGGTTCCAGGCCACGTCCACGGCGGCGCGGAGCCGGCGCTCGCGGGGGAGGGAGGCGAAGAGGGGGCCGGCGGCGGCAAGCACCGCCTCCGCGGTGAAGGCCGCCCACTCGGCGTCGTCGGAGGGGCCGAGGCGGAGGGGCTCGGGGGGCTGGTTCAGGGCGATCGGGACGGGGAGGGTGGTCGTCGCGTTCTGCTCCGCGAAGGTGTCGAGCTCGCGGGTGAGGCGGCGGGTCCACTCGGGCATCCGGGCGGCGCGGTGCCGCGCGGCGGGCCAGCCCGCGGCGTCGCCCGCGGCGAGGCCGAGGAGCAGGCCCTCGATCCTGTCGCGGTCGGCGCGGTCGGCGCGGTCGGCGCGGTCGGCGTGGTCCGCAGGGTCCGCAGGGTCGGCGTGGACCATGCGGGCCCGGCCGGTCGGGCGGTCGGTGGCGGCGACCCGCGCCGCAGGGGTGGGGGTGAGGGACGCGTCGGGGGTCATCAGGGGGTTTCCTCTTCGGTCAGGAGGTCGGCGATGTCCAGGACGTGGTAGCCGCGCATCGTGGGCAGGCAGCTGCCGGTCACCGGGGTGATGGCGGAGGCCCATTCCTCCGGGATGGACGCGATCCCGCCCGCCGCGCCGGCCAGCGCGCCGGCCACCGCCGCCGTGGTGTCGGCGTCGCGGCCCATGTTGACGGCGGTGAGGACGGCCGTACGGAAGTCGCCGCGCGCCGCGGCGAAGGCGCCGAAGGCGAGGCCCACCGCCTCCGGGGCCAGGTCGGTCCACGGGTAGCCGCCGATGACGACCGCCGAGCGGACCTGGCGCTCGCGGGTGAGCGGGTCGGGCTGGACGCGCTGCGCCGCGACCACCGCGCGGCGCAGCGACCGGGCCGTCCAGGAGTCCATGGGGATGACGGAGAGGGCCGCCGCGATGACCGACGTGACGGTCGCGCCGGACATCGCCGCCGCGACCCCCGCCGCCACCGCCTGGCCGCCGTAGATGCCCTCGCCCTCGTGGCTGACGCTGCCGTCGATGGCGACGAGCCGGGCCGCCTCGGCGGGCCGGCCGGCCGCGAAGACGCCGAACGGCGCGGCCCGCATGGCCAGTCCGTCCGACCACGCGTGCCGGTGCTGGGCGGAGATGGGGGCGGCGAGGCCCCGCCGGAGGTTCTCCAGGGTGCCGCGCTCGGAGAAGCCCGCGCCGCGGAACGGACCCTCGTCGAGGTCGGCGATCCAGCGGTGCCACGCCCGCTCCACGTGGGCGACGGTGAGCGCCGAGCCGTGCCGGGCGAGCAGCAGCGCCGAGAAGATCGCGTACTCGGTGTCGTCGGTGCCCGCCGGACGGTCCGTCAGGAAGCCCTCGATCCGCCCCCACCTGCGGCGGATCTCGGAGGGCTTCATGTTCTCGGCGGGGGCGCCCAGCGCGTCGCCGACGGCGAGGCCGAGCAGCGCCCCCCTCGCCCGTTCACGGGTGTCGCATGTCGTGGTCACCATCTCCGCGCCCCTCTCCTCGGTGCGGGGCACCTCTTCGGCGGTACCCCTTCGCCTGGATCTGTGCCACGACGGGCGGCGGACTCGCCGATGGGCCGCTTCTGTCACCCGTCTGTCAGTGGGGCGGGTGGTGCTGAGGGTGCGTCAGGAAAGGTTCACCACACTGAGGCGGGCCTTACTAAGTACGGCCTGCCTTGCTGGCGCGCCCCTTACATCGAGCGTATTTTCGAGGGTGTTGGGGGCGGCGGGTGCGACCCGGCCCGCCGGAACGAGGGGAGAACCATGTCCATCATCGAAGCCCAGGCACCACTGCACGAGGCCCACCGCGACAACCACACCCACCGTGACGTCAACGGCGGTTGGCTGCGGCCCGCGGTCTTCGGCGCGATGGACGGACTCGTGTCGAACCTCGCCCTGATGACCGGCGTCGCCGGCGGCTCCGTCTCCTCGCAGACCATCGTCGTCACCGGTCTCGCCGGACTGGCCGCCGGAGCCTTCTCCATGGCGGCCGGCGAGTACACCTCGGTCGCCTCGCAGCGCGAGCTCGTCCAGGCGGAACTGGATGTGGAGCGCAGCCAGTTGCGCAAGCACCCGATCGACGAGATGGAGGAGCTGGCCGCCCTCTACGTCTCCCGGGGCGTCGAGCCCGCCCTCGCCCGCGAGGTCGCGATGCAGCTCTCCCGGGACCCCGAGCAGGCGCTGGAGATCCACGCCCGCGAGGAGCTGGGCATCGACCCCGACGACCTGCCGTCGCCTGCCGTCGCCGCCGTCTCGTCCTTCGGCTCCTTCGCGCTCGGCGCCCTGCTGCCCCTGCTGCCGTACCTGCTCGGCGCCACCGCGCTCTGGCCGGCCGTGCTGCTCGCGCTCCTCGGCCTCTTCGCCTGCGGAGCGCTGGTCGCCCGGGTCACCGCGCGCGGCTGGTGGTTCAGCGGCCTGCGCCAGCTGGTGCTCGGCGGTGCCGCCGCGGCCGTCACGTACGGCCTCGGGATGCTCCTCGGCGCCGCGCTCTAGCGGCGGACGCACCGCCCCGACGGAAACGGAATCCGTGCCGGCGGGGAGGCCCGAGAGGCCCCCTCAAGGGGCCTCTCGGGCATTTCGGGGTGACTTTGCGGGACGAAAGCCGCATCCTCGCTGTGACGAATATCCCTGGTCGGAATCCTCGCGGCGGTGAGACACTATGCACGACGCCACATATGTAGCCGGTTACCCGGCGGTTTCGAACCCGTGACCAACGGGAAAGAGGCAGAAGCGTCGCTGGGCAACGAAGCCCTCCCCGGACGGACCGGCATCATCCTCGCGGATCCGTCCCACGCGGAGCAGTCACGGTGCAGTCACTGCCCCCGCACCCAGAGAGAACAGGTGAACGCGCACCACCGCTCCGTGTCGGTGGTGTCCGCATGCTGGAACGCGCTATCCACTAGGCGAGAATCGCTCCATCATGTAACCTGCACGAAATTTCGCGGAGGGCCAACGTCGTCCCTCGGCAGCAGCTCCCCCAGACGTGGTCTGGGAGAAGCCCCCAGCCACGACGACGACGGGAGAGCCGATGCGTTCCGACGCCTGGTCGCCCATGGATGGTCGCCCCGCCCCCCAGGGCATGTACGACCCCCGTAACGAGCACGACGCCTGTGGTGTCGGGTTCGTGGCCACCCTCACCGGTGTGGCCAGCCACGCGCTGGTCGAGCAGGCGCTGACCGTACTGCGCAACCTCGAGCACCGCGGCGCCACCGGCTCCGAGCCGGACTCCGGCGACGGCGCCGGCATCCTGCTCCAGGTCCCGGACGCCTTCTTCCGCGAGGTCACCGACTTCGAGCTGCCCGAGGCCGGCGCGTACGCGGTGGGCACCGCCTTCCTCCCCGTCGACTCCGCCGACGAGACCGCCGCCGCGGTCGAGGCGATCGCCGCCGACGAGGGCCTCACCGTCCTCGGCTGGCGCGAGGTCCCCGTCGCCCCCGCCCTGCTCGGCGCCACCGCCCGCTCCACCATGCCGGCCTTCCGCCAGGTCTTCGTGACCGACGGCGAGAGCACCGGCATCGCGCTGGACCGCAAGGCGTTCGTGTTCCGCAAGCGCGCCGAGCGTGAGGCCGCGACGTACTTCCCGTCGCTCTCCGCCCGCACCCTCGTCTACAAGGGCATGCTCACCACCGGCCAGCTGGAGCCCTTCTTCCCGGACCTGTCGGACCGGCGCCTGGCCTCGGCCGTCGCCCTCGTCCACTCCCGGTTCTCCACCAACACCTTCCCCAGCTGGCCGCTCGCCCACCCGTACCGCTTCGTCGCCCACAACGGCGAGATCAACACGGTCAAGGGCAACCGCAACTGGATGACCGCCCGCGAGGCCCAGCTCGCCGGCGACGTCTTCGGCGAGAGCCGGGACGGCAAGGGCCTGGAGCGGATCTTCCCGATCTGCACCCCCGACGCCTCCGACACCGCCTCCTTCGACGAGGTCCTGGAGCTGCTCCACCTCGGCGGCCGCTCGCTGCCGCACGCCGTCCTGATGATGGTCCCCGAGGCGTGGGAGAACCACGACTCCATGGACCCCGCGCGGCACGCCTTCTACCAGTACCACTCCACGATGATGGAGCCCTGGGACGGCCCCGCCTGCGTCACCTTCACCGACGGCGTCCAGGTCGGCGCGGTCCTCGACCGCAACGGTCTGCGCCCCGGCCGCTACTGGGTCACCGACGAGGGCCTCGTCGTCCTCTCCTCCGAGGTCGGCGTCCTCGACATCGACCCCGCCAAGGTCGTCCGCAAGGGCCGCCTCCAGCCCGGCAAGATGTTCCTCGTCGACACCGCCGAGCACCGCATCATCGAGGACGACGAGATCAAGGCCGGCCTCGCCGCCGAGCAGCCGTACGCGGAGTGGCTGGAGACCGGCGAGATCGAGCTCTCCGACCTCCCCGAGCGCGAGCACATCGTGCACACCCACGCCTCGGTCACCCGCCGCCAGCAGACCTTCGGCTACACCGAGGAAGAGCTCCGCGTCATCCTCGCCCCGATGGCCCGCACCGGCGGTGAGCCGCTCGGCTCCATGGGCACCGACTCGCCCATCGCGGCCCTCTCCGAGCGCCCCCGGCTGCTCTTCGACTACTTCACGCAGCTGTTCGCGCAGGTCACCAACCCGCCGCTGGACGCCATCCGGGAAGAGCTCGTCACCTCGCTGCGCTCCTCCCTCGGTCCCCAGGGCAACCTGCTCGACCCGACCGCGGCCTCCTGTCGCTCGGTCACCCTGCCCTTCCCGGTGATCGATAACGACGAGCTCGCCAAGCTCATCCACATCAACCACGACGGCGACATGCCGGGCATGAAGGCCGCCACGCTCTCCGGCCTCTACCGGGTCTCCGGCGGCGGCGAGGCCCTCGCCGCCCGCATCGACGCCATCTGCGCCGAGGCCGACGCGGCCATCGAGGGCGGCGCCCGCCTGATCGTCCTCTCCGACCGGCACTCCGACGCCGAGCACGCGCCGATCCCGTCGCTGCTGCTCACCGCCGCCGTCCACCACCACCTCATCCGCACCAAGCAGCGCACCATGGTGGGCCTGCTGGTCGAGGCCGGCGACGTCCGAGAGGTCCACCACGTCGCCCTGCTCATCGGCTACGGCGCCGCGGCGGTCAACCCGTACCTGGCCATGGAGTCCGTCGAGGACCTGCTCCGCGCCGGCACCTTCCTCAGCGACATCGAGCCCGAGCAGGCCACCCGCAACCTGATCTACGCCCTCGGCAAGGGCGTCCTCAAGGTCATGTCGAAGATGGGCATCTCCACGGTCGCCTCCTACCGCGGCGCCCAGGTCTTCGAGGCCGTCGGCCTCGACACCGAGTTCGTCTCCCGGTACTTCAACGGCACCGCCACCAAGATCGGCGGCGCCGGCCTGGACGTCGTCGCCAAGGAGGTCGCCGCCCGCCACGCCAAGGCGTACCCGGCCACCGGCATCGCCTCCGCGCACCGCGCGCTGGAGATCGGCGGCGAGTACCAGTGGCGCCGCGAGGGCGAGCCGCACCTCTTCGACCCGGAGACCGTCTTCCGCCTCCAGCACGCCACGCGGAACAAGCGGTACGACATCTTCAAGCAGTACACGGACCGGGTGAACGAGCAGTCCGAGCGCCTGATGACGCTCCGCGGCCTGTTCGGCTTCGCCTCCGGCCGCCCGTCGATCCCCGTGGACGAGGTCGAGCCGGTCTCCGAGATCGTCAAGCGCTTCTCCACCGGCGCCATGTCGTACGGCTCCATCTCCCAGGAGGCGCACGAGACCCTCGCCATCGCCATGAACCAGCTCGGCGGCAAGTCGAACACCGGTGAGGGCGGCGAGGACCCGGAGCGCCTGTACGACCCGGCGCGCCGCTCGTCGATCAAGCAGGTCGCCTCCGGCCGCTTCGGCGTCACCTCCGAGTACCTGGTCAACGCCGACGACATCCAGATCAAGATGGCCCAGGGCGCCAAGCCCGGCGAGGGCGGCCAGCTGCCCGGCCACAAGGTCTACCCGTGGGTCGCCAAGACGCGTCACTCGACGCCCGGCGTCGGCCTCATCTCGCCGCCGCCGCACCACGACATCTACTCCATCGAGGACCTGGCTCAGCTGATCCACGACCTCAAGAACGCCAACCCGCAGGCCCGCATCCACGTGAAGCTGGTCTCCGAGGTCGGCGTCGGCACGGTCGCGGCCGGCGTGTCCAAGGCGCACGCGGACGTCGTCCTCATCTCCGGCCACGACGGCGGTACGGGCGCCTCCCCGCTCACCTCGCTCAAGCACGCGGGCGGCCCCTGGGAGCTCGGTCTCGCCGAGACCCAGCAGACGCTGCTGCTCAACGGTCTGCGCGACCGGATCGTCGTCCAGACCGACGGCCAGCTCAAGACCGGCCGCGACGTCGTCATCGCCGCGCTGCTCGGCGCCGAGGAGTTCGGTTTCGCGACCGCGCCGCTCGTCGTCTCCGGCTGCGTCATGATGCGCGTCTGCCACCTGGACACCTGCCCGGTCGGCATCGCCACCCAGAACCCGGTCCTGCGCGACCGTTTCTCCGGCAAGGCCGAGTACGTCGTCAACTTCTTCGAGTTCATCGGGCAGGAGGTCCGCGAGCTCCTCGCCGAGCTGGGCTTCCGCTCCATCGAGGAGGCCGTCGGCCACGCCGAGCTGCTCGACACCAGCCGCGCCGTCACGCACTGGAAGGCGCAGGGCCTGGACCTGGAGCCGCTCTTCTACGTGCCGGAGCTGCCGGAGGGCGCGGTCCGCCACGCCCAGATCGAGCAGGACCACGGTCTGGAGAAGGCGCTCGACAACCAGCTGATCCAGCTCGCCGCCGAGGCGCTGAACGCCCCCTCCGCCGAGCAGGCCCAGCCGGTCCGCGCCCAGGTCGAGATCCGCAACATCAACCGCACGGTCGGCACCATGCTCGGCCACGAGGTGACGAAGAAGTTCGGCGGCGGCGGCCTTCCGGCCGACACCATCGACCTCACCTTCACCGGCTCCGCCGGCCAGTCCTTCGGCGCCTTCCTGCCGTCCGGCGTGACCCTCCGCCTGGAGGGCGACGCCAACGACTTCGTCGGCAAGGGCCTCTCCGGCGGCCGGGTGATCGTCCGCCCCGACCGCGGCGCCGACCACCTCGCCGAGTACTCCACCATCGCGGGCAACACCATCGCGTACGGCGCCACCGGCGGCGAGCTCTTCCTGCGCGGCCGCACCGGCGAGCGCTTCTGCGTCCGCAACTCCGGCGCCCTGGTCGTCTCGGAGGGCGTGGGCGACCACGGCTGCGAGTACATGACCGGCGGCACGGCGGTCGTCCTCGGCGAGACCGGCCGCAACTTCGCGGCGGGCATGTCCGGCGGTGTCGCCTACGTCATCGACCTCGACATCGACCACGTCAACTCCGGCAACCTCGGAGCGGTCGAGGCGCCGTCGGACACCGACAAGGCGTGGCTGCACGACGTCGTGCGCCGCCACCAGGAGGAGACCGGCTCCACCGTGGCCGAGAAGCTCCTGGCCGACTGGGACACGGCGGCCAGCCGCTTCAGCAAGATCATCCCGACCACGTACAAGGCAGTGCTCGCCGCCAAGGACGCCGCTGAGCTCGCCGGTCTCTCCGAGCAGGAGACCACCGAGAAGATGATGGAGGCGGCGACCCATGGCTGACCCGAAGGGCTTCCTCACCACCGGCCGCGAGGTCGCCGAGACCCGTCCCGTCGCGGAGCGCGTCCGCGACTGGAACGAGGTCTACGTCCCCGGCTCCCTGCTGCCGATCATCAGCAAGCAGGCCGGCCGCTGCATGGACTGCGGCATCCCGTTCTGCCACAACGGCTGCCCGCTCGGGAACCTGATCCCCGAGTGGAACGACTACGCCTACCGCGAGGACTGGTCGGCCGCGTCCGAGCGCCTCCACGCCACCAACAACTTCCCGGAGTTCACCGGCCGCCTGTGCCCGGCTCCGTGCGAGTCGGCGTGCGTGCTCGGCATCAACCAGCCGGCCGTCACCATCAAGAACGTCGAAGTCTCCATCATCGACAAGGCGTGGGACGCCAACGACGTCAAGCCGCAGGCGCCCGAGCGCCTCTCCGGCAAGACCGTCGCCGTCATCGGCTCCGGCCCGGCGGGCCTCGCCGCCGCCCAGCAGCTGACCCGGGCCGGCCACACCGTGGTCGTGTACGAGCGCGCCGACCGCATCGGCGGCCTGCTGCGCTACGGCATCCCCGAGTTCAAGATGGAGAAGCGGCACATCAACCGCCGCATCGAGCAGATGCGCGCGGAGGGCACCAAGTTCCGCACCGGCGTCGAGATCGGCCGCGACGTCACGGCCACCGACCTGCGCAAGCGGTTCGACGCGGTCGTGGTCGCCGCCGGCGCCACCACCGCCCGCGACCTGCCCGTGCAGGGCCGCGAGCTCCAGGGCATCCACCAGGCGATGGAGTACCTGCCGCTCGCCAACAAGGTGGTCGAGGGCGACTTCGTGGCCTCGCCGATCACCGCCGAGGGCAAGCACGTCGTCGTCATCGGCGGCGGCGACACCGGCGCCGACTGCGTCGGCACCGCCCACCGCCAGGGCGCCGCCTCCGTCACCCAGCTGGAGATCATGCCCCGGCCGGGCGAGGACCGGAACGCCAACCAGCCCTGGCCGACCTTCCCGATGCTGTACAAGGTCACCTCGGCGCACGAGGAGGGCGGCGAGCGGGTCTACTCCGTCTCCACCACCCACTTCGAGGGCGACGCGGACGGCAACGTCCAGTACCTCCACCTCATCGAGGTCGAGTTCGTCGACGGCAAGCTGACCCAGAAGCCGGGCACCGAGCGGAAGATCCCCGCGCAGCTGGTCACCCTCGCCATGGGCTTCACCGGCACGGACGTCGCCAACGGCCTGGTCTCCCAGTTCGGTGTCGCCCTGGACGCGCGGGGCAACATCGCCCGCGACGCCGACTACGCCACCAACATCGACGGCGTGTACGTCGCCGGCGACGCCGGCCGCGGCCAGTCGCTGATCGTCTGGGCCATCGCCGAGGGCCGCTCCGCCGCCCGCGGGGTGGACCGCTACCTGACCGGTGCCAGCTCCTTGCCGGCCCCGATCCGCCCGACGGACCGCTCGCTGCTGGTCTGACCGGCCCCACCGGACGTCCCGTACGACGAGGTACGGAACCGCACGACGCCCGCCCCGCCCGTCCTCGACCGAGGACACCGGGGGCGGGCGTCGCCGCGTGTTCAGCCGGTGCCGGTGCCGGTGCCGGCGAGGGCCGGGCGGAAGCGCGGGATGACCCGCTCGCCCCACTGGCGGATCGTCTCCAGACAGACCTCCTGCGGGACCGTGCCCATCTGGATCAGGCACATCACCTCGTCGACGCCGATCCGGCGGAGCCGGTCCACGTAGGCGACCGCGGTGGCCGCGTCGCCGTAGGCGTGGTCGGTGTGGAAGGTGCCGGTGTCGACGGGGCGGGCGGGGACGTCCGCCGCGTGCAGCCGGGCCACCAGCTCGTCCCGCCGGCCGGCGAGCGCGGCGGTGTGGTCCTCGTCCTCCGCGTACCCCGTGGGCGCGGGCCCGCCGCCGTACCAGTGGGCGATCGACTCGGCGAAGAAGCGCTGGCCGCGGGTGCCGAGCCGGAGCGCGCGGGCCGCGTCGTCCAGGACGACCGTCGGGCAGAGCGCCGAGAAGTGGTCGTTGGCCACCGTGGAGACGAACCGCGAACCGTCCCGGGAGGCCAGCGCCTCGTCGTACACCTTCCGCATCGCCCGTACGTCGTCGGCGCCCGCGAAGCCCAGCACCAGGGCCCCGACGCCGAGTTCGGCCGCCTGCCGCAGCGAGTCGTGCTGCGAGCAGGCCAGGAAGAGCGGAGGGTGCGGGGTCTGGACCGGGCGGGGCAGGACCGCGCCCGGGCCGATGTCGAGGGTGCCGTGCCACTCGAACTCCTCCTCCCGCCACGCCGCCGCGAGGATCCGCAGCGCCTCCTCGGTCTGCGGCCGGGTGTCCTCCGGGCGCACCCCGAACATGCGCATCTCCTGGCGGGTCGCGCCCCGCCCGGCGCCGATGTCGACCCGCCCGCCGGAGAGGACGTCGAGCATCGCGGTCCGCTCGGCCACCCGGACCGGATGCTGGTAGCCGAACGGCATCGTCACCACGCCGTGCCCGACGCGGATCCGCTCGGTCCTGGCCGCCACCCAGGTCAGAAAGATCTCGGAAGCGCTCATGTGCGCGTACCGGGTGAGGGAGTGGTGCTCCACCGCCCAGATCCGGTCGAAGCCCATCTCCTCGGCGAGGACGGCCTGTTCGACGCAGTCGCGGAGCACCTGGTGCTCACGGGCGGGGGTGGGGTCGACGAGCTGTGCTTCGAAGATCATGGAGAACTTCACGGGCGCTCCTCCCGTTCGATGGCATGTATGCCTAGTCGAAATACTTCTAGCAGGCACAGCGGGGAGGAGGAAGGGCCGTAGACTGCCGCCCGTGGCGGACGGGGTGGACGACGGAGCGGTGCCGGGGCTTCCCGCGACGAGCTGGGCCGTGCTCGGACTGCTCTCCTTCGGGCGGGAGTTGTCCGGCTACGACTGCAAGAAGTGGGCCGACCGCTCGCTGGGACTCTTCTACTGGAGCCCCTCCTTCAGTCAGATCTACAGCGAGCTGCGCCGCCTGGAGGCGGCCGGATACGCCACCTCCCGTCTGGTCGCGCCCGAGTCCGGCAGTCGCGACAAGCGGGTCTACCGCATCACCGGCGAGGGCCTGGCCGCCGTCGGGGCCTGGGCGGGAACCGCCCCCGTCGATCCGCCCGTCCTCAAGCACGGACCGCTGCTGCGGCTCTGGCTCGGCCACCTCCTCGAACCCGACCGGGTCCGGGAGATCCTGACCGGCCACCGCGACCACGCCGAGACCCTGCGCGGCCGCGCCGCCGCCGACGCGGCCGAGGCCGGGGCGGAGGAGGCGTGGGCGTACCCGCTGCTCACCCTCACCTGGGCGGAGCGGTACTACGCCGCCGAACGCGACCTGGCCGACGCCATGCTCGCGGACATCGAGAGAGCCGAGAGAGCCGAGACGGTCGTCACGACCGAGAAGGCCGACAAGGCCGAGAGGGACGAGGGGGAGCGCTGAGATGGCACTGAGCCTGCGCAAGGTGGAGGAGACCGCGCCCGCGCTGGTCGACCTGTACAAGTCGGCGGGGGAGTCGCTGCGCCGGCACGGCGTCGACGGGCAGCGCGTCGCCGTCTATCTGGTGGTCGACTACTCCGGCTCCATGAAGCCGTACTACAGGGACGGCAGCGTCCAGGCCCTCGCCGACCGGGTCCTCGGGCTCTCCGCCCAGCTCGACGACGACGGACGGGTGCCGGTCGTCTTCTTCTCCACCGACGTCGACGCCGAGACCGAGATCAGACTCGACGACCACCAGGGCCGGGTCGAGCGGATCGTCGCCGGCCTCGGCCACATGGGCAAGACGAGCTACCACCTCGCCATGGACGCGGTCATCGACCACTACCTCGACAGCGGGGCCACCGCACCCGCCCTCGTCGTCTTCCAGACCGACGGCGGCCCCATCAACCGCCTCGCCGCCGAGCGGTACGTCTGCAAGGCGGCCCGGCTGCCGATCTTCTGGCAGTTCGTCGGCTTCGGCGACCCCGGCAGCAAGCAGTTCGACTTCCTGCGCCGGCTCGACGAGCTCGCCGTCCCCGAGCGGCGGTGCGTCGACAACTCCGGCTTCTTCCACGCCGGGAGGGAGCCCGGCAGGGTCGCGGACTCCGAGCTGTACGACCGGCTGGTCGCCGAGTTCCCGCGCTGGCTCACCGCCGCCCGCGCCCAGGGCGTCGTCCGCGCCGAAATCGGATGACCGCGCCGGGCCCCGGGTGGATCATGGGCACATGAGTTCTCTCGTACGCCACGTGACCATCGACTGCGCCGACGCCTACGCCCTCGCGGAGTTCTGGGCGAAGGTGCTCGACAGCAAGGTCTCCGACGACGACGCGCCCGGTGACCCCGAGGCCCTCGTCGAGTCGGAGGGGGCCGGCCTCCTCTTCATCCGGGTCCCGGAGCCGAAGACCGTCAAGAACCGGGTCCACCTCGACATCCAGCCGCAGGACCGTACGCGCGACGAGGAGGTCGAGCGGCTGCTCGCGCTCGGCGCGACGCTCGTCGGCGACCACCGCAACCCGGACGGGACGGGCTGGGCGACCCTGGCCGACCCGGAGGGCAACGAGTTCTGCGTCGAGCGCAGCAAGGCGGAGCGCGCCGGCGCCTAGACGGCGCCTCCCGGACGCCGCCGTGTCCCGGGCGCTGATTCCCGGACGCCGCCGGCTCCCGGACACCCGTCTTCCGGGCGCCGCCGTGTCCCGGGCGCCGTCCCCCGCACGCCCCCGCTTTCCGGGCGCCGTTCCGGCGCCCGGAGCAATCCGGACAGTAGATGTCGGGTATCCGGTGTTTCCTGACAGCATGCGAGACACCGGAACCCTCACCTGGGCCGCCTTCGAGGCCGCCGAGCCCGCGCTCGCCGCCACCGTGCGGGAGCGCTTCGGACAGTTCACCCACCACGCCCTCGCCACCCTCCGGAAGGACGGCTCGCCGCGGCTCAGCGGCATCGAGGCCGACTTCCGGGACGGCGAGCTGTGGCTCGGCATGATGCCGAACTCGCGCAAGGCCCTCGATCTCCGCCGCGACCCGAGGTTCGCGCTGCTCGCCAACCCCGGCGCCGGCACCGGGATGGGGGGCGGGGACGTCCGGATCTCCGGGCGGGCCGTCGAGATCACCGACCCGGACCACCTCGCCCGGTACGCCGCCGGGATCGGCATGCCGCTGCCCTTCCACGTGTTCCGGGTGGAGCCCGGCGAGATCGTCCGGACCTGGGTGGACGGCGAGGAGATCTGCTTCACCACCTGGCGCCCCGGGCGCGCGCTCCGGACCCTGCGGCGCGGCAACGACGACGCGCCGCCGCGCGAGGACGCCTGAGCCGTTTCCGTACGGGATCCACAGGCCGTACGGCGGCGGCCCCCGGACCGGCGGCGACCGACGACAATGGGCGGGTGTCAGCGACCAAGAAGAAGAACCCGGCGAACGCCGCCGCGCCCGAGCGGCGCCGCGAACTCCTCGACACCGCGGCCGAGGTGTTCGCCGCCCAGGGGTACAACGCCACCACCGTCCGGAAGATCGCGGACGCCGCCGGCATGCTCGCCGGCAGCCTCTACTACCACTTCGACTCCAAGGAGTCGATGCTGGACGAGATCCTCTCCACCTTCCTCACCGAGCTGTGGGAGGGGTACGACGCCGTCCTGGCGGCCGCACTCGGCCCCCGGGAGACCATCGAGGCCCTCGTCACCGAGTCCTTCCGCGAGATCGACCGGCACCGTGCCGCCGTCGCCATCTACCAGAAGGAGTCCCGCCACCTCACCGACCTCCCCCGCTTCGGGTACCTCGCGGACTCGCAGAGCAGGTTCGAGAAGGCGTGGCTCGGCACCCTGGAGCGGGGGGTGGCGGACGGCGTGTTCCGCGCCGACCTCGACGTCCGCCTCACCTACCGCTTCGTCCGCGACACCGTCTGGGTCGCGGCCTCCTGGTACCGGCCCGGCGGACACCACAGCCCCGAGGAGATCGCCCGCCAGTACCTGTCGATGGTCCTGGACGGCATCGCCGTCCGCGCCTGAACCGCGGGGTCCGGACGCGGACGGCGAGGGCGCGGGGGCGGCGCGGCCCCCGCACGGGCCGCGCCGCCCCCGCGTCAGCCGACCAGCCGCTCCCGCAGACCCGCCAGGGTGCGCGGGTCCAGGCCCAGGCCGGCCGTCACATAGCGGTACAGGCTGCCGTAGCGGCAGCGGACCTCCGAGAGCGCCGCGTCCAGGTACTCCTGGCGGACCTCCTGCAACGGCACGATCAGTTCGGGGTTCCGCATCAGCCCGGCCTGCCGCAGGCCCTCGCGGACCCGGGCGTCGTGCGCGGCGCGGATCGCGTTGGAGGCCAGGTAGTCCTCGGTGGCGAGGCGCTCCGGCACGCCGACGAGCCGCAGGAGCAGCCAGCTCGTCCAGCCGGTGCGGTCCTTGCCCGAGGTGCAGTGGTAGAGCGCCGGGCCCGCGCCGGGCGCGGCGAGCTCGCGCAGGGTCCGCCCGAAGGCGTCCCGGTTCGCGGCGTCGGTGACGAAGGTGCGGTACACGCCCGCCATGAAGGCCGCTCCCCGGCCGCCGCCCAGCGCCTCCTCCTGACGGACCGGGTCGCCCGAGCCGATCACGGCGTGCAGCTGCGCGTAGAGGCCGTTGTCGGTGATCGGCCGGGAGACGGCGGTGACCCCGGCGGGCAGCCGGTCGGCCCCGTCGGAGGCGACCTCCAGCGGGATCCGGAAGTCGACCGCCCGGGTGAGCCGCAGCGCGCCGAGGGTGGCCAGGTCGGCGTCGGTGAGCTTGCCGAGGTGGTCGGCCCGGTAGACGAGGCCGTGCCGGACCCGCTCGCCGTCGAGGGTGCGGTAGCCGCCCAGGTCACGGACGTTCACCGCGCCCTGGAGCGGGATCTGCCGGAGCGTACGGGGGGCGCGGGGGTTTCGGGGGCGGGCCGCGGAGGCGGGCGGGGCGACCGCCGCCACGACGGCGGCGGCACCGGCGGTGCTCAGCAGTGCGCGTCTCGACAGAGACATGGCTGACTCCCTTACTGAGGGGGAAAGGGGTGCGGGCGGAGGCACGCGACAGTGCGCCGGGCCATCTTCAACCAAACGCTTGTTAGGCGGCCTCCCGGGGAGGAAGGTAGCAGCCGGGGGATCCCGGCGGGAGGGTTCGTGCCCGCCCTCGTGGGAACAGCCGTGGAGTCCGAACAGGCCGGAAGGGGAGCCGAGATGGGGATGGGCATGGGGATGGGCACGGGGATCTGCGAGGGCCGCGTGGTGGTCGTCACCGGGGCGGGCCGCGGGCTCGGGCGGGCGCACGCGCTCGGCTTCGCCGCCGAGGGAGCCCGGGTCGTCGTCAACGACCTGGGCGTCGGCCTCGACGGCACGCCCGGGCCCGACAGCCCGGCCACCGCCGTCGTCGAGGAGATCAGGGCGGCGGGCGGCGAAGCCGTCGCCCACGGCGGTGACATCGCGTCCACCGAGGGCGCCTCCTCGCTCGTCACCACCGCCCTCGACGCCTTCGGCCGGCTCGACACCCTGGTCTGCAACGCCGGCTTCCTGCGCGACCGGATGCTGGTCAACCTCGACGAGAAGGACTGGGACGCCGTGATGCGCGTCCATGCCAAGGGCCACTTCCTGCCGCTCCGGTACGCCGCCGCGTACTGGCGCGCCGAGGCGAAGGCCGGGCGCACGCCCGACGCCCGGGTCGTGCAGACCACCTCGGGGGCGGGGCTCCTCGGCAGCGTCGGGCAGGGCAACTACGCGGCGGCCAAGGCGGCCGTCGTCGGCCTCACGCTGGTCGCCGCGGCCGAACTCGCCCGGTACGGCGTCCAGGTCAACGCCATCGCCCCGGCCGCCCGCACCCGCATGACCGAGCAGGTCATCGACGGCCTCCGGGCCCTCCCCGAGGACGTCTCCCCGCTGGTCGTCTGGCTCGGCTCGGCGGGCTCGGCGGGCGTCACCGGCCGCGTCTTCGAGGCCGAGGGCGGCCGGCTGACCGTGATGGAGGGGTGGCGCCCGGGCCCGAGCGAGTCCAGCGGCGGCCGCAGGACCCCGGCGGAGGCGGGCGAGACGGCCCGCAAACTCCTGGCCCTCGCGGAGCCCCCGCACCCGGTGTACGGAGCCTGAACCGCGTGTCGTCCGGTCCTGTCCTCGCGCGGTCCGGTCCCGCCCGGCCACCGGACGGGGACCCTGTCTTCTGCCGCCCCCTCAGCGACCGCGCGGCGGGATCCATTCCAGCCGGGTCCTGACCCGGGCGTCGGGCACGAACTCCAGGGCGGCCAGGGCCGTCTCGCGGGGCGCGCCGTCCGGCTCGCCGTCCGAGAGGACCGCCGCCAGCGCGTCCACCGCCCGCGGGTCCTGGCGGATCGCGAGCCCGCGGGCCGCCTCGGCCACCGTCTCGGGGTCGGGGTCGGCGAGACGCTCCGCCAGCGCCTCCCGTACGAGCGGGGTGTCGTCCGGCAGTTCGGCGAGGGCCAGCACCGCCCAGTCCCGCACCCGCGCGTCCCCGTCCCGGCTCAGCCCGAGCAGCACCCCCAGCGCCTCCATGTCCCCGGCGGGCACGAGCCCCGCCAGCGCGCCCGCCGTCGCCCGCCGCACCTCCGGGTCCGGATGGCCGGCGGCGGCCAGGAGCTCCGGCAGCGCCGCCGGGTCCGCGCACGCCCCGAGCGCCGTCACCACCGAGAGGACCGGTTCCCGCGCCGGGCCCGCCGCCTCCGCCGCGAGGCGACGCAGCACCGGCACCGCGCTCGCCGCGAACCCGGGCAGCGCCCCGAGGACCCGCGCGCCGAAAGCCCGCCGCAGCGGGTCGCGGTAGGCGCACCAGGCGGCCGCCGCCACGAAGGTCTCCTCGTCGGCCCGGCCGGCCAGTTCCGCCACCGCCGTCGTCCAGTCGTCCAGCTCCGGGTCCCCGCAGCGCAGCGCCCGCGCCGCCAGCTCCTCGTGCGGGGTGCGCCGGCCGAGGGCCGCCTCCAGGAGGGTCGCGACGGCCGCGTGCCCCGTCTGCCGTTCGTCGCCGCGCCCCGGCCGGCCGTCCTCCCGCAGCAGCTCGACGACCACGGTCACGCCGCCGTCCTCCCGGACCCTGCGGACCACCGCCTCGTAGGTCTCCCCGCTGTCGTTCCCCGCGACCAGGCCGCGCCGCAGTTCGGCCGCCATGTCCACGCCGATCCACCGCCGTGCCTCCCGCAGCGCCGGCGCCGCGCCCCCCGCGCCGTGGTCGAGCAGCGCCCGTACGCACGCCGTGGAGCCGCGCCGGGCCGCCGCGGTCAGCGGGGCGAGGCCGTCGGGGCCGGGGCGGTCGGCGCCGGCGCCGTGTTCGAGCAGCGCCCGTACGGTCTCCGCGTGGCCGAGCCGGACCGCCCAGGCCAGCGCGGTGAAGCCGAACTCCTCCTCCTGGTCGGGCGCCGCGCCCGCCGCGAGCAGCGCCCGTACCGTCCCCGCGTGCCCGCCGCAGGCCGCCCCGCACAGCGGCAGGTCGCCGCCGTCCGGGCCGCTCGCCCGGGAGGGGTCGGCGCCGGCGGCGAGCAGCAGCCGCACGATCCCCGGCTCGTCGGCGACCGCCGCGCGGTAGAGGGCGGTCTCCCCGTCGTCGGTGGCCTCGGGGTCGGCCCCCGCGCGCAGGGCCCGGACGACCGCGTCCTCGTCCCCGCTCGTGATGGCGTCGAACAGCGTGCTCATGCCCCGACCCTGACCCGCCGTCGGTCCTCGGCGCAAATCCGTTCCGGCCGGCTCAGGGCTTGCGCGCCTCGATGAGGAACCGGCTCGTCGTGGCCACGAACGGTCCTTCCCGGCCGATCCGTTCGTGCAGCTCCCGCAGCCGGTCCCGGTACGCCTCCACCGTGAAGCCCGGCACCATCCAGATCACCTTCCGCAGGAACCAGACCACCGCGCCGACGTCCAGGAACTCGGTCCGCAGCGCCTCCGCCCGCAGGTCCACCACCTCCAGGCCGGCCGCCTCGGCGTCCCGCCGGGTGTCCTCGGGGTGCCGGGCGCGGCGGACCTCCGCCGGCTGCGGCCCGAGGAAGTACTCGACCAGTTCGAAGACGCTGGCCGGGCCCACCTGCTGGGAGAGGTACGTGCCGCCGGGGCGCAGCACCCGGGCGATCTCGGTCCACCACACCGTCACCGGGTGGCGGCTGACGACCAGGTCGAAGGCGGCGTCGCCGAAGGGCAGCGGCGGCTCGTCCTCGTCGTGGACGACCACCGCGCCGAGCGGGTGGAGCAGCCGGGTCGCCTTCGCCACGTTCGGCGGCCAGGACTCGGTGGCCGCCGTCAGCGGCGGCAGCTTCCCGGCCCCGGCCAGCACCTCCCCGCCCCCGGTCTGGATGTCGAGCGCGGCCGTGGCCGCGCCCAACCGCTCGCCCAGCAGTCGCTGGTAGCCCCAGCTGGGCCGCTCCTCCGTGGCCCGTCCGTCGAGCCAGGAGAAGTCCCAGCCCTCCATCGGGGCGGCCTCGGCCTCGGCCACCAGTTCCTCGAAACTCCGATCCATGACCGTATTGTCCCGCCCTGAGCCGGAAGGGGCACGGCATTTTCCCCGGCGCAGTCGCGGAAGGGGCACGGTGGTTCCCCCTGCGCAGTCGCGGCAGGGGGGCACGGTGTCCTTCACCCGGCGCAGTCGAGGACCGTCCCGCAGAGCCGGCAGCGGGCCCGCAGCGCGCGTCCGGCCGGGACGCGGAGCCGCTGGCGGCAGACGGGGCAGGGGAAGGCGACCCCGGTCGCCGGGGCGCCGCCGTCGAAGGCGTACGGGGCGCCGGGCGCGGCCCGGCCGAGCCGCCGCTCGCGGGCGTAGCGGCGCCGGTCCGACCACCCCGCCCCGGCCAGCGGCGGCAGCCGCCGCTCCCGGGCGGCCTCGGCCCGGCCGCGCCGCCACGCCTCGTACGCGACCGCGCTGGTGAACCACGGCGAGGGGTCCTCGCCGAAGAGCTCGGCGCGCTGGGCGAGGACCCAGCCGAACTCCTCCGGGGTGAGGTAGCCGAGCTTCTGGCTCTCGGCGCCGTCCTGCCGGAAGGCGTCGAGAAGCAGCCATCCGGCGCCGAGGTAGGCGGTCGTCACGTCGGTGAGGATCTCGTTGCGCCCGGTGTCGGGGAAGCCCAGGCCGAGCCGGTGGAGCAGCACGTGGGTGAGCTCGTGGGCGAGGGCGGCGCCGATGTCCCGGGGGCGGCCCCGGAAGCGCTCGTTGAGCTCGACGGCGTACTCGGGTCCGGCGGCGGGCTCGACGGTGGCGGCGTGCTCCATCCGCCGGAACGACACCACCGCCGGTGCCTCCGGGAGGCGCAGGTGGCGCACCAGGACCCCGGCCACCCGGGTGGCGCCGAGGAGCGGGTCCTCGCCGGGGGAGAGGGCCACCTCGGCGGCGGTCACGCTGGTCGCGTACCGGCCGACGCCGGTGGGTCCGAGCCGCCGGTAGAGCGCGGTGAGCGAGACCCGTACGGCCTCCCGGTGGGGGAAGCCGTGCTCCACCCCATGGGTGTCCTCATCGACCCGGTCGGCCCCGTGGCGGTCCGTCATACGCGCTCCACCCCCGCTCCCACTGTACGGTCCGAGTTCGGGTCTGGCCGAAAAGGCTTCCTTGTGGCGGCAGTTGAGAGCTGTCCATAATCCGGACATGCCTTGACGGGCTCATGTCATGGCGGACGGGTGTGTACAGCCCTCCGCGCGGCACGGGCGACCCGCCGTCAGGGCCGCACCCCCCATGCAGGAACCCCCCACGAGAGAAGGCAGACCGTGCAGAAGAACCGACTCGTCCGCACCCTGCAGAAACTCGCCGCCGCCGGCGCCGTCGCACTCGCCGCGCTCAGCCTCCAGCCCGTCTCCAGCGCCACCGCGGCCCCCAACCCGGTCGTCGGCGGCACCCGCGCCGCCCAGGGCGAGTTCCCCTGGATGGTCCGGCTCTCCATGGGCTGCGGCGGCTCCCTCATCAGCCCGCAGGTCGTCCTCACCGCCGCCCACTGCGTCGGCGCGACCGGCAACAACACCTCCATCACCGCCACCGCCGGCGTCGTCGACCTCCAGTCGAGCAGCGCCATCAAGGTCCGCTCCACCAAGATCTACCGAGCCCCCGGCTACAACGGCAAGGGCAAGGACTGGGCGCTCATCAAGCTCGCCAGCCCCATCACCTCGCTGCCCACCCTGAAGCTCGCCGAGACCACCGCCTACAACAGCGGCACCTTCACCGTGGCCGGCTGGGGCGCGGCCCGCGAGGGCGGCGGCCAGCAGCGCTACCTGCTCAAGGCCAACGTCCCCTTCGTCTCGGACGCCTCCTGCCAGGCCTCGTACGGCAGCGACCTCGTCCCGTCCGAGGAGATCTGCGCCGGCTACCCCCAGGGCGGCGTCGACACCTGTCAGGGCGACTCCGGCGGCCCGATGTTCCGCAAGGACAACGCCGGCGCCTGGGTCCAGGTCGGCATCGTGAGCTGGGGCCAGGGCTGCGCGCGGCCCGACTACCCCGGCGTCTACACGGAGGTCTCGACCTTCGCCGCCGCGATCAAGTCCGCCGCGGCCACGCTGTAACCCCCCCCATAGGACGGGGGCCCCGGGGCGGCACAGCGCCCCGGGGCCCTCCCCGTCCCCTCCACCGGATCGCGCTCAGCCCAGCTCCACCCGCTCGGGCCCGTCACCCTCCAGCTCCAGCACCCACACCTCGTTCGCGCCCTCCCGCAGCACCGGACCCGGCACGAACAGCCCCTCCTGCGGGCCCGCGCCCGGCCAGTACCGGCCCAGACAGAAGCCGTTCACCCAGACGAAGCCCCGGCCCGCGCCCGGCAGCCGCAGCTCCGCGTCCCCCGCGCCCGCCACCTCCACCGACGCCCGGTACAGGCCCCGCCCGTCGGGCCGCCCCGCCGGCTCGCGGAACGCCACCCCGTCCACCGCCTCCGCCGTGAAGGCGTCGAGGCGCAGCCCCCGGGCCCGCACCCCGTGCACGTACTGGCGCTCGTGCAGCAGCCCGCCGGTGATCCCCTTCGGCTCGGCCAGCCGCGGCCCGTAGTTCACCCGGCCCAGCGACTCCACCCACAGCTCCACCACGGCCGGCCCCGCCACCGGCTCCGGCAGCACCGCGTCCTCCTCCGTCAGCACCCCGGCGAAGACCCCGTCCACCCACACCTGCGCCCGGTCCCGCAGCCCCGTCACCGCCAGCGGATACGGCTGCCGGGGCCCCGGCACGGAGAAGCGGTACCGCACCACTCCGCGGTCCACCCCCAGCTCCTCGAAGGTCGGCGCCACCCCCGACTCCCGCTCCGCACCACCCAGCGCCTCCACCACGGCCCCCAGCGGCGCCCAGCCCGCCGCCTCCGCTCGCACCGGAGCCGCCAGCCGGGCCGGCGGCTCCGGCACCTCGGGCAGCGGCCCCGCCGCGTACTTCTCCAGCACCTCCCGGAAGCGGTGGAACTTCTCCGTCGGCCGCCCCCACTCGTCCACCGGCGCGTCGTAGTCGTACGAGGTCACCGTCGGCAGCAGCCGCCCGTCGTGCAGGTCGCCGGAACGGTTCGCGCCCGCCCAGCCACCGAAGTTCGAGCCCCCGTGCGCCATGTAGACGTTCACCGAGGCCCCGCACTCCAGCACCTCCCGCAGCGCCTCCGCGGCCCCCGCCGCGTCCCGCCCCGCGTGCTCCGTCCCCCAGTGGTCGAACCAGCCGCACCAGAACTCCATGCACATCAGCGGCCCCGAAGGACGGTGCCGGCGCAGCGCCGCGAACCCCTCCGCCGCCCCCGAACCGAAGTTCGCCGTCGCCAGGACCCCCGGCACCGAACCGCCCGTCAGCATGTGGTCCTCGGGCCCGTCCGAGGTGAAGAGCGGCACCGTCACCCCGCACTCCCGCAGCAGCCCCGCCAGCCACTCCAGATAGCGGGCGTCACTCCCGTAGCTCCCGTACTCGTTCTCCACCTGGACCATCACCACCGGCCCGCCCCGGTGCGCCTGCCGCGCCACCACCTGCGGCAGCAGCCGCCGGAACCACGCCTCCACCGCCCGCAGGTACTCCGGGTCCCGGGTCCGCACCCGCCGCCCCAGCGGCCCCGTCAGCCAGTGCGGCAGCCCGCCGTTCTCCCACTCGGCGCAGATGTACGGCCCCGGACGCACGATCGCCCGCATCCCGGCCGCCGCCACCGCGTCCAGGAACCGGCCCAGCGCCTCCGGATCCGCGTACCGGCCCGGCTCCGGCTCGTGCAGGTTCCACGGCACGTACGTCTCGACGCAGTCCAGCCCCATCGCCCGCAGCATCCCGAGCCGGTGCTTCCAGTGCCCCTCGTGCACCCGGAAGTAGTGCAGCGCCCCCGACAGCAGCCGCACCGGCCGCCCGTCCAGCAGAAAGTCCTCGTCACCCACAGCGAACGTACTCATGCCCCCACCCTCACCCCCTGGCGGCGGGCCGGTCCATGGACAAAGATCGTCGCAGTTTGGACCTTGGAGAGCGCGCGGAAAGCAGGACGGCCGGATGTACCACACCTGGATGCGCTACTTCACCCCCGGACCGGTCCACCACCGGCTCGGCCTCGTCTGCCTCGGGGTCGGACTCCAGCACGGCCGGCTCCCCGTCGTCGGCCCCCGCACCCTCGACCACCACGTCGCCGTCGTCGTCTCCGCCGGCGGCGGCTGGTACCGCTCCGCCGACGGCCGCACCACCCCCGTCGCCGCCCCCGCCCTCCTCTGGCTCACCCCCGGCGTCCCCCACCACTACGGCGCCGACCCCGCCACCGGCTGGGACGAGTCCTTCGTCGACTTCACCGGACCCGCCGCCGCCACCTACACCGAGCTCGGCTACATCGAACCCGACCGGCCCGTCGTCCCCCTCGCCGACGCAGCCCCCGCCCGCGCCGCCATCGCCCGCATCGCCCGCGCCGCCCGACCCGGCAACCCGCTCCTGGAGGTCGAGACCGCCGCCGCCGTCCACGAACTCCTCGTCGCCCTGCGCCGCGGCCGCGCCGACACCGACACCGACGGCGACCCCGTCCTCACCGGCCTCGCCCGCGACGCCTTCCAGCCCCTCTCCGTCGCCGAGCACGCCGCCCGGCACGGCATGACCGCCGCCGAGCTGCGCACGGCCGTCCGCCGCGCCGCCGGATGCAGCCCCAAGGACTACCTGCTCACCGTCCGGCTCGGCCGCGCCAAGGAACTCCTCGCCGCCACCGAGCTGCCGGTCGCCGCCGTCGCCCGCCGCGTCGGCTACGACGACCCGGCCTACTTCTCCCGGCTCTTCACCCGAAGGGTCGGACTCGCCCCCGTCCGCTTCCGCGAGCAACAGGGCCGGGCCGTCCACGGCGGCTGGAGCGACCGCGTACCGGATCCCGAACACCCGCCGACCCTCACCGGAGACTCCGTCTAAGCTCGCTGACCATGAGCGACACCAGGAACGACGCCCACGACATCGACCCGTCCGTCCGCGCCGAGCTGACCCGGCTGCGCGAATCGATCGACAACATCGACGCCGCCGTCGTCCACATGCTCGCCGAACGCTTCAAGTGCACCCAGCAGGTCGGCGTCCTCAAAGCGGAGCACCAGCTGCCGCCCGCCGACGCGGCCCGCGAGGCCCGCCAGATCGCCCGGCTGCGCGAACTCGCCGTGAGCGCGAAACTGGACCCGGCCTTCGCGGAGAAACTGCTCAACTTCATCATCGCCGAGGTCATCCGCCACCACGAGACGATCGCGGACGGAGCACGCTGATGAGCCGGGTCACGGTCTTCACCCTCGGCGGGACCATCTCCGCGCGCGGCGGTGAGCTGGGCCGTATGACCGGCCCCGAGGTGCTCGCCGCCCTCGGCGCACCCGAGGACGTCGAGGTCCGTGACTTCCGCCGGCTCCCCTCCTCCTCCCTCACCCCCGAGGACCTCGCCGCCCTCGCCGCCGAGGTGAACGAGACCGTCGCCGCCGGCTCCGGCGTCGTCGTCGTCCAGGGCACCGACACCCTGGAGGAGACCGCCTTCCTCCTCGACCTGCTCTGCCCCACCGAGCGGGCCGCCATCGCCGTGACCGGCGCCATGCGCCGCCCCGACCTGCCCGGCGCCGACGGCCCCGCCAACCTCGCCGCCGCACTCGCCGTCGCCGCCGACCCCGCCTGCCGGGGCCTCGGCGTCGTCGTCGTCCTCGCCGACGAGATCCACGCCGCCCGGCACGCCCGCAAGACCCACACCACCTCGATCGCCACCTTCGCCTCGCCCGGCGCCGGCCCCCTCGGCACCGTCGTCGAGGGCACCCCGCGGATCCTGCTCCGCCCCGCCGTGCCCACCACCCCCTGCCGGCTCTCCTACGACCCCTCGGTCCGGATCGCCCTGCTCACCCTGAGCCTCGGCGACCGAGGCGAACTCCTCTCCGCCGTCGACGACCGCTTCCAGGGCCTCGTCGTCGCCGCCTTCGGCGCCGGCCACGCCCCCTCCTGGCTCGTCGAACCCCTCGCCGGGATCGCCCGCCGCATCCCGGTCGTCCTCGCCTCCCGCACGGGAGCCGGCACCGGCCTCAGCGACACCTACCGCGGCCCCGGCTCCGAGCACGACCTCCTCCACCACGGCCTCGTCCCGGCCGGCCCGCTCGCCCCCGCCAAGGCCCGGCTGCTGCTCGCCGCCCTCGTCTCCAGCGGCGCCGCCGGCCCCGGAGGCTACGACCGGCCCCGGATCACCGCCGCCTTCGCCCACCTCGACGGCACCGGCCTCGCCTGACCCGCCGCCCGCGAGGCCCCCGTGGATCACCTGGGGCACCACCCCTGCCACCCGACCGGACGATCGGGCAGCATAGGGCCCATGTCCGTACTGACGCGCGACGAAGCGCAGACCCGTGCCCAGCTGCTCGACGTCCACCACTACACGGTGGACCTCGACCTCACCGGCGGCGACGAGACCTTCGGGTCCACCAGCCGCATCCGCTTCACCGCCCGCGCCGCGGGAGACACCTTCGTCGAAGTCAAGCCGGACACCCTCCACTCCGTCACCCTCGACGGCAAGCCCCTCGACCCCGCCGCCCTCGACGGGAACCGCCTCGCGCTCGGCCTCACCGAGGGCGAGCACGAGCTGACCCTCACCGCCACCATGCGCTACTCGCACACCGGCGAGGGCATGCACCGCTTCCTCGACCCCACCGACGGCGAGTCCTACGTCTACACCCAGCTCTTCATGGAGGACGTCCAGCGCGTCTTCGCCGCCTTCGACCAGCCCGACCTGAAGGCCATCTTCGAGGTCTCCGTCACCGCCCCCGAGGGCTGGACCGTCCTCTCCAACGGCGTCACCGAACAGCAGCAGGACGGCCGCTGGACCGCGACCCCCACCCCACCGGTCTCCACCTACCTCGTCTGCGTCGCCGCCGGCCCCTGGCACTCCGTCCGCACCGAACACGCCGGACTGCCCTTCGGCATCCACTGCCGCCGCTCCCTCGCCCCGTACCTCGACGCCGACGCCGACGAGATCATCGCCGTCACCGAGGCCTGCTACGACCGCTACCACGAGAAGTTCGACGAGCCCTACCCCTTCGACTCCTACGACCAGGCGTTCGTCCCCGAGTTCAACGCCGGCGCCATGGAGAACCCCGGCCTCGTCACCTTCCGCGACGAATTCGTCTTCCGCTCCGCCGTCACCGCCACCGAGCGGATGACCCGCGCCATGGTCATCGCCCACGAGATGGCCCACATGTGGTTCGGCGACCTCGTCACCCTCCGCTGGTGGGACGACATCTGGCTGAACGAGTCCTTCGCCGAGTACATGGGCTACCAGACCGTCAACGAGGCGTGCTCCGACCTCTTCGCCGACACCTGGATCGACTTCGGCGTCGCCCGCAAGTCCTGGGGATACGACGCCGACCAGCGCCCCTCCACCCACCCCGTCGCCCCCGACCCCGAGGCCGTCCCCGACACCGCCTCCGCCCTCCTCAACTTCGACGGCATCTCCTACGCCAAGGGCGCCTCCGCCCTCCGCCAGCTCGTCGCCTGGCTCGGCGAGGAGGACTTCCTCGCCGGCATCAACATCCACTTCAAGCGGCACCGCTTCGGCAACGCCACCCTCGCCGACTTCATCGACAACCTCGCCGCCGCCACCGACCGCGACGTCCACGCCTGGGCCGAGCAGTGGCTCCGCACCACCGGCGTCGACACCCTCACCCCCCGCCTCACCGGCGAGGGCAACCGCTGGGACCTCGCCGTCGACCGCGCGGGCAGCCGCCCCCACCGCATCGAGGCCGGCCTCTACGACCGCCGCCCCGACGGCGAACTCGCCCTCCGCGAGCGCGTCGCCCTCGACGTGCCGCAGGCCGAGCCCGTCCGGCTCACCGGCCCCCGCCCCGCCCTCGTCGTCCTCAACGACGGCGACCTCAGCTACGCCAAGCTCCGCTTCGACGAGACCTCCGAGGAGTCCGCCCTCCACGGCCTCTCCCGCATCCCCGACCCGCTCACCCGGGCCGTCGTGTGGAACGCGATGCGCGACATGGTCCGCGACGGCGAGCTGGAGCCCGCCGCCTACCTGGAGACCGCCCTCGCCCACCTCACCGAGGAGACCGAACTCGGCATCGTCCAGGGCGTCCTGGCCTTCGCCCGCACCCAGGTCGCCGACCGGTACCTCACCGCCGAGGAGCGCCCCGCAGCCCTCGCCGGCCTCCGCGAGATCGCCCGCGCCCTGCTCCGCCGCACCGAGGACGGCGAAAACCCCGGCCTGCGCCTCACCGCCGTCCGCGCCCTGATCGACAGCGCCACCACCCCCGACCAGATCGCCTCCTGGCTCGACGAGGGCACCGTCCACGGCGGCCCCGAACTCGACCCCGAGCTGCGCTGGCGCATCCTCGCCCGGCTCGCCGTCCTCGGCGCCACCGACGAGACCGCCATCGCCGCCGAGCTGGAGCGCGACCCCAGCGCCACCGGCCAGGAAGGCGCCGCCCGCTGCCGCGCCTCCCTCCCCGACCCGGCGGCCAAGGCGACCGCCTGGGCGGCCATGTTCGACTCCGACGACCTGTCGAACTACCTGTTCACCGCCACCGCCCTCGGCTTCTGGCAGCCCGAACAGGCCGATCTGGTCGAGGAGTACGTCGAGCGGTTCTACGACGCCGCCATCGCCCTCGGCGACCGCCGCGGCCCCGCCATGGCCGAGGCCGCCGGCCGCCACGCCTTCCCGGCGTACGCGGTCGACGCCGACTCCCTCGCCCTCGGCGAACGCCGCCTCGCCGACGGCACCATGATCCCCGCCCTCCACCGCAGGCTCGCCGACCAGCTTGACGACCTCGCCCGCGCACTGCGCGTCCGCCAGGGCTGACCCTCCGGGGCGGGGGGGCCCCCCGGGGGCCCCCCCCCCCCCCCCCCCCCCGGGGGCCCCGGGGGGGGGGGGGCCCACCCCCCCCCGCCCCCGCCCCCCCCCCCCCCCCCCCCCCCCGGGCCAGCGG